>CACBXG010000010.1 GCA_902543145.1 uncultured SAR116 cluster alpha proteobacterium | reverse complement strand
GCAATTAAACTTGGCAGAATGGAGCCAGATGAAAAACCTATAGTACAAGAGATTGGGGCTGATGGAAAAGTTATAGTTCCTTCCTTAAGTTATTGGGATATAGGTGGTATGGGTGACAATGCAAACAAAAGTTTTTGGACAAATGTACCTAATTCAAATTCATTTATAAGTTTTGATTTAGTATTTTCTTCTTATAAAGGTGAAATGCTAATGGAATTTTTAACAGACTATGATGTTGATTTCAGAAAAATTGTTTATGATCAAATCAGTAAAACAAGTTATGAAAAACTTCAGGGAAGCGAAGGTAAAAATAATTTACTTGAGGATATTAAAAATGAATTCAATTCATATTTAGATGAAAAAAAATTGGATCCAATAATATTTGGTGTTCACTATAAGAAATTTGCAATTACAACGAGGGGTAATTAATAAAAATTTTATAGTCTATCTCATTATTTTTATCTATTTTATTTGAAACTTCTGGAAGTGGATATTTTAATCCCGTAGCACAATTAAAAAGTACAACCTTATCGTCTTTTGATATTAAATTTGAAGATAATGCTCGTTCGTAGGCTGTCATTGTTGCAGCCCCTTCAGGACATAAAAAACAACCATCATTTGAAGCAACTCGATCTCTAGCTTCAAATATTTCCTCGTCTGACACGGAAATTGCGAATCCTCTACTTTCACGAACTGCTCTTATAATAAGGAAATCTCCTACAGCTATCGGAACTCTAATACCTGCAGCTTTAGTATATGCATTTTCCCATAATGGTGCATGCTCATCCCCATTTTCCCAAGCTTTAACAATAGGCGCGCAACCAGTAGCTTGGACAGCAATCATCTTTGGTAGTTTTCCATTTATCCACCCAAGTTCTTTTAATTCTAAAAAAGCCTTCCACATTCCAATTAAACCAGTGCCTCCACCTGTAGGATAAAAAATTACATCTGGTAACTCCCAATTAAGCTGTTCTGCTAATTCAAGACCCATAGTTTTCTTTCCCTCAATCCTATATGGCTCTTTAAGGGTTGAAACATCAAACCACCCTACTTTTTCTTTGCCTTCTCCAACTATTTTTCCACAATCATTTATTAAACCATTGACTAAAAAAGTTTCTGCTCCAAGTGATTGAATTTCTTTTACATTGATTTCTGGAGTGTCACCTGGACAAAACACAGTTGATTTTATACCTGCATTTGTTGCATAAGCAGCCATAGCAGCACCTGCATTTCCATTTGTGGGGATAGCTAAATGTTTTAACTTAAATTGTTTTGCCATTGAAACTGCCAAACATAATCCCCTAGCTTTAAATGAACCAGTAGGAAGCCTTCCCTCATCTTTGACTAATACAACACCCTTGTCGTTTGAAGAATAGTTAACGGTTCTATTTAACTTAATCAATGGAGTAATCGTTTCACCAAGTGTAATCCTGTTTTTTGGATCTGAAACTGGTAATAGTGGTGAATATCTCCAAAGACCATCTACTTTGGAATTTGTAATATCATCTCTTGAGATTTCCTTTTTTAAATTTTGTAAATCATATCTAACCAATAACGGTCTTCCAGCATCTGACAAACCATGTATTTTATTTGCTTCATATTTCTTGCCAGTAATTGAGCACTCAAGATGACTTACATAATTTTTTTCCATATTTAATCCTGCTTTTTATTAACTATTTTTTCCTGAAATAATATCTATCATTGCTTTGGTAATTTGTTTTGTAGTACTTTTTCCACCAAGATCTCTTGGTAGATATTTTTTGTCTGATGTGAGCTTTTCAATTGCAGACATCAACTTTTGAGCAGATTTAAGTTCACCTAAATTTTCTAACATCATCACTGCAGACCAATAAGATCCAATAGGATTTGCAATTCCTTTTCCCATTATATCAAAAGCAGATCCATGAATGGGTTCGAACATAGATGGATGACGTCTTTCTGGATCTAGATTTCCTGTAGGAGCTATTCCCATTGACCCTGATAATGAAGCTGCCAAATCTGTCAAAATATCAGCATGTAAGTTTGAAGCAACGATGGTATCTATACTTTTAGGGTCTAAAATCATTCTAGTAGTCATAGCATCAACAAGCATTTTGTCAGTATTAACGTCCCTATAATCTTGTGATATCTCATCAAATATTTCATCCCACATCACCATACCATGTCTTTGAGCATTAGATTTAGTTACTAAAGTTAATAATTTTCTTGGTCTGGATCTGGCTATCTCAAACGCAAACGTTTGTATTCTCTCTACACCCTGCTTAGTAAATAGTGTAACGTCCATAGCAGTATCGTGACTATAACCTCTATGGCTTCTACCACCAATTCCTGAGTATTCTCCTTCAGAATTTTCTCTTATAAAACTCCAATCAATATCTTTTTCTTCTACATTTTTTAGCGGAGAAATAATTCCAGGTAAAAGACGTACAGGCCTTAAATTTGCGTATTGGTCTAAACCTTGGCATATTTTTAGCCTCAGCCCCCAAAGTGTTATGTGATCTGGAATTTCAGGTACACCAGCAGATCCAAAATAAATTGCACTAAAACTCTTAAGTTCTTCAACACCTTCATCAGGCATCATAACACCATGTTTTTTGTAGTACTCTGCTCCCCAATCAAATTGATGAAATTCTATTGGTAAATTTTGGACTGAATTTGAAAGAGCTTTTAAAACCTCAACTCCACTATCTATTACTTCTGTGCCAATCCCATCACCAGGAATAACTGCAATTTTGTACATCTTTTGCCTTCTTAAATAAATAAATATAAATAATAATAAAAATAGTTTATCTATTAATAACTTAATTATTTCAATATTTAAAAAATTGTTAAATGGTAGCTATCTCTAAACTATTAAATCAAATATTAAATTCGCATTTAAAAATCATAAGTATAATTATAATTTTTTTACTTCTCTCTCCAGTTATTTCTATAATTATATCAAGTTTTCAAAACACATATGATTTATGGCTACATCTTATAAATTCACGTTTAAAGTATTATTTATACAACACTTTTATGTTAATGTTAGGTGTTTGTTTAACTACCTTTGTGATTGGAGTTTCTCTTGCCTGGTTAGTATGCCGATATAATTTTTATATGAAAAATATAATTGAGTGGGCACTTCTTTTGCCTCTAGCATTACCATCATATATAGTTGCTTATTGTTATACTGATTTTTTTGAATATAGTGGTGTTGTTCAGACAATATTAAGAGATTTATTTAATTTTTCTTCACCAAGTGATTATTATTTTCCAGAGATAAGATCTCTTGGAGGAGCAGTGTTTGTAATATCTTTTGTCTTATACCCTTATGTTTATCTAATTACGAAAGTTGCTTTTAAATCTACTCCTTCATCTTTAATTGAGTTTGCTGAGATCTCTGGAAAAAATATTTTCTATTTTGTTTCTTTACCTCTGGCTAAACCTGCAATAGTTGCTGGATTGTCATTAGTGTTGATGGAAACAGTTTCTGATTTTGGTACAGTAGATTTTTTTGCAGTTGAAACAATTACTCTGGGTATTTTTAATCTATGGCTTGGAATGAACAATCTAGCCTCAGCATCACAGCTAGCTTTGGTAGGATTTACATTTGTAATTGTTTTGCTTGCACTAGAGCTTTATGCAAGAAAAAGACAAAAATTTAATGATCCTAAATTCAACACTCACAATTTTTTTAATATTCAAGTATCTAAATCTAAAAATATTATAATTTTTTCAATATGCATTATGCCAATATTATTTGGATTTTTGATTCCAGTGCTTATTTTAATTGAGAATTCTCTAAATTATTTTCACCTTGAAAATTTTAATTACTTAGTTACAGTTGCTCAAAACTCTTTTTTTATTAGTTTCACTACTGCAACAATCATAATATTATTATCTATAATTTTAACCGTAAGTATTAAATATCAAAATTTTAAAGGCTTTAATTTTTTATCTACAATAGCAGGTATTGGATATGCTTTTCCAGGCATAATTATAGCTCTTGGAACATTATTTTTTATTTCTTTTATTGAAAAATTTGTAAATTTATCATTAGAAATCTTTTCTATTGATCTAAATTTAATCTTAATTGGTTCTTACTTTTTATTAATTTTTGCCTATATATCAAGATTTAATGCTGTTTCATTTGGGGCAATTAATAGCGGAATAAATAGATTACCCCCTAATTTGCTTGAAGCTAGTAGATCACTTGGTAATCCGTTTTGGTATAGTTTTAGGAAGGTTATATTACCGTTATTAAGACCATCTATTTTAACTGCATTTATTCTGGCTTTTGTTGATATTATTAAAGAACTTCCTATAACATTGTTATTAAGACCTTTCAATTTTGAAACTTTAGCCACATACGTATATCAATATGCAAATGATGAAATGCTTGAAAGAGCATCAAGCGCAGCTCTTCTTATAGTAATTATAGGACTTTTACCTATTTTGTTTATCAATAAAATAATAAATATAAATAAAAAAAAATAATTTAATTTTTTGTAAACTTGTATTAGTTTAGAATGATTATAAATATTTCTAGGAAAAAAGAATGGCCCAACTTTATGAGAAATGTATAAAAAACGGTCTGAGAATGACATTGCCTAGAAAAATTATACTAGAAGTAATCGAGGATTCAGCTGATCACCCTGATGTGGATGAAATGTATAGAAGAGCTGTTGAAAAAGATCGTTCAATCTCAATCGCAACTGTTTACAGAACAATCAAATTATTTGAAGAGGCTGGAATAATTGAAAGATTAGATATTGGTGACGGTAGATCTCGATATGAAGAAGCTGGCGAACATCATGAACATTTAATTGATGTTGAGAGTGGTGAAATAATTGAATTTCAGAACGAAGAACTAGAAGAAATGAAAAGACAGGTAGCTCTAAATATGGGATATGAACTAGTAGATCATAGATTAGAGTTATTTGGGAAAAAAATTAAAAAATAACATTCTTGTTTATTTAATTTCTTTAATTTCAAAGTTACATAATGTATTATTAAGAATGATTATCAATTTCTCGAAAATTTAAAAATGAAAGAAAAAGATAAAATTATAATTCTTACAGGAGGTAGCCGGGGCATAGGTCACGCTACTTCAAAAAAATTTTGGGATGATGGATGGACAGTAATTACATTTTCACGATCTGAAGTTGCACCAAAATGCCCTTGGTCTAACAATAAACAATTTCACTTTCAAGTTGATCTTGAAGATGAAATTTCTTTAAACAAAAAACTTAAAGAGTTATCTGAATTTTTAAATGGGAGGCCAGTAAAAGCTCTCATTAATAATGCTGCAATTTCTCCAAAAGACAAAAAAAATGAGAGACTTAGTTTTAATGACACATCATTAGAATTATGGCGTAAAGTATTTAATGTTAATTTTTTTGCTCCAATCATTATTTCAAAAGCTATTGTTAATAATCTAAAATCAGCCAATGGTATGATAATTAACGTAACATCTATTGCCAGTGATAATGTTCACCAATTTGCAGGACCTGCTTACGCAACATCTAAAGCTGCTCTAAAATCACTAACAAGAGAAATGGCATCAGATCTTGCCAAAGATAATATAAGAGTAAATGCTATAGCCCCTGGAGAAATTGAAACCTCTATGGTTACTCCAAGTAGTAAAAAATTACTCACAGAGAAGATACCTATGAAAAGATTTGGAACACCCGATGAAGTTGCAGGTGTCATTCTTTCAATGTGCTCAGAAACTTTTTCATATGTTAATGGAACAGAGATCCAGATTAATGGCGGTCAAACTGTTTAAATATCTAGAATATATAAAAATTTCAAAGACAAATATAAAAAAAACAGGACTTATTTTGTTCCTGTTTTTTTTATTTAAAGGTATAGCTTGGCTATTAGTTGGTTATTTTGGTATTAGTTATTTCTTTTAATCACCAACCCACCTGATCAATTATCATTTGTGCTTTTTTTGCATTTTTAGCAATCTCACTTATTGGTAAGCTATCTGACTTAAATGTACCCCATTCCATTATTTTGCCATCAAGTTTAACTTTAGGATTTACTGGATATTCAAAATTAACATTTGCATAAATTTTCTGTGCTTTTGGCATAGTCAGCCATTCAATAAATCTTAAAGCTTCTTCGCTATTTTTTGAATATTTTGCAATAGCCGCACCTGAAATGTTAACATGTTGCCCTCTATTACCTTGGTTATAGAATATTACTTCAGTAGCTCGTGCCCAATTTTTTTGTTCAGGTTTCTTTTCATTAAATTTCATTAATGCAAAATAATACGTATTCATTAAAACTATATCACACTCACCTGAGTAAATTCCTTTTGCTTGTGCTCTATCATTACCTTTTGGTTTTCTTGCAAAATTTGAAACTAAACCTTCTGCCCATGATTTTGCTTTTGCCTCACCTTTATGTGCAATTATTGAAGCCAATAATGCTCTATTATATGGGTGACTTCCAATTCTTGTACAGATTTTACCCCTGAACTTGGATTTTGCTAAATCTTCAATATCATTAATTTCATTTTTATTAACCCTATCTTTGGAAATACCTATTATTCGGGCTCTAGTAGATAAACTAACCCATTTTTTGTTTATATCTCTTAAATGATTTGGAACATTTCTATTTATTATGTCTGAGTTAATTTTTTTAACTAAATCCATGTCTGCAAGCTCAGATAATCTTGAAACATCAACGGTAAGAATCACATCCGCAGGAGAATTTTTTCCTTCGGATTTGAGCCTTTGCGCGAGGCCCTTCTTAGCATGTAAAACGTTAAATTTTACTGAAAATTCTTTTTCATATTCTTTAGTAAATGGTTCCAAAAGAGCAGGGCTTCGATAAGAGTAAATATTTATCTCTTTTGCACTAGCGCGTTGAATTCCAAAAATTAAGATAGATAAACAAAAAATTAAGTTGAAAATACAAAATAATAAAGATTTAAGACTTTTCATTTAAAACACCATTATGTTATTGAGAACCATTATCATTATTATTACTATAACTATTATCAATGTCAAATTAATTTTTTTAACCTCCACCTATTAATATACCAGCAGCTAGAACTAGTGATCCACCAAAAACCACTTGAAACACGGCTTTTGTAAATTTAATTTCCATATATTTAGCTTGTATCCAAGCAATAGCCCAAAGCTCAACTAGTACAAAAAACATTGCAATCACTGTTGCAACATAAAAGTCAGAAATCAAATATGGGAGTGCATGACCTAACCCCCCTATTGTGGTCATAATGCCTGAGGCAAACCCTCGCTTTATTGGTGAACCTCTCCCTGATATTACTCCATCATCATGTACAGCTTCTGTAAAACCCATTGAAATTCCAGCTCCTATAGATGCTGCTAAACCAACTAATAATGTTGTATGACTGTCTTTTGTTGCGAAAGCAGTAGCAAAAATTGGAGCTAAAGTTGAAACTGATCCATCCATAAGACCGGCAAGACCTGGCTGGACCCATGTTAAAATAAACTGCCTTTTATCTTTAGTAACTTCCTCTTTGGCACTTCGTGATTTTTGAGCATTCAATAATATCAATTTAGCATTATCTTTCTGCTCTCTACTCATTAATGCTAAGTCAATAAGTAAATTTCTAATTTCAATATTTTGTGATTTTTTAGCAAAGGAATTATAAAATTTAGCAGACAAAGTTTCCATTTCAATAATTTCGTTTCTAACTTTTTCAATAGAATTCTTTATTACCAACCATTCAGGTTTTCTTTTAAAATAATTAGCAATTTCTTTGTGGTTAGTAATACTTAAAGTCTCACCAAATTTTTTTTTATGTAATTCAACTAATTTTTTTCTATTTTTATTTTTTAAAATAGACATTTGTTTAAACATTTTTGATGTTACTGGGTAATTTATAAGAAAATGTGAAGAGTACTCATCATATAATTTTATATCTTCTTCTAAACTATCAATTGCAAAAGATAATATTTCATTATCATTTAAGTCTTGAAATTTCTTTTTTATTAAAGATTTGTACATAATGCATTCCCAAAGAGTTTTTTAATATATTAGTTTAATTAATAAGTCATTGAATTTATTATTTATTTTTGCAAATGATAATAATTATTAAAATAAATAAATATATTATTGACAATGATAATTATTATCATTATTACAAATATATGGATGAACTCAATATATATCTCCCAAGATTAATTAAGTTCATCCTCATTTCATTTAAAAATTTATAACTTTAATAGATTTTTTTTATAAATTACAAATATCTATTAAATCATTGTAAATGTTAATTGACCTAAGTAATATTTTATTAAAAAAATTTGGTATCACGCATGAATAATAATGAATTTCAGATAGCTACAGTGCCTGGCGATGGGATAGGTAAAGACATAGTAAATTCAGCTATTTCAATTGTTGACTTGTCTTCAAAAGTAACAGGTGGATTTAAATGCGAATGGCATATGATCAAAGCAGGAGCTGAATATTATTCTTTGACTGGAAAAGATGTTGAACCAGGAGGAGAAAAAAAAGTTGATGAACTCGATAGTATTTTTTTAGGTGCAATTGGGTTGCCTAGTGTTCGTCATAAAGATGGAACTGAAATATGCCCTCACCTAAGATTTAGAGAAATGTTTGGCTTGTACGCTGGTGTTAGACCAGTTAAAGCATACAAAAACATACCAAATAAATTAAGTAATGAATTATCTAGAAATATAGATTTAGTTATTTTAAGAGAATCTACTGAAGGATTATTTTACACTGCTGCTGTTCATAACAGATGTCCTGTTGAAAATGATCAAGAAGTACAAGATGTAATGAAAATAACTAGAGCAACTACTGAAAAATTACATGATTTTGCATTTAAATTAGCAAGACAAAGAAAGAAAAAAGGGAAATTAGGAAAAGTTACTTGTGTAGATAAAGCTAATGTTTTCAGATCACAGGCATTTTTCAGGAAAATATTTGATGAAAGAAAAATTAAATTCAAAGATATAGATGCTGACCATTGTTATGTTGATGCAATGGCACTTAACTTGATCAGAAATCCTTGGGAATATGATGTAATGGTAATGGAAAACATGTTTGGTGACATATTATCTGATTTAGGAGGAGGCCTGATAGGAGGGATGGGTATGGCCTCATGTGCTGAAATAGGTGATAATCACGGGTTATTTCAACCTGCCCATGGAAGTGCGCCTGATATACTCGGACAGGATAAGGCTAATCCGATAGCTACTATTTTAAGTGCAGCTCTGATGCTCGAATATCTATCTGATAAAACAAGTTGTAAAAGTACTTTATTAGGTTCTAGATTAATTGAGACTGCAATTGAAATTGGTTTTGAAAGAAATGAATTAAGACCAATAGAATTTGGAGGTGATATGGGAACAACAGCGATAACCGAAACTTTAAGTGATTTATTAAAAGATAATGAAATTCAAAAACAAATATTAACTTAAAAGGAGATTAGTAAATTAATGTTTGTAATTACAGTAAAATTCGTAATCAACGAAAAAGATATTGATAAATTTAAAACTAGAATTTTACAACAAGCAAGAGACTCTCTTGAGCTTGAAAAAGATTGTCATGAGTTTGATGTATGTCATGATCTAAATGACCAAAATGTAGTTTTTTTATATGAGACATATACTGATAAATATGCTTTTGATATTCACCTTCAAAGCGATCATTATTTAGCTTTTAATAAAGAGGTTACACCTTGGGTTAAAGAAAAAATTGTTACACAGCTAGAAAAACAGAAACTATAAAGTTGACTAAATATGATACTTGGAATTATAGGAGATGACTTTACAGGGTCATCAGACATAGCAAATAATTTAAAAAAATCTGGAATGCAAGTTTCTATGTTTGCGGGAGTTCCCTCCTTTAAAAACAAAGCCTCACTAACCAATGCTGATGCTGCTGTAATTGCACTAAAAACAAGGACAATTCCAATAAATGAAGCTGTATCAGAGAGTCTAAAAGCTTTGGAATGGCTAAAAAATGCTGGTTGCAGTCAATTCATATTTAAATATTGTTCTACATTTGATTCAACAAAAGAAGGAAATATAGGTCCAGTTACTGATGCTATAATGGAGGAATTAAATGTTGATTTCACAATAGCCTGTCCTTCTTTTCCAGATGCAGGAAGAACAGTGTTTTACGGACATATGTTTGTATATGGGAAACCACTCAATGAATCAGGGATGGAAAAACACCCTTTAACACCCATGATTGACCATAATTTAGTTAGATGGCTAGACCATCAGACTAAACATAGTGTTGGATTAATTGATTATAAAACAATAAATAATGGTTCACATAGTGTTAAAGATAAAATTAACAAATTGAAAATTGAAGGTTGCAAATACGCAATAGTTGATACAACCAATAATGAGGATTTTGAAATTATTAGTAACGGAGTAAAAGATTTAAAATTTTTAACTGGTGGATCGGGAATTGCCTTAGGTTTACCAAAAATTTATAAAAAAGATGGTTTACTCTCGGATAAAAATTTTCAAATTCCTGAAAATACAACAAATGCAGTAATTCTATCAGGCTCTTGTTCATCTGCTACTTTGAGTCAAATAGAGGTTTATAAAAAAGATAATCCATCATATTTTATTTCTGCTGACGAAGTAATGAATAACGAAAACTTAATTGAAGATATTATAAAATGGATTAGAAACAATGAAACTCTATCACCTTTAATTTATTCATCTGCAGATCCAAAAATTGTTAAAGAAAAACAAATTCAATATGGACAAGAAGTATTAGCGAATAAGATTGAAAGTATTTTTGAGAAACTATCGAATAAACTTTTAAATCATACTTTTGGTATTTTTATAACTGCTGGTGGAGAGACATCAGGTGCCATAGTTAATGGATTAGGGCTACAAGAATTAAAAATTGGGAAAGAAATAGCTCACGGAGTTCCTGCTCTTTGGTCACCAAATTCAAATTGTAACAAACCTGTTTCAGTTACTCTAAAATCAGGAAATTTTGGTCAAGCTGATTTTTTTAAAAGAGCTTTGCAAATTCTTAGAGGAAAAACTTAAATTTTTGAAAATTTCTTGAGTGCTTCTCTAAAAGTCAGACCATTTTTCATCTCTTGCATAGCCTTTTTATCGTCAGCAGTAAACTTTTCAGCTTCCTCTGTTATTTTTTCAACATGTTCAATTGGCAAACACAAAACTCCCGTTCCATCTCCAACAATAATATCTCCATTTCTAACCCTTACTCCTGCACAAATGATTGGCTCATTGATTGAAAGGACTTTTATTCGAGTTTTACCAGGTGTTGGAACCATGTGTTTTGAAAAAGTTGGAAAAGAAAATTCTACAATTTCTTCTCGATCCCTAACTCCACCATCAACTACCAGCCCAGCTATACCCTTTAATTTTGCAGAGTAAGAAGCCATTCCACCCCAGGTAGATACTTGTGCTCCATTATTTGCAACTACTATAACATCACCTGGACTAGCAGCGTCAATCATATGCCCAACTTTGAATTCTTCTGTAGAAAAACTTCCATATGGCCCCGTAACCTCCTGTACAGTTACTGCCCTACCAACTATTTTCATACCCAGACCTGCAGGATATAGATTATTCATAACTCCGTTGAAACCAATATCATCAAGTGCATTCGCTAATGTGGGTGTTGCTATATTCCTTAATCTTTGCAAGATATTTTCATCAATCGACATTTCTACCTCCTTAATCGTAAAAAGATTAAATAATGAAATTCTTAATATCAATAATTAAACTTATTATATTCTATTAATTCTATTGACGTTTAGCTTTAATTATTTAGTTTAGTTGTAATAACCAACTGTAAAGAAGTATTAATGTCAAAATTCAATTTTCCATTTATAAAAGAAACAAACGAACTCTCAAATCTTAGAAAAGAAGTAAGAGAATTTATAACAAACTGTATAAATAATAATGAATTTACACCATCTCCAGATGCCTGGGTTTTTTCAGCTGATCCAAGCTTTAGTAAAAAAATTGGATCTAAAGGCTGGCTTGGGATGTCATTTCCTAGAGAATATGGCGGACATCAAAGAACAGCTTTAGAAAGATACGTAGTAACAGAAGAACTCTTGTCTTCAGGAGCTCCTGTAGCGGCTCATTGGATAGCTGATAGACAGAGTGGAAGTCAAATCTTGAGATATGGAAATGAAAAACAGAAATCTTCTATTATTCCTCGAATAACAGCTGGCGAGTGTTTTTTTGCTATTGGAATGAGTGAACCTGACTCTGGTTCGGATTTAGCCTCAGTAAAAACGAAAGCCACTAAAACCAAGAATGGCTGGAAACTTGAGGGAAGAAAAATATGGTCTACCGGCGCTCATTTAGCACATTATATGATTGTTTTAGCTAGAACTAGTCCAGCATCTGAGAAAAACAGGCATGAAGGTCTTTCTCAATTTCTGGTTGATTTGTCTCTTCCAAACGTAAAGATTACTGGGATTCCCGACATGACTGGTCAAAGACATTTTAATGAAACTTTATTTGACAATGTTGAATTGTCAGATGATTCCCTTTTAGGAGAAGAAGGCAAAGGCTGGAAACAAGTTGTTGGTGAACTTGCCCTAGAAAGGTCTGGTCCAGAAAGATTTCTCTCTCATTTCACATTATTAGATAGTTTTATAAATGAATTCAGAAACTCACTCATTCATTCAGGCACAAAGATAGTTGGTAAATTAATATCTGAAATACAAACATTAAGAAGAATGAGTTTTTCGGTTGCTTCAATGCTTCATAATGGTGAATCTCCCGAGACACAAGCAGCATTTGTAAAAGAATTAGGTAATAAATTTGAAAAGATGATGATAGAAACATTAAGAGAATTTTCAAATATCGTTCCGCTTCATGAATGGCCAAATCAATTACAAAATCTATTTGAAGATGCAACATTAAGAATTCCATCAAACTCTCTAAGAGGAGGGACAACTGAAATCATGAAAGGTATAATTGCTAGACAGTTAGGCCTAAGATGATTGAAGAATTAGAAATAATTTTAGAAACAACTTCTAAAATTTTACAAAAACACGTAAATCATAGTTTAAGACAAAACATAGTTTCTGAAAATACTGATATATTAAATTTGTGGAATGATATTGAAAAAAATGGACTTCCAAAAATATCAGTTAAAGAAAAGTTTGGTGGTTATGAAATACCATTTTTTTCAATTTTACCTTTGATTAAAATTGTAAATAATCATGGAACTCCTTTACCCTTATCTGAAACAATTTTATCAAATTATATATTATCTGAGTCAGATATAAATCCACCTAACGGTATAGTAACTTTTGCTAGTGACACAAAAAATTTACAAATTAAAAACAATATGATTTCTGGAGAGATTTTATCAGTACCATACCTTAACCTCACTAAAAATTTATTGATTGTTCATGAATTAAACAATGTCAAAAAAGCAATTTTAATCAATGAAATTAATGGTGAAATTATACATGCAAAAAACTTTTTAGCTGAACCAAGGTACAATATCAAGGTAGAGGATTTAAATATTGCTGAAATTAGACCCATTAAAAATAATATCGATTTCAATTTTTTAGGTGCAATTCTTAGATCTGCTCAAATGATCGGTGCAATGGAAAAGATACTTGATTTGTCAATAAATTATTGTTCAGAAAGAAAACAGTTTGGTAGAGCTTTGTCAAAGTTTCAAGCTATACAACACCAAATTTCCGAAATGGCAGTTGAATTGTCAGCCTCGTCTGCAGCCCTATCAACAATTACCGAACTAGGATTAGTTGAAAAAAATTCTAACGATGCAGCAATATTAAAAATTAGAGCAGGTTTTGCAGCTGGGAAAATTATAGCTATTTCGCATCAAGTTCATGGAGCAATTGGATTTACCAAGGAGTATGAATTATCTTATTTTACAAAAAATTTAAATAGTTGGAGAAATGACTTTGGAAATGAATCTTTTTGGGAGGAATTTTTAGGCAAAAGATTTCTTGAAAAAAATAATAAAAACTTATGGGAATATTTAACTTAATTTTAAAGAAAACTTGAGGTGAGAAATGTCAAAATCTGTTTTATATGAACAAGATGATAGAATTGTCAAAATTACACTTAATAGACCTGATACGAGAAATGCACTTTCAGGGGACATTATAGAAGGCTTAGTAGAATATATACAAAAAGCTGATAAAGACAAAGATGTTGGGTGTGTTATTTTAACCGGAGCTGGAAAAAGTTTTTCTTCTGGTGGCAATCTTCAAGAAATAAAAGATATGACTACAAAAGATCAAATGACACAAGCACAACTTGAAAATTGGTACAGATTTGGTATTCAAAAAATTCCTTTAACCATGAATTCTATTGATGTCCCTGTTATAGCAGCAGTTAACGGTCATGCTATAGGTGCAGGTAATGATCTTTGTACAATGTGTGATATCAGAATAGCTGGTGAGGATGCAAAATTTTCAGAGAGTTTTCTAAGAATAGGGATTATTCCAGGAGATGGAGGATCTTGGTTCCTGCCCAAAATAATTGGTTTAGCAAGAGCTAATGAAATGATCCTAACTTGTGAGGTTCTAGATGCTAACAAAGCTCTAGATTGGGGTCTTGTTTCAAAAGTAGTACCCAACGAAAATTTGATAATTGAAGCTCAACAATTAGCCAAAAAAATTGCCGCCCAACCTCCAGAAGCATCCAGACGGGCCAAACGTTTATTAAGAATGTCACAAAACGTCCCTTTGCAAGATGCATTAGAAATGGCCGCTAGCCAACAAAGCATGTTACAACAACTTGATGATCACAGAGAAGCAATAGACGCGCTACTAGAAAAGAGAAAACCTAGTTATAAAAACTCATGATACAATTAAAATATTAATATTTAGAATCATCAAAAATATTTTTTAGCGTAATCTTTCTAAAATTGACACATAATTTGCAACAGAAGCACCACCCATATTAAATATACCAGCTAAATTTGCTTTATTGATTTGCATATCTCCAGCTTCTCCAGTCAATTGCATTGCAGACATTACATGTTGAGATACTCCAGTTGCACCAACGGGATGCCCTTTTGACTTCAGTCCTCCAGAGAGATTTATGGGTAATTTACCAGTCTTCTGAACCCAGCCCTCTTCAATAGCTTTATAACCCTCACCTATTCTAGTTAAGCCCATTGCTTCATACTCAATAAGTTCGGCGATTGTAAAACAGTCGTGAGTTTCAACAAAAGATAAATCGTCAAGAGTTATCTTAGCATCTGAAAGAGCATGGTGCCAAGCTTGACGCGCACCTTCAAATTCAGTTTTTTCTCTCTTACTAAGTGGAAGAATATCATTAACATGCCTTCTTGCTCTAAACGCAATAGCCCTTTTTGCAGAAAGCGATAAATCAAAATCTTGTATTATTAGTGCCGCCGCCCCGTCAGATACCATAGAACAATCGGTTCTTCTTAAAGGTTCAGCAACATAAGGATTTTTTTCTGAAATAGAATTACAAAATTCAAAACCTAGATTTTTTTGCATATGTGCTAATGGGTTTGAACAACCATTTTCATGATTTTTAGCTGCAATTTTTGCTAATATATCAGATTTATCACCAAATTTTTGAAAATAAGACTTAGCAATAGATGCAAAAACTCCAGTGAATCCACCTTTTGTATTACCTTCTTCAGGTCTGTAACTTGCACCTAGTAAAATATCGCCAACTTTTTCAGAAGATACATCAGTCATTTTTTCTACACCTACTACTAGAGTAGTTTTTGCTTTTTTTGCTTCAATTGCATTCATTGCGGTATGTATGGCAGCAGAACCGGTAGCGCATGCATTTTCAACTCTCATCGCGGGTACGTGTCTTAAATCAGATTGTGAAACAGCAGGTAATGCACCATGGAAATCTTGTTTTTGAAAGCCATTATTGAATGTTCCAACAAAAATAGCATCTATTTCTTTAGCAGAAATTTCTGCATGCTCGATAGCTTTTTCAACAACGTCTGCAATCATATTTTCAGAAGTTTGTTCTAAATTTACACCAAACTTGCTGTGAGACCATCCAGTTATACAAGCTGTCATTTTAACCTCCAATGTTAATATTTTAGTTACAAATTTTCATAAGTAAATTTAAAGTTTCTTTTGGATGAGTTAACATAGCATCATGTCCTGCATTTAGTTCAAAAATTGGCCATTTCAATTTACGTACTACTTTTCTAGAACTTTCAAGACTTTTATAAACAGGATCATTACAAAATATGTAGAATAAAGGAATACCGTTTCCTATTTCATTTTTAATTGTAAGCTTTGACTGATATGTACTAAGTGGATGTGGTGTTAATTTCTCTTCAAGTAATAATGATTTTTTTACGTCAAATACTCCAAATGCGTCTGCACTTGGAGCTGGGATTGATATACCATTTCCAAATCTTTTTGCTAATTCAATTCTCTGTTTAACTAATTCTTTCGGAGCAATATCAAAAGGTTTTTGACCATCTTTTAAAATTACAGCATCAAAGTAAATTAATTTTTGTATCCTATCTTTTAATTTATCTGCAACTCCACTTATTACACTTCCAGCAAAACTGTGACCGACAAGTATAATGTTATTAAGATTTTCAAAAATAATATGATTAACTACATCCTCAATGAACGTATCAATTGTGATTTTAGATGATAATAAATGCTTTTTTTCGCCTAGACCGGTTAAAGTAGGCGTTGACACACTGTACCCTTGATAGCTCAATATTTCTGATATTTCATTCCAAACCCATCCTCCATGCCAAGCTCCGTGAATTAGTAAAAAATGAGGTTTATTATTTTTCATATTTGTCTCTTTGTATTTTATTATAAGATGACTATATGTATCGAATAAAGTATATCGGTCAAAAATTCAATTGTAAGAATAAAAGTATATCCAATGACAAATTTAAATGTAGCTATTTTCGGATGCTCTGGTGCAATTGGAAAGGCACTATGCATTGAATATATAAATAAACCAAATATTGATAATATTATTGCGTATTCAAGATCAGGTGAAGAATTTGAAAATAATCAAATAAAATCAATAAAAGTTGATTATTGCAACGAACAAAGCCTAGCTGAAGCCGCTTCCTCTCTACAAATTAAATTGGATATAATTATAGTTGCTATTGGTGCTTTAGATAATCCAGAAAAATCAATCAGAGATTTATCTACTGAAAAATTTTTAGATATGTTTAATGCTAATACTATACCAACTGCATTGATTGCTAAATACTATTTACCTTGCCTCTACAGGGATAGGATAACTAAATTTGCATCAATTTCTGCGCGAGTTGGAAGCATTCAGGACAATGAACTTGGTGGTTGGTATTCATATAGAGCTTCAAAATCAGCCTTAAATATGATTTTAAAAGGTTTATCAATTGAACAACAAAGATTAAATCACGACAGTATTATTTTTGGGCTTCATCCAGGCACTGTAGATTCAAAATTGTCGAGACCATTTCAGAAAAAGAATAAGGAGTATTTCTCTCCAGAATTTTCAGCTAAGAAATTAGTGAACGTTATTGATGCGAAAACAGTAGATGATAACGGCAAAATATTTGCTTGGGACAACACAATAATTCCCTACTAAGAATTTGGTTTGTATTCTGGGATATTATAATTTGTAAGATGTTTTTGCCAAAATTCCTTAGTAAAATGCGCACCCAACCTCATAAACACGTAAACGATGCACAATGTAAGTACGGCTCTTAGAAACAAAGTTATAATTATGTTTGATCCTATTAATGATATGACCGCAGTATCTTCAATAATGCTGTGAAGCATTCCTACTAAAACTAATACACCAAACACGTCTTTGTAGTGAAGTTTTCCAGTTTTCACTTCTTTAATTAAAAGACCAGCTCCAAAGCCTATACCTAATGTTACTCCTACAACGGCTATTGTTGACGCTTTTTCGCCAACACCAAGAAAATTTAAAAATGGTTTTAAGGCTTTTTCTATTAGTTTCTCAACACCAATATATTTTAAAAAATCTAAAATAATGACAAGTGCAACTATGATAATGAAAATCATTCCAAGACCTTTTAATTGAGAAATTCCCCAACTTAAAAGGTCGGGCGCACTCTCAAGACTTGGTAATAAAATAGTAGCAGGATAATTCATATATCCTGTTAATTCAAAAAACAAATTCAAAAAATAACATGATAATATCCCCAAACCTAATCTAATAAATATCATAGCACGTGCTCTAACACCTGCTTTTCGGCAAATAATAACTTCTATTGGTAAAGAATGCGTAAATAAAATAAGAAGCCCAAGAACACTTGCTTGAGCAGCAGTAAATGGCATATCAGCTGGAAGTCCTGAGAAAACTATTAAACCAGCATAAGGACTAGTTAACATTGAAGTGGTAAAAACTAATGAAATAGCTTCTGGTAATCCTAACAAAAACATTAAAGGTGCAAACATCTTGTTTAAAATTTCAACAAAACCTATTTCATCTAGTATTTTTACTACTATCAAAGTAGGAATCATTACGATGAATAACTCATAAGTGATTTCAAAACTTGATTTTGTAAGTTCTTTTATTTTATTCATATAAAACTCTTCAATTAACTGTAGATAAATCTATCCTTTTGGAAGTAAACTTTCCACATAATAAATGTGACAATGAGGAGATTTGTTAAATTCCAAAATATGCCATTAACAAATGCAAGTTTATAAGATTGAGTAAGATCAAATATTTCTCCAGACATCCAACCACCTAACCCCATACCTACGATAGTTCCCATTATAACCAAGCCTACTCTTTCTCCAACTTCTTCAATTGGGAGATATTTTCTAACTATCATTGCATATGCTGGAACAATCCCACCTTGAGATAAACCAAACATCAAAGACACAATGAATAGTGACAACTGACTATCAAATGGCAAGAAAAAAACTAAAGAAAACATTTGTAATAATGATCCAATGAAAATGGTATATATTGGGCCAATTTTGTCAGATAAAAATCCAAAACCAATCCTACTTATCATTCCAGACAATAGCATTACAGATAAGATTTGAGCTCCAACATTTAGACCAAAGCCTCTCTCAACACATAAAGCAACAATATGAACTTGAGGCATTGCCATCGCAAGACAACAACCAATACCAGCTAATACTAACAAAATTTGTAATGTTTTAGGTGATAGATTCTTGATAGTATTATTTTCATTATTAATATTAATTTCTTGGTTATTCGAAGTAACAATATTATTTTTCAAAATTAATGAAATTGGAAAGATGATTACCAAACAGATTATTGCAATATAAAAATAGACTTCTTTCCAGTTACTAAACTCTAGCAAATGACTAATAAAGAGTGGCCACAAACCACCTGCTACGTAATTAGCGCTAGCAACTATAGCTACTGCTAGTCCTCTATGTTTTTCAAAAAAATTTCCAATATCCGCCATAGAGGGACCAAAAAAAGTTGATGCAGCTGTACCCATAAAAACTTGCAAAGCCAATAAATGCCAAAATTCATTGGAAATCATTGCTACTAAATAGGATGATGAAAGGAGAATAACTCCAACAATAATTGGAAATTTAAGCCCAAATTTATCTACTACTTTTCCAATTAAAAAATTACCTAATCCAAAACCAACCATAGTAGTAGCATAAAGCAAACTTGCCTTACCTCTATCAATAGCAAATTCAGTTTCTAATGCTGGCATTACAACTACAACGGACCACATACCTACAATACCTACAACACCAACAATAAATAAAAGAATTAATCTAATCCAAGAACTTATACTGTCATACTCAATATCAGAAATGAGATTTTTGTTTTGTGCCTGAACCATAAATTCTTTTAGAATAATTTATTAAATTATCTCATTATCTTTTAGATTTTTTATCTCAGTTTCACTGAGACCAATTTCTTCATACAAAATTTCATCTGTATGTTCTCCAAGTAAAGGAGGTGGCATTCTATAACTTGGTGGTGTTTCATGCATTTTAATTGGGTTTGCTATTAATTTTAGAGGAGATTTGCCTGTTTTTTTATGATCCATATTCACTATCATTTCTCTAGCTTTAACATGCGGGTCTGAGAAAACTTGACTTAAAGTATTAATTGGACCACATCCAATTTTTTCTTTCTCTAACTCTTCTAGCCACCACTCGGATGTGTGTTTCTTGGTAATTTCATTTAAAACATTAGTAACAAATTCTCTGTTTGATACTCTGTCCGCGTTGGTTTTGAATTTTGGATCATTAATTAACTTTTCTTCTCCAGCTAATTTACAAAATCTCTTAAAAGTTGGGTCATTTCCAACTGAAAGGACTATATATCCATCAGATGTAGGCATGACTTGATAAGGAACAATATTAGGATGCTGATTGCCAAGTCTTTCAGGATTTTTGTCTGTAGACAAATAATTCATTCCTTGATTAGCAAGCCATGCAACATGTGTGTCTAACATACCAATATCAATAAATTGACCCTCTCCAGTTTGAATTTGATGTCTAACAGCTGCAAGAATTCCTACTGATGCAAACATTCCTGCCATCAAGTCTCCAATAGGAACTCCAACTTTCATTGGCTCCCCATTAGATTCTCCAGTAAGAGCCATTACACCGCCCATTGCTTGAATTAAACCATCATAGCCTGGTCTAGATGCATAAGGACCAGTCTGTCCAAAACCAGTGATAGAACAATAAATTAATCTAGGAAACTCAGTCTTTAAATCATTATAACCAAGTCCATACTTTTCTAATGTACCTGTTTTAAAATTTTCTACTAATATGTCACAATCTTTAAGTAGTTTCTTTATTAAATCCTGCCCTTCTTTTTTACTAAGATTGACAGTTATTGATTTTTTATTCCTGTTTGCTCCACAATAATACGCACTTAAATCCGTCTCTTCTCCGTTTTCATCTTTTACAAATGGTGGAGCAAATCCTCTGGTATCATCCCCTCCTCCTGGCCTTTCAACTTTTATTATCTCTGCACCAAGATCACCAAGCATTTGGGTGCAATAAGGCCCTGCTAAAACTCTTGTTAGATCTAATACCTTTATTCCGTCTAATGAATTTTTCATAATGTATCTCTTAATGTTTAATCTATATGTTAGTAGAAAAATATACGGTAAAAACCCTATATTTTCATTTTTAAAATTTTATTTTAGATTTGCTAGATCTAATTTAGATTTAATGTATATTCTTAACATCTTAAATAAAAATTACCACGATAATTCTTGACGAGCAATAAATGACGAAACTAGAAATTGATAAACCTAAATTTGGTGAATTAACTCAAATCGCTTCTGATTTATATTGGGTACATTTTGAGCTTCCTTTTAGATTAAACCATGTAAATTTATTTTTAATGGATACTCCTAAGGGACTATTAATATTAGATGCTGGCCTAAAATCTGAACATTCAGAAGAACATTGGGAAGCGCTTATAAATGGTCCATTAAAATCTAAAAGATTTGCGGGTTTATTAATTACACATTATCACCCTGATCATATTGGAATGGCAGGCTGGCTTCAAAAAAAATTAGATATTAAATGTTTTACAACAGCAAAAGAATTATTCACTGCCAATACTTTTAGATCAATGCCAGATGATGAATATGCAAAAATATTTCGTAATGTTTTTGTAAGAGCTGGAATGAGTGAAGAAGATATTCTTGCTAAGGGCCCAGCAACAAGGCTATACAAAAATAGAGTGTATGAACTACCTGAGTTTGAAATCATTAAAGCTGGATACGAAATTGAGTCTAATGATGGATTATGGATAGCTAGGACAGACTCTGGTCACTCACCTGAACATATTTCTTTAATAGATCATAAAAGAAAGTTATATCTTTCAGGAGATTTTTTGTTACCTAGAATTTCACCAAACATTTCTGATAATTTTTTTGACCCATTAGATGATAGATTAGGTGGTTATTTTAAATATCTAAATGAAATATCAACCATGGAAACAGATACAAAAGTATTTCCTTGTCATGATTGGCCATTTAAAAATGGTGATCAACGAGCGAAAGACTTAATTAAACATCATAATCATAGATTAAGTTTAATATTAGATGCCCTTAATGAAAAAGATATAACTATTATGGATTCTATTGAAATTATTTTTGATAGAAAAATTGGTGATGAACAAATGCACTTTGCAATTGGAGAAGCAAGAGCTCATCTAATCCACCTAGATGTAACCAATCAAGCCAAAAGTAAAGTTGATGAGCGTGGAACAATTCATTATTCTAAAATATGATTATAAAGAGCAAAATATAATATAAAACTAACGAAGGGTATAAACATATAAATGTTAAATAAAAAAGCAACCTTTCAAAGAGCTCACGGTAAAATTGATGTTAAAATAAATAATAATGAAATAAATCGCTTCTATCAATCAGGTTCTGCAAAAGTATTTTACCTTAAATCTTCTCAAAAGTTTAAAGAATTAGTTTTAGTCAACACTGCTGGTGGAATTACAAGTGGTGATAATTTTTCTTATGATTTTGAAATTGTAAATAAATCCAAAATTTTTTTAACTACGCAAACTGCAGAAAGAGCTTATAAGGGATTTAATGAAAAGGCTAAAATTAAAATTTCATTGACAGTAGATGAAACAAGTAATCTTTTTTGGATACCACAAGAATTAATTTTATTTAACAATTGTAATTTTGATAGAAACATTGAAGTAAATTTAAATCCTAATTCAAATTTTTTATTAGCTGAAACCACAATATTTGGAAGAACAGCTATGGGTGAATATCTTGAAAAGGGTTATTTCAATGATAATTGGAGAATAAATGTAAATAAAAATTTGATTCACGCTGAAGCATTAAATTTAAATGGAGATATTAGAGAAACTCTATCAAATATTGCTTCAGCTAAGGATGGAGTTGCAATATCTAATATTTTTATCTACGGAAAAAAACTATTATCCTATGAGAATACTTTACCTGAAATTCTAAAAAACTCAGAAACAGTGTTGTTGTCTCATTCTATATGGAATGATAAAATTTTAGTCAGAATGGTTGCCAAAGATGCTTATGATTTGAAATCAATACAAAAAAAATTATTATCAATATTTGCTGATGATAACATTCCAAAAGTATGGAACAGTTAGGGAGAGGACATGAAATTATCACCTAGAGAAAAAGATAAACTCTTAATTAGCTTAGCTGCAATAGTTGCAAGAAGTAGAAAAAGTAGAGGAATTAAACTTAACTACCCTGAGGCTATAGCTTTAATTTCAGATTTTGTTGTTGAAGGAGCTAGAGAGGGACGCACCGTTGCAGACTTAATGGAAGCTGGTGCTCATGTTGTAAAAAAGGATGAATGTATGAGTGGAATTCCTGAAATGATTCATGAAGTTCAAGTTGAAGCAACATTTCCCGATGGCACAAAATTAGTCACAGTTCATCATCCTATAAGATAATGGAGATTTAAATGATACCTGGAGAAATTATTACAAAATCTGATGAAATAGTTTTAAATAAAGATTCTGATGCTTTAAAGATCAAAGTTTCAAATACAGGCGATAGACCAATTCAAGTTGGTAGCCACTATCACTTTTACGAAACAAACGAATTTTTATCTTTTGACAGGGATAAAACAAAAGGAATGAGACTAGATATTGCAGCTGGAACTGCAGTTCGCTTTGAACCAGGTCAAACAAGAGAGGTAAATTTAATCAATATCAAAGGTGATAAAAATATTTTTGGGTTTAATCAGAAAATTATGGGAGCCTTGTAATGAGTTCAAAAATAACAAGATCATCATATGCAGAAATGTTTGGCCCTACGACTGGTGACAAAGTTAGATTGGCTGACACAGACTTGTTTATAGAAGTTGAAAATGATTTAACAATCTATGGCGAGGAAGTAAAATTTGGCGGTGGAAAAGTAATTAGAGACGGTATGGGCCAGTCACAAGTTACAAGAAAAGATGGCGCCGTTGACACTGTTATTACAAACGCACTGATTGTTGATGTGAATGGAATATTTAAAGCCGATATTGGAATTAAAGATGGTATTATTCAAAAAATTGGAAAATCTGGAAATCCTGATACTCAACCAAAAATTGATATTATTATTGGACCTGGCACAGAAATAATCGCAGGTGAAGGTAAAATCATTACAGCTGGAGGATTTGACTCTCACATCCACTATGTATGTCCTCAACAAATTGATGATGCTCTCCACTCAGGTTTAACAACAATGTTAGGAGGTGGTACTGGACCTGCTCATGGAACATTGGCGACAACATGCACACCTGGATCTTGGCATATAGGTAAAATGATACAATCAGCGGATGCTTTTTCTATGAATCTTGCATTTGCTGGTAAAGGGAATTCTTCTAAACCAGAGGGATTAATTGAACAAGTAAATGCTGGGGCTTGCGCACTGAAATTACACGAAGATTGGGGAACCACTCCTGGTGCTATAGATAACTGTCTAAATGTAGCTGACAAAATGGATGTTCAAGTAATGATACATACAGATACATTAAATGAAAGTGGATTTGTGGAGAATACTATAAAAGCTATTAATAATAGAACAATTCATGCCTTTCATACAGAAGGTGCTGGTGGAGGACATGCTCCTGATATCATTAAAGTGTGCGGGAATGAAAATGTAATACCATCATCAACCAATCCAACAAGACCCTATACTATTAATACTTTAGAAGAGCATTTGGATATGCTTATGGTATGTCATCATTTAGATAAATCAATTCCAGAAGACGTTGCCTTTGCCGAAAGCAGGATTAGAAAAGAGACTATAGCTGCAGAGGATATCCTCCACGATTTAGGTGCCTTTTCAATTATAGCTTCCGACAGTCAAGCAATGGGAAGGGTTGGAGAAGTTATTATCAGAACTTGGCAAACAGCTCACAAAATGAAAGTTCAACGAGGTCGTCTACAAGAAGAAAAAGGTGATAATGATAATGTTAGAGTTAAAAGATATGTAGCTAAATATACAATTAATCCAGCTATAACTCACGGTCTATCTAAACATATAGGTTCAATAACTGAAGGTAAAAGAGCTGATATTGTGATATGGGATCCAGCTTTTTTTGGAGTAAAGCCAGAGATTGTGATGCTTGGTGGAAGCATTGCTTGTGCTCAAATGGGTGATCCTAACGCATCAATTCCAACTCCACAACCTGTGTATACAAGACCAATGTTTTCTTCTTATGGAAGGTCCCTAGAGACATCTTCAATTACTTTTGTAAGTAAAGATTCTATTGAATCTGGAAGTTTAGATTCATTAGAACTTGCTAAAAATACTGTTGCGGTGGAGAAAACAAGAGATATCTCAAAAAAAGATATGGTTTATAATAATTATTGCCCAGATATTTCAGTTGATCCTGAAACATATGAGGTTACAGCTGATGGGGAAATTCTTACCTGCGAGCCAGCTACAGAATTACCTATGGCTCAGAGATATTTTTTATTTTAGAGAAAATAATGATTTCAGAAAAGATTTTAGTTAATCCAGAAAATAAAAAAATAGAAGATACTATAACCTTAACTTATGATCAAAGGTTTATTCGAAGAAAAAAGCTTGTCTCTGACAATAATTTTGGGTTTTTAGTAAATTTATCAGAGACTGTTTCTTTAAAAAAAAATGACGGATTTTTACTTGATAATGGATCAATCATTTTAATTAAATCTGCTGAGGAGGAGCTATTAGAAATTACAAGTAATAATCTTATGAAAATAACTTGGCATATTGGTAATAGACATATCCCTTGTCAGATTGAAAATGAGAGACTTTTAATACAAGTTGATAAAGTAATTGAAAACTTAATCATAAAACTGGGTGGACATGTAAAAAAAGTAAAAGAAGAATTTAACCCAGAAGGTGGTGCGTATGGTTTAGGTAGAACTCATGGACACAAGCATTAAACAAAAACAACTAACTTTTGATTATCATCAGTTACTACTTTCTTGGTTTTCACCCAGTTTTCCTATAGGTAGCTTTAACTTTTCTCATGGTTTGGAAGCTGCAATTGAATATGAATTTGTATATGACAAAATTAGTTTGGAAGAATGGACAAAACATTTAATTGTAAATGGTATTGGGAAAACTGACAGTATTTTACTTGCCAACGCCTATAATGGTGAAGAAGTGAATGAACTTGCATTTGCTCTTTGCTCCTCTAAAGAAAGATGGATTGAAACTTCAAATCTAGGAAAAGCTTTTTGTAAAAACATTAGAGAAAATTGGGGTTATAAAATTGATACAGATTTAGCTTATCCAATAGCTATTGGAAAAGCTGGTTCATATTTTAAAATACCCCTAGAAAAATTATTAATTGCTTTTCTACAAAGCTTTGTATCAAATCTTATTAACGTTGGAATTAAACATATTCCCTTAGGTCAGAGCGAGGGACAGAAAATTCTGATTAACTTATTGTCATTGATTGAAAAACAGGCAAACATAAATAAAATTGTACAAATCAATAATTTAGGAAGTTCTGCTTTTTTGTCTGACTTAAGTAGCATGTATCATGAAACATTAAATAATAGGATATATCAAACATGATTAATAACTTTGGACCACTTAAAGTAGGAATTGGAGGCCCTGTAGGTGCAGGGAAAACTAGTTTAACAGAGGCTTTATGCAAAAAACTTTCTAAAAAAGTCTCTATGGCAGTTATTTCTAATGATATTTATACAATTGAGGATGCAGAATATCTAATGAAAGCACAGGCACTTCCTTTGGAAAGAATTAAAGGAGTTGAAACAGGTGGATGTCCACATACAGCTATTAGGGAAGATGCTTCAATTAATTTGTTAGCAGTCGATGAATTAAAAGAAAAGTTTCCTGACTTAGAATTAATATTAATTGAATCAGGAGGTGATAATTTAGCTGCTACTTTTAGCCCTGAATTGGTAGATTTATCTATTTATGTAATTGATGTAGGAATGGGAGGTGATATTCCTAGAAAAGGAGGGCCTGCTATTACAAAATCAGATTTTTTGCTTGTAAACAAAACAGATCTTGCACCACATGTTGGCGTTGATCTTGATAAAATGAAAAATGATGTTGAAAAAGCTAGAGATAAATTACCTTATGTTTTTGGTCAGATGAGAAATAATACTGGTGTAAACTCAATAACATCTTTTCTAAATGAACAAGGTGGATTGTCCTTAAATTAATATTAAATTTTATACTTTAAAATTTGTAATCCATACAGTTTGATATGGATTCAGTTTTATAAATTGCCCATCTGTTATTTTTTCATTTGGGCTTAATAAATCAAACCATTGTTCATTATCAATTAAATTAATCTGGTTACTATTAACTTTTACAGTTTTTGAGGACACATTTGTTAAAGCAAAAATGCTCTGCTTTCTGTCTCTACTCTGTCTCCAAACAGAAAAAATATTATTATCTAAATTAAGAGTAAATTGAGTTGCGTTTGGATGAAAAGCAGGCTGGGCTTTTCTTATAGAAATAATATTTTTAAATGCATGATAACTGTTATACTCAACACTATCTTTTTTATTTATTAAATTAACTAGAGATGAATAATCCCACTTATATCTATTCAGGTTTCTTTTAATGCCAGTACTATCAAAGGCTTTATTATCATTTTTTGTTGCAAACAATGAATTAAAATAAAAAGCTGGTACTCCTTCAATTGCTAAAATTATGCAATGAGCGGCAATAAATCTTTTTAAGTCAAATCTTCCTTTTTCATCATTATCAGTGAATTTTAGAGCGTCAAATAATGAAATATTAGCTTCATATACTTTTTCTTCACCATTAGATAGTTTTCTCATTGAAAACTGGCTTCCATTTTTCTTAAGCCTCTGAAGCATTTTTTTTATTTCTTTATCAGTTAACACACCTTCAGCAGGTCTCATTCCAATACCATCATGTGATGCAATAAAGTTAAGATAGGCGTTTCCTATTTGAGCAGGCGGCATTTTCATACTCCATTTTGTAAGAGCTTTTGAATCCTCAAATAAAAAAGTATTTATAATTAAAGGTGGTAATGAAAAGTTATATACCCAGTGAGCCTCATCATTTTTACCAAAATAACTTAAATTTTCTTGTTTGGGTAAATTCGTTTCAGTAACAATTATAATATCTTTCTCTAATTGATCTACAATATCTCTTAATAATTTAATTATTTCGTGAGTTTGAGGCAGATTAAGACAAGTTGTTCCAGTTTTTTTCCAAATAAAAGCAACTGCATCTAATCGAAAGATTTTAATACCATAGGATGCTAGTCTAAGTATTAGGTCAATAAATTCTAATAAAACTTCAGGATTTTTAAAATTCAAATCAATTTGATGATGACTAAAAGTACACCATAAAAATTTATTTTTATTTAAGATTTTTATTTCTGAAAGAAGATTATGGTCACGCGGTCTTACAACATTACTACAGTCATAATCTTTATCAACAATATAAAAATAATTTTTTCCAGGTCTTTTTTCTTTTAAAAAATTTTTAAACCATTGACCTTCGGAAGATGCGTGATTTAAAACCAAATCGACCATTATTTTAGCATTTTTTGATAATACTTTGATATCTTCCCATGCTCCATAGGTTTCATCAACTTCAAAATGATTTTTGACAGAAAAACCACCATCACCGCTTGATGGGTAAAATGGAAGGAAATGAATACTATTTATAAATTTTTTAAGGTACTTTTTATAAAATTCTCCAAAGTTGTGAAGACTTTTTCCTGATATACCTTTACTAATACTGTCTGCATATGTGATTAATAATATTGTGTTTTCAGACCATGAATCTTTTGTTTCAGTTTTAAATTCCGTTTTTTTATAATGATTAATAAGTCTATTAATTTTTTTGGAATACTCTAAAGTTTCTTCTTTAGAAATTATTGTTTCATAAATATAGTTTAATCTTTTTAAAATATCTAAATTAATATCTTGTTTAAATTTAATTTCTGACATCTTCATTATCTAATTCAACACTAAATTTAAATCTATCTAAAAAATCTGGTATGGCACTTAAAACCCTATTCCACGTAGGAATAAACGGTGTCTCCATTGGGTTTTCAAAAAAAGTTTCCCCAGCCTTCATTATATTTAAAGCAAATAACTCCACAGTTTTTTCTTCAATATGGGAATCATAATTTAAATCATTCATCTGTGCATCACTTCTATATATATCTATCATATCAAGTGCCGCCCTATAATAAGTTGCTTTAATACTTCTGAATGTCTCTAGAGTAAAAATATTTCCTTGAGTTGCAAGTTTTCTTATTAACGCCTTTGTAATGTCGATAGACATTCTTGAAAGTCCTGCATTATCATCATCTTCTGAAAGGTCTTGATGTTTATGGTCATATTTCTGAGCCAAATCAACTTGGCATATTCTATTGCTAGCATGATTTCGTTGCATTTCAGACAACACACCAATCTCTAAGCCCCAATCAGAAGGAATTCTTAGTCTTGGTAACAAGTTTCTTCTAAAAGAAAATTCTCCTGCTAAGGGATATCGGAAAGATTTCATAAAATCTAAATATTCACTTCGACCAATTGTCTTTTCCATTGCAAGAAGTAAAGGAAAAACAAGTAAACGAGAAACTCTTCCGTTCATTTTTCCATCTGCAACTCGAGGGTAATATCCCTTGCAAAACTGAAAATTAAAAACTGGATTAGCTACAGGATAAAAAAGTTTTGCTAACAAAGATTTTTCGTAGGTTAAGATATCACAATCATGTAAAGCAATAGATTCCGCCTTACCCCTAGCTAGGGTCATGCCAATGCAAAACCAAACATTTCTACCCTTACCAAATTCTTTAGGTGACAAACCTTTTTCTTTTAATTCATTATCAAGTTCCATTAATCTTGGTCCATCATTCCAAAGAATGGAATGAGGTGTTTTTAAGTTTTTAAAGAAGTTAGAAGTTTCTTTGTATTGATTTTTGTTTGCCCTATCTAAACCTATGACTATATGATTTAAAAATTTAGTCTTATTAATTTCATCAATAATTTTGGGTAGAGCCTTACCGCTTATCTCAGAAAACAAACATGGAAGAATTAATTCCATCGGGTTATCTTTGGAAAATTTCATTAAGTCATTTTCTATTTTTGTATAATTTCCTTTCAAAGATGTTCCATATGAAAAATCATGTAAATTTGCAACTATACCATTTTGATAAAAACTACCCATTTTACTATCCCTCTAATTCAAAATTTATTTTTTTAAGCGAAGCTCTAACGACTTCTTCCCAACCTTGTGGTGCGCTTTGTGTTGCTCTAATTATATTTTGATCTTTCAAGTGACATAAATTATTTCTGTTTGGTAAAGGAATAATACAAGGTTGATCGGAAACATTTAACATTGAAATATCATTAGGGCTATCCCCTATAACTATTGTATATGACTTGAAATTAAAATCATTTTTTAACTTTTCAATTAATGTTGTCATTGCTTTACCTTTTGAACAATCATCACATATATTATAAATTCTTCCACCCTCATGGAGTTTCATACCAATTTTTTTTAAAAGAACAGTAAATTTATTTACTAATTCTTTGGAACCATCAAAAACTAACGGCATTGAATATTCTCTATTTAGTGCAAATGGTAGATATTTTTTATTAAGACCAAGTATTTTCATCTGTTCTATTGAACTCATATCTTTTAAAAAAGAACACCTTTTTTTTAATTCTATAGGTATACGCTTCTCAAATAGCTCTAGAATTTCATTTACAGATCTACTAAATACAAGTGAGTTATTTTTAAATCTGAGTTTACGATGAACTAGATCGAGATTATGTATTGCCGCACCATTTTCAACAACAAAAGGAAGATTTTGCCCTAATTGGTCAAGAAACACTCTAATTTCTGACTTTGTTTTACTAGTGTTTGGTATAATCTTAATACCATTTTTAATACAATTTAAAATAAAATTTTTTATCTCTCTAAACTCAAAGTTATTATGGTTTAATAACGAACCATCAAGATCTGTAAAAATTAATATTTGAGTATTTTTCATGGCGTCAACTTATGTAATATTTGATATTTATAAAGATTTTTGTTTGGCGATAATAAAATTTGATGATTTATTAGGCAAAAGAATTCCAGAAACAATTACAGCAATTGAAATAAAAGCCAATGATTTTAAAACATAAGAAAAATCATATCCATTTTTTAACAAAATAGATATTGCTGGCAAGACTGCAGCACCAGCACATAAATTAACCATAAACTTGATTGAAAGCACTCGACCTCTCCAACTATCTTGAACATATTTTACCAAAATAATATCTGTAATAGGAACTTGCCCAAAGACAAATAACATCCCAGCTAACATAATGAATAATAGACTGTAATCAAATGAAAAACTTGCTAAGTAAATGAAAATTAATTGACCAACACCCATAGCTGATAAAACATATTTCGGAGGAATTTTATCAGCCAACCAACCTGTCCCAATTTGAGCAAATGAAGCAAAAGCATAAACTAATCCTGCTAATATTCCTGTTATTGCAATATCATTGGAAATTTCTGATAAATTAATTTCAAATAATCTTGGTATTAGAAATGTCATTGAACCAAAGATAAATCCTCCAGATAATGTAACAATACTTAAGCAAATTAGAACTGTTTTCCATCCTTCCTTTAAAACTTGATTTTTTTTATTTTGAATTTTTGATTTTGAATTTGATATATTTTCATCTAACTCTATAAAAGAAAGTAATTGAGTAATTCCAAATATACTACAAAAAATTGCAGGCAGCATAAAAGCTAGTCTCCAATCGGCATAAGCTATAAGAAATCCGGTAAGGACTGGTGCTAAAGCTACCCCCATATTACCCCAAACACCATTTATACCTAACCTCAAACCTACTTTACCTGGTCTTTTTGTAATCATTGCAATACCCACAGGATGGTAAATAGCTGCAAAAAAACCTAGAATACCTAATGAAATTCCTAATATCTCTACAGAACTTGAAAAAGCAGTTAGTAATGCACCTAGGGCCAAACCAAAAGGATAAATTGTAATTAGTATAGCTCTTGAAAATTTGTCAGCTAACCAACCCGCTAAGGGTGCTGCAGCGCCAAATAAAACCACACCTAAAGTTCCATAAATAATAATTTCTTCATAAGATAATCCAAATTCTCTACCCGCATCAAATGCTGCCTTGGCAAAAATCAGCATCATAAAATGGTCAAGTAAATGTCCTATATTCAGATATAAATCAGGTATTGAGTAAGTTTTAGAACTATCAAGATTTAATAATTTCATATTTACTAGTCTAATATAAATTAAATTAAGTTAGGAAAAAAAAGTAGTAAAATCACTATAATTTAATTTTTCAACTCTCAAAGCATTTTCAGGTGCATTTTTGTCCTCATAACCAATTGAAACACCACATACTAACATTTCGTTTTCTTTGAAACCTAAAAGGTCAGCAATTAAAGTATGAAATCTCGTAAAAGCAACTTGTCCACAGGTATGCAATCCTTCTCCTCTAGCACCCACTAATATACTTTGAATAAACATACCAACATCCATAAATGTTCCTGTTGCAAGTCGTCTATCCATAGTTATAAACATTCCAAGGGGGGCACCAAAAAAATGAAAATTTTCCTGCATTTGTTTATCTCTAGCTTCAAAATCATCTCTTTTAATGTTAAGAAGCCTATAAAGTTCAAATCCAACTGCTCTTCTTCTAGAAATAAATGGTTCAAACCATTCAGTTGGATAATAATCAAATTCTTGTTTGAAATTTTTTGCAGAACCATTTTTAATAGATTCTAAAATAGAATTTGTAATTGCTTGCTTTTTTTCACCTTCTACAACATATACATGCCAAGGCTGTATATTATGTCCACTTGGTGCAAAAGCAGAACATTCTAAAATATTTTTTATCTTGTCTTTTGGTATTGGATCTGGAAGAAACCTTCTAACTGATCTTCTTGAAATGAAAGCTTCCTTAACATTCATACTTACAACCTCACAAAAAAATTAATTTGTTAACAATCTAACTATTTACATTATTTAGATTTTAATCAATTAATTAATTTAATTTTGTGAAAATATATTTCTAAAATACTTAACCTTGTCAATTCTATCAAACAAATAAGGTTGTCTTTCTCTAATCATATTAGCCAGCGAAGTTTCATTTGTGTTTTTTAGACTTTTAATTTTGTTAGTTTCAACTTTAATTATTTTTGTATTTTCTACTTTTTTCCAAAAACTTTTAACTTTAATTAAATAAGGATTATTCTTTTTTGGATCAGAAGAATGATAGTGTTTTATTGCTTTATCCCATGAGCCATGTTTGTTTTTTAATTGTTTTAGAAAAGAAGCTGCATATGAAATATTAGGGTTAACCTCAAACATATCAGAAATCTTCTTGAAATTGTTTTTATGCCATTTGATATTAATCTGCATACAACCAACATCAATATTAAAATCATTTCTTTTTAAATTTTTAAAAACATAGTTTTTCATTTGTTCTTTATTTTCAAAAAACAAGCTTTTTCCAGAATGATTTATTGTCCAAGGCCAGATAATATGTTTATTATTAATTTTTCTAATAGCCTCAGCTTTTCCTATACCAAGAAGAAGCCCTTTTGGAATATCAGTTTGTAACTCTATACTTTCGATTGTATTTTCGCATAAATTTAATTTGTAACTGTTATCTGCGAAAGTTTCCTTAGCTAATATAAGAAAAGACATAGTAAATATTATTGATGCTTTAAATAACTTCATACTTTTGATAAGCAATCAATATGCCAGACAATCTAGTTTCTTAATTTTTTATAATTCGGTTCCCTTTTTTCTAAGAAAGCATCAATACCCTCTATGCTCTCTTTATCACCCATAGATTTCACCATTAAATCGGTTTCCATTAGAAGCTGCTCTGAAAAATTATTTCCATAAGCAGATCTAGATAATTTCTTAATTCTAGTAAGTGAATTTTTTGGGAGATTATCGAAATTTTTAGATAATTCCAAAGCAGTTTCTTTTGCATTTCCTTTTTGAGACAAAACATTAATAGCCCCTATTTGATATAATCTAGAGGCATCTATTTTACCTCCAATCATTGCCATTTCAGCAAGCATTTGACGTGGCATAGTTTCAGATAAGAATTTAGTTGCATTGCCATCAGGTGTTAATCCAATTTTAACATAAGCTAAGGAAAAAAATGTATGTTCACTCATCACGACTAAATCACAAGCCATAGCTAATGAAACACCTGCACCAGCAGCTCCACCTTCAATAGCTGAAATAATTGGTTTTGAGCAGTCATATATCGCTTGGATTGTTCCATTTAACTGACCTAACGCATCATATCTCTCATTTTCTGTCATTGATCTTCTTGTTTTGAGACCATTCAGGTCACCACCTGCACAAAAGAAATCTCCTGCACCAGTGATGATGATTGAGTTTACATCCTTATTTTCTTCACCCATTTTGATCGTTGATTGTAATTCATCGTGAAAACCAATGATCATTGAATTTCGTTTTGAAGGATTATTAATAGTTACTAACATAGTATTACCAATTAATTTATTTTCTATAATAGCCATTTCATTCCTGCACTTTAATTTATTTAATGATTGAATTTAAAAACTTATAAAGTCATTCTTTAAGAAACTAACTAAAATTGCAAATTTATTATGAATTTTGAAAAATCACTCAAATTGATTATGAAATCTGCACTTGATGCAGCTAAACCAAGAGGTAAATTTAGAAATCTTCCTCAAAAGCCAAAAGGTAAACTGATTGTATTAGGTGCAGGTAAAGCAGGTGCAAGTATGGCACAAGAATTCGAAAATTCTTATGATGGTCCTCTAGAAGGTTTAGTTGTAACAAGGTATGGTCATTATACTAAAACTAAATTTATAAATATTGTTGAAGCCTCTCATCCCGAACCAGATAAAAATGGTTTATTAGCATCTAAAAAGATATTTGAATTAGCCACACAATCATCAAAAGACGATCATGTAGTTTTTCTAATTTCAGGTGGAGCATCATCTTTACTCACACTGCCTGCAAAAGGTATTAGTTTTGAAGAAAAACAAAGAATAAATAAGGAACTTTTACGTTGTGGTGCTCCAATAGATGAAATGAACATTGTAAGACGATCTTTATCTCAAATCAAAGGTGGTCGTCTTGCTAAAGCAATCTATCCAGCAAAACTTACAACTTATATGATATCTGATATCCCTGGAGATGAACCTGCATATATTGGTTCAGGCCCAACTATACAGGCCAATGGCTTAAATAAAGATTCAATTAAAATATTAGAAAAATATGAGATTTCAATTAATAATCAGTTAAATGATATTATTATAAAAAACACATTACCAAAATTAAATAAATCTCCTGAATATATGATTGCAACCCCAATGATGGCTCTAAAAAAAGCAGCTGAAGTTGCTAAAAAGCAGGATTTCATTCCTGTCATTATCTCAGATTCACTTGAGGGAGAGTCTAAAATTGAAGGTAAAAAAATGGCTGAGTTAGCAATGAAAATTAAAAAAGAAAAAAAATATCAAGATATTAACTTACAAAAACCAATATTACTTTTATCTGGTGGAGAAACTACAGTGACTGTTAAGGGAAATGGTAAAGGAGGTAGAAATACTGAATTTATGCTTTCAATGGCAATTCACCTAAAAAATACAAATGGTATAAATTGTCTCGCAATTGATACAGATGGGATAGATGGTGTTGAGGATAATGCCGGAGCATATATCTCAGAGGAAACTTTAAAAAAAGCGTTCATAAAAAAATTAAATCCAATCAATTATTTAAATGCTAATAACTCCTATGAATTTTTTGAAAAAATAGATGATTTAATTTTTACTTCACCTACCTTAACGAATGTAAATGACTTTAGAGCTGTTTTAGTTCAACCTTAGATTTACTTATTATTTGGGAGCTGTTTCAGTAAAACCTAGAAGTTTTAATGAAACATTATTAAACCATTGACTTATTTTTGGTCTGTTTGATTTCCAGTCCCTAACATTTCTAAATGACATGTAGTCAAGTGCAGTCGCTAAGGCAATGTTTGCCGCGTCAAACCCTTTTGGGTTTGACCAGTTAATAATATCAATTTCCAAAAAATCTAATGTTTTATCTATTTTACCTAATTGTAAATCTAGCCATAATTTTGAAGGTGTCTCACCTCCTGCATATCTCTCTGAATAAACAACAAGAAGTGATGCGTCAGTTAACCCTTCAGCAAGAGCTGATCTACTTAAAATAATGTCTCTTTCTGAACCATTTTCAGGTATTAATCCACCTCCTAATTTATTTAAATGGTCAACAATTACTCTACTATCAAATAAAAAACCTCCGTCAGGTTTTTGTAATACTGGGATTTTTCCAAGAGGGTTTTTATCTCTTAATAAAGTATCATTTTCACTTCCTGCCTCAACTAGCTCTAATTCATCTTGAATTCCAGCTCTATAAGCTGATAATAAAACCTTACGTACATATGGAGAAGCAGGACTAAACGTTAATTTAAACATAATAACCTCCAAAATTGATGTATTCTATAATATGAGATGATATTTAACCAGACATTTTGATTTAATTTAATTTTTATTATAGTAGATATTTATGAAGTATATGATTGTTACACAAACTTTTCCCCCTCGAACTGGAGGCATGCAAAATGTTATGGATTCAATTTGTAAAAGATTATCAATAAATAATGAAATACATATTTTCCCAGATCATTTTCTTTCAAAAAAATATAGCGCTTTAAATTTCAAAATTAATATTCACAACAATTTTTCTCCCAAAATATTCAGACCATATGTCAAAAAAAAATTTTTAAAAATAATTTGTAAACATAATGATGTTGTCATATGTGACAGCTGGAAATCTTTAAATGCTGTACCTAAAAGCATCAATAAAATATATGTCTTTGCTCATGGACAGGAATTTTTGGGAAAAGAAAAAAAGCTTGAAAAAATAAAAAAATCTTTAAACAGAGTTTCTTGTATAATTTGTAGTTCTCATTACACAGCTAATTTGATTAATAAATTAAAAATTTCAAACACAAAAAAAGTAGTTATTCCTCCTACTTATTCACTTGAAAAAATATCAAAAAATAAAATAAAATCTACAGATAAGTCAGAAGTAACCTCTCTTTTAACAATTTGTAGACTGGAAAAAAGAAAAGGCATCCTTCCCGTATTAAGATGCTTATCATATTTAAATGCAAATAACTTATTGAAACCTTTCAAGTGGAATATTTGTGGTGAGGGATTACAATTAGAAGAATTAAAAGAAAATATTAAAAAATTGAATTTATCGAACAACGTATTCCTAGCTGGAAAAATAAACTGTAATTTAAAACAAAAATTTTTAGAAAGTTCTGATGTTTTTGTAATGCCATCATATAAAGTGAACAACTCTATTGAAGGTTTTGGTATCTCTTATGTAGAAGCAGCTGCTTACAAAATTCCGTCAATTGCAGGTTTAGATGGAGGAGTAACAGATGCTGTAATTGACTCAAAAACAGGTTGGTGTGTAGATCCTATGAATGAAGAAAATTTGGCTAATGTTTTAAAAGAAGCTATAAATAATAAAAATTTAAGACAAAAATACGGACTTCAAGCAGAAAAAAATTTTTTAAAAAGTTTTTTAGGAGAAAAAGTTTTCAGGAAATTCATGGATGCCATTAGCATTTAAGTGTAAATTATAAGTCTTTTCTGAAAATTTTGTTTCTAAATTGCCGTAGTAATGAGGAAAAAGATCACCATTTCTAGAAACTTCCCATTTAAGATTATCTTGTATTTTCTTAGTGCTAAAGGAGATAACTAACAAATTTTTCTTTCCTCGAAAATGTTTTGCCACCGTTTCATTCAATTGTTTTTTTGTAGATAAATGAATGAAACCATCTTTATTATCGATTTCTGATCCTGCATAAAATTTATTTAAGATTGCTTTATCCCATTCATTTTTAGAACAGACTTTATAAACTAAATTCATAATTTATTTTCATTTTCTGTCATGAATTCTTTTATTAAGTTTATTAAAAGCTCTGGTTCATCTTCTTGAGAATAATGACCAGCTTTTGGCATTTCGACAACCTTAGAACCAGGAAAAAGAGCTTTAAAATCTCTTATGGCATAGTCTGGTTCAATTGCTTTATCTTTCATTCCATATGCCAAAATGGCTGGTTTCGAACATAAAGACTTAAGGTCACCTTGTTTAATGCCCTCTACAATATAAGGTACAATCCTATTTAAAAGAGCATCTAATGGGAAATTAATAGCTCCTATACAACTTGCTCTATCAGGAAACTGAGATGAATAAGCATTTATCCATGTATCATTAATAATATTATTATTTGTAAAGTTGGGTATCTTCATAACAGAAAGAAGGGTAGATCCAAGTTCACCTAGAATACCTTCTAATGTTTTATCTTGATAATGTTTGTTTATCCATTGAAACCAAGGAGATAAATCTTTAGGTCTTTCTTCTTTGCTATAACCAAATAATGTATTAATTAAAACAAAACCTTTAACTTTATTAAGATTTCTAATTGAATATGCAGCTGTTATCGGACCACCCCAATCTTGACCAACAAATGTGATATTGGTTAATTTTAAATAGTCAATTAATCTACTCAGGTTTTCAACATGAGTTTTTAAAGTATATTCTTTATCTTGCGGAGTTTCTGATTTACCAAAACCCATCATATCTGGAACAACAACCCTATATGATTTTGACAATTCAGGTATGAATTTTCTATATAAATAGCCCCAGGTAGGTTCGCCATGTATAAGAATAATTGGATTAGCCTGTCTTGGCCCCTCATCTACGTAATGCATTAGAAAACCATTCCCATCAAAAAAATTAGGCAGAAATGGCCATGTTCCTTCAAATGTTTCTGATGCTTTGATCATTTATAAAACCCTCTAGAAATCGATCTACATTTCTGTACTTGTCGCTTCCTTCTCATACGTAAAAGTGCAAACTCCTACAAAATTATTTTCCTTAAAAACCAGACTTCCTTTTAGATCTGAAATAATGTTTAGATAATTAGATTCAAAGCTTTTCAATGCATCTGGATTTTCAAATTTAATGGAAACATTTAGATCACCTGATTGACTGATGAAAATATTAAGACCTACAATATTATATTCACTTATTTTAGAACCAAACTTTTCAGAACAAAATGAGGCAGCCAATTTTGCTTCGCTTATAGATATAAATTTAAAATTTAAAATTTTTCCAAACATTTTTAACCTTTAATTTGATCTAACATATTCATAAGTTGTTGATTATCAGATGAAAGATTTTTTATACGTTTCAATGTTCCTATGTTCAGGTTTAATTCTGATTTTAAATTCTTCCCTTGTGAAGATAGTTCAAGAATATCATTCTTTTTAATAGCAATACCAAATTGCATTAATAACTCTTCATCTTCTCTTGAAATCTGTTCATTTATAATAAATTTTAAAATTGTAATTGCTTCTATTATTTGAAGGTTTTTAAAATTTCCAATTAATTTGTCTAATATATTAATTACAGATTCAGCAGTGCCTTTTCTTTGATTAACTTGTACTTCTAGTTGATACGACAACTTCGAAGCCAAACCTTTTAATAATTTAATTTTGTTTTTTGTTAATCTTCTTACTCTATTATCACTTACGCATAACGTTCCAAGAGTATAACCATCTGAAGTGGTAACGGGAAATGCTGCATAGAATTTTACTCCAAAATCAACAACAGCTGGATGGTTCTTAAAACGAAAGTCAATAGTCATGTCATTTATGATTAAAGGTTCTGTTTTTTCAATTGCAAATTGACAGAGTGTTTGGTCTCTTGGCATCTCCATTGGTACTTCATCTGGAAAACCATCTCTTGCTAAAACAAACTGTTTTTCATTATCAATAACCCCAGTCCAACTTACTGGACAACCAGTTATTTCTTTTGCGAGGAAACAGTAAATATCATATAACTCCTCTTTACTTTCATCTAATACACCAGTCCTTTGAACTGCTTTAACCCTAAGTGCATCATTAGAAGGTATATTCGCTGGTTTAAAATTCATTTAGCATACTTTATTTTTGATTAGAATTTTGAAGTGGTAATTCATACTAACTATACAATTTCCTTTCATCAAGTATCACTTATTATTAAATTAAAGAAAATACCATAATGATTGAAAAAATAACTAAATTTTAAAATTCAAATATAAACAAGAAACCATAGCTAACAATTATTGCTGGAAAACCTGAGTAGATTGTAGCTATGAAGGCAGCTTTGGGGTGCAATGCAATTGCAGGAAACAAAGCATCACCGTCATTTGAAATTGCATTACCTATTTGTGCAGATAACGGTATTATACCATTTAAGTATAGAGTGGTAACTAATATTTGTGGTCCACAACCAGGTAAAAAACCTATCAGAATAGCAATAAATGGAATTAATATATAATATGATTTAAAGATAGTTTCTAAATTAAAACCTCCAAAATGAACTGTTAATTCATAAGCAAGAAAAGCTAAAATAACCCAACCTGTTATAAAGTTGGTATCTGAAACAGTTCTTCTAATTATCTTTTCATTAGGTCCTGAAGGATTATACTTAAAACCACTAATGATTGGTATAATCCACATAATAAAACACAGAGAACCTGCAAAAAAGCCAAAAAATGTTATTGGATTCTCAATAAAATTATTTGAGAAATAGGCATCAAGATCAATTTGAAAAGCTGATAAAATTCCAAAAATCATGCCCGGTATCATTAAGGTTAGCCAGATTAAATCTAAAGTTTTTGATGTTTTATACTTTGATGGTTTACAATTTAATCTAATCAAATCACAACCATTCATCTTCATAAAACTCTTCCCATGAATTGAATTAACTAGTAAACCTGAAACATATCCTACAAAAAAACCAATAAATAGAATTAATAATCCAGTTATTGGTTCTCTTGCAATTAACAGAAAAGCCGCATCACCCATTGTCGCAGTCAAAGCTGCAACAACAGATCCAAACGATGCTTTGCCTCTTGAGTATTGAGTTAAAACAATAATTGCTCCGCCACAGCCTGGGAGAGCTCCAAGAAAAGAACTTATAAAGACTTCTAATTTTGGTTTATTTAAGAGAATTTTTTTTACATCAATTTTTAGATACTTCTCTAATGTAAAAAAAAGCAATAATGTTCCAGCCACAAAACTGGTAACACCTATGTAAGCATCAGAAACTGATGATTTTATAATTTCCCATGTCTGATTATCCATATTAAAAAACAGATAAACTCCAACAAATAAAAACAAATAACTAAATACTTGCTGATACCTAATAATAAATGGATATATGTTGACCTTTGATGAGTTATAATTCATGTATCTTCAATAAAATTTGTTTACACACCATATATTGCACACTACATTGATGACGTCAATATACTAATAAAGTTAGCTATATCTAACTTTTTAGTGTTTTAAAATTAATTAAGATTTAAAATATTTGATTTAAAATAAATTTTGATATGGTTATAAATATATAAATATAAAAGAGAAACTACATGCAAATTGATAAAGATACACAAGCTTTAATTAATGAACGTATAAATAATAATGCACCTGCTCTTGAGAGCTTTACTCCGCAAGAACTTAGAGCTTTAAGAGCAAAAATGGCAGAAACTCCTGAAGAGTTGAAAGTTGATATAACAAATGTAGAAGATTTATCAGTTAACGGTACTCTTGGGACTATTCCACTAAGAAAATATCTTAACAAATCTTCTCATAACATTAATAAAGATAAGTTACCTTTAATAATATATTTTCATGGAGGCGGCTTTGTGATGGGTGATCTTGAAAGCCATGATTTAGTATGTAGACATCTTTGCAAGCAAACCAATGCTATAGTAATTGCAGTTGATTATAAACTTGCTCCTGAATACAAATTTCCATCTCAAATTACTGAAACAAAAGATGCAATTACAGAAATTATAAAGATCTCAAGTGAACTTAAAATTGATGAAAATAAAATCATTTTGTGTGGAGATAGTGCAGGTGGTGCTTTAGCAACTGTTGGCGCGATTATGTCAAGAGATAAAATCATCCCAAAAGTACATGGTCAAATTTTAGTTTATCCGTGGGTAGATATGACTATGTGCAGAAGATCCATGGATATAGAACTCGAGGGAATGATCCTTAATAAAAAAACCATAGAGTATTTTGTGGATCATTATTTAAACTCTTATGAAGAACAAGTAGATTGGAGGGCATCTCCAATTTTAACGCCTAACTTAAAAAATATGCCACCAACTTATATTTTCGGAGCCGGTCTAGACCCTCTAGTTGATGAAGGTGATGCTTATAAAAGAAGACTTTTGTCTTTTGGAAATGAAGTTCATTATCGTCTGTTTCCGGGTCAAATGCATGCTTTTGTAAGTAATTCTGTACAATTGCCAACAGCTCTAACATGTATAAAAGAAATGAGTGAAGCCGCTGTCGCAATATTTCAACAATTAAATAATTGTTAATTATTAGAATTAAGCTAAATTCAAAATTAAAATTATAAATTTCAACTGAATTATTTATGGCTATATATATTATCTCTATTTAAATCGTGTATATCTCTTCTACCACATAGAGCCATTGTCATATCTGCTTCTGTTTTAATGATGTTAAGAGCTCTTGTTACACCTTCTTTTCCAAGAGCTCCTAAACCATACAAAAATGCTCTACCAATATATGTTCCTTTTGCTCCTAAACACAATGCTTTTATAACATCCTGACCAGATCTTATACCTCCGTCGAGATGAACTTCAACAAGTTTACCTAACTTATCTACTATTTCAGGTAAAATATTAATAGTAGAGGATGCCCCATCAAGTTGTCTTCCTCCATGATTGGAAACAATTATAGCATCAGCTCCTGTTTTGGAAGCTAACAGAGCATCTTCAGAATCTAAAATGCCTTTTATTATTAATTTACCACCCCACCTCTTCCTAATCCAATCTACTTCTTTCCAATCAAGTTTTTGATCAAACTGAGTGCTTATCCAAGAACCCAAAGATCTTACGTCTTTTATTCCTTCAACATGACCAACAATATTTCCAAAAAAATGATTTTTAGTTCTTAACATTCTTAAACACCACATAGGCCTGGTTAATACTTGATATATATGCTTGGGTATTAATTTGGGTGGAGTTGATAGTCCATTTCTTAAATCTTTATGTCTTTGACCTAAAAGTTGTAAATCAAGTGTTAAAACTAAAGCACTACATTTAGCTTCTTTGGCTCTATCAATGAGACGTTCCATGAATTTTTTATCTTTCATAACATAAAGTTGAAACCAAAAGGGTTTTTTTGTTTTTTCAGCTACTGCTTCAATAGAACAAACGCTCATAGTTGATAAAGTGTAAGGAATACCAAATTCTTCTGCTGCTTGTGCAGCTAATATTTCTCCATCTGCTCTTTGCATTCCTGTCAAACCTGTTGGAGCAATTGCTACTGGCATTGAAACAGGCTGATTAATCATCTTAGTTTCAAGAGTTCTATTTGACATATCAATTGCAACCCTTTGCCTTAGTTTAATCTTTTGAAAGTCAGAAACATTTTCATTGTATGTTGTTTCAGTCCATGAACCAGAATTTACATAATCAAAAAACATCTTGGGAACACGTTTTTTTGCTAACGTTTCTAAATCTTTAATTTCTAAAATTTCCATTAAATCTTCCTATTATTTCTAATGTATATTATTAAATAAAATATAATTAAACTCAATAATGCAGTTGATAAAAAGTTTATTTTAAATTGGAGGAAATATTGAAAATTTTTGAATTAAGAACTTATACATTACATGTTGGTAAATTGTCAGCAGCAATAAAAATTTATGAAGATTTAGGTTGGCCAGCTTTAAAAAAATATGAGGATAATATTATAAGATATTATATTGGTGATGTTGGTGCATTAAATCAAATAATTCACGTCTGGCAATTCAAAGATGATAATAGTAGAAGAGAATTGTGGAAAACTATATATAATGATAAGGACTTCATAAGGTTTGCCTTAGAATTTAGGCCACTTGTTTTGACACAGGAAAACAAGCTAATGACAGCTGCACCATGGACACCTTAAAAAACTAATTAGGAAGATTTTATGCAAAAAAACAAATATAATATTGCCGTAATACCTGGAGATGGTATTGGGACAGAGGTAATGCCGGAAGCTCTAAAAGTATTGAATATAGTTTCTAACAAATATGGTATAAATTTACATTTTGATCATTTTGATTTTAGCTCTTATGAATATTATTCAAAACATGGTCAAATGATGCCAGATAATTGGAAGCAGAAAATTGGAGATCACGATGCTCTATTTTTTGGGTCAGTAGGTTGGCCAGATAAAATCCCTGATCATATTTCATTATGGGGATCATTATTAAAGTTTAGAAGAGAGTTTGATCAATATATAAATCTTAGACCAGTTAAATTAATGCCTGGAGTTCCTTCCCCTCTTGCAAATCGGAAACCAGGGGATATAAATTTTTATATTATCAGAGAAAACACTGAAGGAGAATACTCTTCTATAGGTGGCAAAATGTATCCAGATACTGAAAGAGAAATAGTGATGCAGGAAACCGTCATGTCCAGAGTAGGCGTAGATAGAGTTCTAAAATTTGCATTTGAATTAGCAAGTAAAACAGAAAAAAAATATTTAACATCTGCTACAAAATCTAATGGTATTTCTATAACCATGCCCTATTGGGATGAAAGGGTTGAAGAAATGGCCAAACAATACTCAGAAGTTAAATGGGATAAATATCATATTGATATACTTTGTGCACATTTTGTACTTAACCCTGACAAATTTAATGTTGTAGTAGCTTCAAATTTATTTGGTGATATTTTATCAGATTTAGGTCCTGCTTGTACTGGTACAATAGGTATTGCTCCATCTGGTAATATCAACCCTGAAAAAAAATTTCCATCATTATTTGAACCAGTTCACGGATCTGCGCCAGATATTGCTGGAAAAGGAATTGCCAACCCAGTTGGACAAATTTGGGCAGGTGCTATGATGCTTGAATATCTTGGATTTAAAGAAGCATCAGAGCATATTGTTAGAGCAATAGAAGAAGTTTTAGAAAAAGAAGAGTATAGAACTGGCGACTTAGGAGGAAAAGCAAACACAATTAGTTGTGGTTCTGCGATAGCAGATGCAATTTAAAATTCAAGGCTTTAGTTTTTGCCTTAATTTTTGCATGCCACCAATCCACCTAGAATAATTATTAGCTTTATTTTGAAAGTAACTTAAAACCTGCTCATGTGGTAAAATAAGAAAAGTTTCTTCTTTAATAGCTTTTATAACATCTAAGGCCACCTGAGTTGGTTTCATCATGCCATCAAGCGCTGATACCTCGTTTTCTCTACCAAATGTCATGGCTGTCTCTACAGCCTGAGGACATAAAATTGAAACTCCTATACCTTGCTTACCATAGGTGATTGCAATCCATTCAGCAAATCCTATAGCAGCATGCTTAGTAGTTGAATATGTAACAGAATCGATATGGCTCAGCAAACCTGCTGCAGATGATGTGTTTACAAAATATCCACTACCTCTTTTTAACATTTCAGGTATTAGTTTTTTCGCAGCAAAAACATGTGACATGACATGTAAATTCCAATTTTTGTTCCAATCTTCGATAGGTGTTTGTTCATTTCCTAAACTAAATATTCCTGCGTTAGAACAAAAGATATCGATAAGACCAAATTCAAGATTAATTTTATCAATAATTCTAGTTAACTGCTTTTCATTAGTAACATCGCAAACTATTGAAATTAGCTTGTTACTTTCTGACACATAATTATCAAAATTTATATCAAGAACTATAACAACTTTTGCATTCTCATACATAAAACTCTTTGCTAAGGCTTTTCCAATACCGCCTGATCCACCTGTAACAACAACAACTTTGTTTTCTATTTCCAAATTTTAAACCTATTATATTTATTTTTGTTTTTCGATTATATCAAGAAAATGTCCCAAAGCCATGACTTCTTTAACATTAAAAACGTCTGCAAGAAACTTGTTATTTTCATTACTAGGACTAAACTTAACACCCTCCTTTTTTGAATAAGAAACCCAATTATTTTTTTCTAGTTTTTTTACATGTCTTCTAACTGTTTCTATACTTAGGGAAGTTAATGATGATATAAGGCTATAAGTTAAAATGCTACGCGTCTTGAACCCAGTTTTAGATAGCTGAAACCATAGTTCTACAGCTTCGTCTCTTATTTTAGATTCAGCTTGATCTGTCATTACTAAAAAATGATGCCAAGCAATAACTTGAAAAACTAAATAAGCGTTTCCACTACCCCAAGTTTCCACTGCAAATTTTGATCTACTAATTTCAAACGAAAGAAAATGGTGCCAAATTGCAACAAAATTTTGCTGCAGGACCTTTTCCATTTTATTTTCCAAAAAATAACTCCCAACCAGCTATTTGAGATTAAGACAAATCTTGAAAAATATCTACATAGAAATTATTATCTTGTTAATGAAGTGAACTCAGTAACGCTAGTTGGAAAATTTACTGAGCTAACCAAGTTTAATTAATTTAAAATTGGATTGTGAATCAAGAGTATGTGTTCACGAAACGTGAAACATATCTGATTGACTATTTAATAAAAACAATATAATTTCTTTCGATTATTTGTTAGGCCACTTCTTTGCGATAAAATGGAATAGAATTTCATTTGCGTATTAGGGTTAATGAGGTACTTATAATGACAGAAATTGAATTAAATACAAAAATTTATAAGAAAGACAATTTAGATATAGTTTATTCGATAACTGGTAAAAAACATCTTAATGGGATACTTCACTACAAATTAAAATCTGATAATTCTGAAGAAATTTTTTTAAGTGAATTTGCTGTAAATGATAGATTTGTTACCGAACAAAAATACTGTGCAGAGCCAACCAACTCTGTTTCTAGATTATTTACTAAATTAATTAATAAAGGTTATAAAATAGGGAAATCAA
>CACBXG010000009.1 GCA_902543145.1 uncultured SAR116 cluster alpha proteobacterium | reverse complement strand
GAAAACTTATATCTGAAAATAATTTGTCAGTAAATGATTTAATTTATCCAATTTTTATTACTTATGGCTCAAAAGTTAAAGAAGAAATAAGTTCAATGCCTGGAATTTATCGATATTCTTTAGATTTACTTCACAAAGAAATTGAATATGTTTCTTTTTTAAAAATTCCTGCAATTGCATTATTTCCAAAAATTGAAAATGAATTAAAAACACCTGATGGTAAAGAGGCCCTTAATAAAAACAATTTAATATGCAAAGCTATTCAGATTTCAAAAAAAGTTAACCCTGATCTAGGTGTTATAACTGATGTTGCACTAGATCCTTATACAGATCATGGCCATGATGGCATAATAAAAGAAGATCAAATTGATAATGACTTAACGCTAGATATTCTATGCAAACAGGCTATTGTACAGGCAAAATCTGGATGTGATATTATAGCGCCTAGTGATATGATGGATGGAAGAGTTGGAGCTATTAGAGATGCATTAGATGAACATGGTCTTATTAACGTTCAAATAATGTCATATGCTGCTAAATATGCATCATCATTTTATGGTCCTTTTAGGGATGCTGTGGGTTCAGCGGTCAATTTATCAAATAAATCTAAAAAAAGTTATCAAATGGACCCAGCAAATTCAGCAGAAGCATTAAGAGAAATTAAACTTGATATTAATGAAGGCGCAGACATGATAATAATAAAGCCTGGAATGCCTTATTTAGATATTATTAGTAAAGCAAAAAATGAGTTTAATTTTCCCATTATTGCCTATCAAGTATCGGGAGAGTATTCAATGATAAAAAGTGCCATTCAAAATGGCTGGTTTGATGAAGAAAAGATTATATTTGAAACCATTTTGTGTTTTAAAAGAGCTGGCTGTGATGGAATAATAACTTATTTTGCTCCATTTGTTGCAAAAACATTAATTAATGAAACTTTTTAAAAATTAAAAAACAAGTCGTATTTAAAATTATGATTGATATAAAACCTAAAAACGTTCTAGAGCAACCTATTTTCATGCTTACAAAAGCAACCTCATGTCCATATTTAACTGGAAATGTTGAAAAAAGAATAGCTACGGATATCTCTTACAATAAAAATACATATGAAGAACTTTCAATAAATGGTTTTAGAAGAGTTGAAAATTGGATGTACAAACCAGTATGTGACAATTGTAGCGCTTGTAAATCTTACAGAGTGGACATACAAAATTTTAAAATAACAAAAAGTTTAAAAAGAGTTTCCAAAAATTTTGAAAATTTTAGTCATAAATTAGTAAAAAATGTATCAAACAAAGAACATTATAAACTTTTTAAAAAATATCAATTAGATAGACACGCAGGTGGATCTATGTCAGACATGGATGAGGGTGAATTCACTTCAATGATAGAAACATCACCAATAAAAACTTCACTTTTAGAGTTTAGAGATAAGTCAAAAAAATTAGTAGGTGTTGTTCTTTTAGATGTTGATAAAAAAAACTTATCAGCTGTTTATAGTTTTTTTGACCCTGATTTTAATAAGTTTGGTCTAGGAAATTATATGATCATACAATGCTTGTTGTATGGGAAAAGTAAAAATTATGAATATTTGTACCTTGGTTATTATATTGAAGAACTATCCAGCATGTCATATAAATCTAGGTTTAAGCCAGGACAGATACTAGAAAATAGTAGTTGGCAAAATTTTTAACTTTATCCACCTATAGCTGATCCATCGCTTCTTAAATCATAGCCTCCTTCTTTTAGACCATTAGGATAACAGACTAATGCACCTGCATGTCCCATTATTTCTTCATATGCTCCTACTTTTTCAACGATATGACCCATAGATTTTAATTTATCAAAAGTATCAGTAGAAAAACGTTCTTCAATTTTTAATGAGGTCGTTTCCTCACCCCATGTCTTGCCTAACAGCCATCTTGGTTCGTTAATTGCATTTTGAAGATTTAAATTTTGAACATTATATCTATAAAAAATAGCAGCTTGTGTCTGTGGTTGCCCTTCTCCACCCATAGTCCCATACGACATTACCCTACCATCATCGAAATGAGCTAATGCTGGTTGAATTGTGTGAAATGGTTTTCTACCAGGTAATAAATGATTATGATTTTTTAAATCAAGAGAAAAACTAACACCTCTATTTTGCATTGTAATACCAGTATTAGGTAAAACCAAACCTGAGCCAAACTCCCAATAAATACTCTGTATAAAACTTAGAGTATTTCCATATGTATCGGTGGCACCTAACCAAACAGTGTCACCACCCTGAGAAGACGCTGGCCAAGGTGAAGCTTTTTCAAAATTGATTTCCCTAGCTAATTTTTTAATAAAATCTTTTGTTAAAAATTCATTAACATGAAAACTCATATATCTCGGATCAGAAATATAGTTATCTCTTATCTTAAAAACTGCTTTTGTTATCTCAACAATATTATGGATTAATTCAACATTATTTTTGCAAGTAATTGATAATTCATCTAGTAATCCTAAAATTAATATAGATGCTAATCCTTGAGTCGGTGGCGGTAAGTTAAATAATTTAGCATCTTTAATTTTTAATTCTAAAGGATCTACAAAAGTTGCTCCATAACTTTTAAAATCGTCTGAATTTAATGGAGATCCTAAATTATTTAAATCAGATAAGATTTTACTAAAGACTTCACCTGAATAAAAGTCCTCTAACCCATTTTTTATAAGGCAGGAAAAAGTATTCGACAAATTTGGAATAATTAATCTATCTCCAACATTTGGAATTTTGCCATTTTTTAAATAAACATCTTTGAAACCTACAACATCAACAAGCTGATTTAATTTTGATTTTAAATTATTTCTTAAAGTATTAGTTACAGCAATTCCTTCTTTTGCAGCTTGTTCCGCATCAAACAAAAGTCTACTTATTGGAATTTTACCCCCTAAATTTTTAACACTAAAATCATATGCCAGTTTCCAACCTGCAACAGCACCTGGAACAGTTAAAGCCGAAAATGGTCCGCGTGACGGAATAGAGTTAAAACCTAGTTTTTTATAAAAATCTATATTTATATTGTTAGATGCTGGTCCACAGGAATCAATTGCATAAACATTTTTGTTTTTGTCAGAAATTAACCAGAAATTATCACCACCCATAGAATTCATATGAGGATATAAAACTGATATCATTGCAGCAGAAGCAATCATAGCTTCAACAACGTTACCACCTTCTTTTAAAATATCAGAACCAGTTTTTGTTGCTAAATGATGAGGAGCAGTCATCATATAATTATAAGAAAGTTTTGAAGAAAGCATAATAATGCCTATCAAAAATATAGAGACAAATCACGATGATCAGATTTACAGCCTGCTAAAAACAAAGCAATATTTTTAGGAATTTTTTGCTGTTGTCTTAATCCTATTGTAAATTTTGTACTATCAAGAAATACTGATAAGGCGTCGATTACTTTATTATCAATTTTTTTAAGATTACTATATTTTTTTTCATACTCTGCGAAAGAAAAATTAAAATCTTTGACAACTTTTTTATAGTTTACTTTTTTCTTTTTTAAATTTCTAGACACTTTAGAAAGTTTGGATGTAATCTTTGAATTATCGGGTAAACGTGAGATCTTTTTTGAAAAAACTTTAATTTCTTTCGATAAAGATTTAGGCTCACTTATCTCTAATATATTGCTGTATTTTTTAAACTCATCTCTAAATAAATAAAATTCAGTTCTTGATGATAAAATGTTAAGCAATGTTGTAATTTCGTCATAAGAATTATCCATTGCTCTTCTGTATTTAATACGATTTAAATTTTCTTCTTTTATTAATTTCTGAAAATTTTTATAGGTATCAGACCAATTTTTTGGAAAATCTTGTTTTTCAATTCGAATATCATTTTTAAGTTTTTCAATTTCTGATTTTAAAAATGAAACTCTTTGTTTATTATCATTTTCAATTCTTGAAATGGTTATTTCATTATTTTTAATTAAAGATTCAAGTTCTCTAACATTTTTTTCTTTATTTCTTACTATTTTTAATAATGGTAAATAATTTATAGATTGATCTTGTATTTTAGCTTCAATTTCAAATGCTTTGTTTAAATTCAATAAACCACTTTCAATTGTATTAATGGAATTAGTAATTGTAGTGTAATATTTCTTGGGCATTGAGGACAAATCAGCTTTAGATAAATTCGTAACTGAAACTTTTGTTAAATTATTAGAATTTAATACATTTTCTTTCATATATTTTTCTGTACACAATTGTAATTTTGGGTTCTTAGGTGGAGGAGATGTTTCTGAAAGAAAATTTAATCTATTTGGTAAGTAGTTTACTAAAAATGGGTATGAGCCCACGACTGCTAAAGCTATTAGTTGTAGAGTTATGAACGGTACGACACCTTTATACATTTGGATTGTTTTAACTGCTTTTGAAGCAACACCTCTTAAATAAAACAAAGCAAAACCAAAAGGAGGAGTTAAAAAAGAGGTCTGAATATTTAAACCAATCATTACCCCTAACCATACAGCAGTTATATTTGCAGAAGGATCCGCGAGTAAAATAGGAGCAACAATTGGCACTACTACAACTGCAATTTCAATAAAATCTAGGAAAAAACCCAGTATAAAAATTACTATCATTACAATAACAAACTTTGACCAAAAACCACCAGGCAGAGAGTTTAAATATTCTTTTACAAGTTCTTCTCCTCCAAACGCCCTAAACGCAGCTGTAAGCATAGCAGCACCTAAGAGAATGATAAAAACTAAAGATGTTGTTTTGGCTGTTTCCATCATTACACCTTGCATAGTATTATTTAACTTAAATAGTCTCCAACTACTCCATCCAAGAGCAAATAATAGGATAAAAGAACCTAAAACACCTATGGAAATACCTATTTTATCCTCAAACGTATTTATAAGTTTTACATTCATTGTATAATTACTGACTGCATATGCCAAAAGTAATATTGCAATTAAAACTAAGATAGCTGGATACAAAGAGGATTTTTTACCTTCTGTTTGCCTATAACCAGCCATTATAATAGCACCAGCTGCGCCTATTGCACCAGCCTGATTAACAGTGGCAATTCCAGTAATAATAGAGCCTAACACTAATATAATTAATGTTAGTGGAGGTATTAATATCAACATTACATTAAGCCAGAATTTTTTGTCCATATTCCCTTCATACGGAACTGAGGGTGCACTTTTAGGCGAAACAAAAGCTAGTAACAAAATAAAAAGCATGTATATGCCTACAAGCAAAATTCCTGGAAGAAAAGCACCTAAAAACATTTCTCCTGCGCTAGTGGAAACAACATCAAATACTGACGGCATTGATATTTCTCCTGTTGCTTCTTTATAAAGAGCTTTTCTCATAGTACTTGCTTGATCCGAGGCTGTTGCAAGTTGATCAGCTAAAATAATTAAGACAATAGATGGAGGAATGATTTGTCCTAAAGTTCCAGATGCAGCTATTGTTCCGGTAGCAAGAGGTGCAGAATATTTGTTTCTAAGCATAGCTGGCAAAGATATTAATCCCATTGCTACAACGGTTGCACCAACAATTCCAGTTGTAGCAGCCAGTAATGCTCCAACAAAAACAACTGAAATTCCTAAACCCCCACGAACAGGACCAAAAAGTTGTGCCATGGTTACTAACAAATCTTCAGCAATTTTAGATCTTTGTAGCATTAAGCCCATAAAAATAAACAAAGGTATGGCTATTAATGTGTCTCTTTCAACCTCCCAATAAACACCTCTCAGGTTTGTAACTCCGGCAGACAACCATTCAGATGCCCCACCTGAATAAAAATATGCATCCGTGTTATTTTCAAATAAATATCCAAAAAGAGCAGCAACACCTATAGAAATTATAGCTGAACCAGGTAAAGCAAAAGCAACTGGAAAACCTGATCCAAGAGAAATAGCCATCAAAATTATTAATAATGCTAAAAATAAAAGTTCCATTGACTAATGTCCTAACTGATCTTCTATAATTCGTTTACCTTTTTCACCATGATAATCAGCAAGAGATTCAAAAAAATAACTTATAAATTGAATCAGCATTGTTAAACCAAAAATACCTAGAAACATAGCGAGATGGTATTTAATAAACATACCTACACTACCCTGTTGTGTTATTTCAAAATTTAGTACTGGACTATTAATTATTGATTGTTTCCCGTTAAATCCTATAAAGATGATTGTTAATGAGGTAGACACACCAAGGGTTATCGATCCAATTGAATTAACAAGACCTTTTGTACTATCTTTAAGTCCTTGATATAAAATATCTACCCTAACATGACCTTCATCATAAAGAGTATATGCAGATGCAAATAAAAATAATCCAGCATACCAATAACGTACAAGATCTCCCATAAATGTTTGTTCATATGAAAAAATAAATCTTGTAATAACTATAACAAGTTCACTTAACACAATTAAAAGAGATAACCAGTGAAAACCTAATGTTCTTGTAAATAAGCCTATAATAAAACCAAATATAATTAACGGTATGTGTATATAAGTACCAACAAAAACGGGTCTTGTGAATTGAGCTGTAATATTTTTTGTTAAGATAAGGTCAAAGATTTTTTCAACTCTTAAGAAAGCTATTGAAATGTCAACTATTCCTATTAAAAAAATTACCCAAAAACAAGAACGAATAATGTAGATATTCAAATTATGTAAAAATTTAGAATCAATTCTTAGAGATTGGTTTTTGTATTTAGGTATAAAATAAAAGACAAGACATAAGGAAAAAACATAAATCACTAACTCAATTGATGGGAATAGTGAAAAACCGTTAGTCAAAGATAAAATGCCAGGGAATTGAAAGCCGACCATTAATATATTATCAACCAAAAAAGCAAATATAATCGCTAATATTGACCACCCAAATAATCGGTAATAAGTATAAATATTTTTATCCATTTTTTGAATAGAGGTCAGCTCTTAGCTGACCTCTAGTTATTATTTTATGAAAGTCCTAAGACTCTATTTCTTTGGTTAACGTATGATATTTCAAACTTTGCCATCATACTTCCGCATTCTTTTAAAAATGCTTGATAAGCATCATCTATTTCTTTAGCTAATGCAGAATGATTTCTTGTTTCTTCAAAAACTTCTGCTGCAGCCTCTCCAAATGAATCCCATACATCATCATTAAATGATTTTACCTTAGTACCATGTTCATTAATAAGTTTTGCAAGATACTCACCATTTTTAGCACATGTTTCTTCATATTGAGCTGCATGTTCTTCCATGGAAGCGGCAGTAATAAGAGCCTTTTCATTATCTGTTAACTTACCCCAGAAACTTGCATTAAATGCTAAAGCTAGACATGAACCTGGCTCATGCATACCACCTGTATAGTAATATTTAGCAGCTTCATAAAATTTCATGAAATAATCATTGTAAGGTCCTACCCACTCTGTAGCATCGATAGAGCCTGATACTAAATTTTCATATATTTGACCACCTGGTAATGAGACTGGAGAAGCACCTAATTTTGACATAACTGTACCACCTAATCCAGGAATTCTCATTTTAAGTCCTTTTAGATCTTCACTAGAGTTGATTTCTTTATTAAACCATCCACCAGCTTGCGTGCCAGTTCCACCACATGGAAGCGCTTTTAAACCAAACTCACCTGACATTTTATCCCAAAGCTGTTGTCCACCACCAAACTTAATCCATGCATTCCATTCAACAGTAGTCATACCAAATGGTACGGCTGTAAAATAAGCAAAACCAGGATGCTTACCTTTCCAATAATAATCTGCAGCAATGTAAGCTTGTGAATTTCCAGATGCAACTTCGTCAAAAACGTCAAATGCTCCAACTTTTTCACCTGCAGCGAAGTAATTGACCTTTAACTTACCTTTTGATAACTCTGTAATTCTTGCTGATAATCTTTGAGCTGATAATCCTAAACCTGGAAAATCTCTAGGCCAAGTTGATACGATATTAATCTCTTTATGGCCTCCTGCTACAGCAGGTGCAGATAATGCAGATGCGCCAGCAACACCTGCTACCACGCCAACACCTGCTTTCGATATAAAATCTCTACGTTTCATTAAACGTCCTCCCATTAAGTATTATTAATTTGAATTTATGAATATATTACTACACAAAATAAATGTTAATAAAAGATAATTATTACATAAAAAACAAATAAATTAATTTTAATCAAAATCGCTTAAAGATTGATCAATATTAATTTTATTTATTTGAAAGCTTAAAACTAATTAAAAATGGGTGGTCTTGGAAAGCCATTAGGGACCATCCTACCTGCACCACCTCTTTTACCCTGCCATGTTAATAAATCTTTTTCTGTTCTCTTACGTCCACCAGTCATTTTCCAAATTATTCCATCTTTTTTGTTAAATGTGGTTATATCAGACAATGTACCATCTTTATACCTTTGAAGTATAACACCTTTCCCTTTATTTAATTCTGGAACTTCATCTATTGGATATACTAATAGTTTTCTATTATTTCCAACAACAGCAATAGTGTCTCCTTGAATTATTTTACATATTTTTGCTTTATTATCACTTTTGACATTTAATATTTGTTTTCCAGATTTTGTCTGTGCAACAATATTTGAAGTATTAATTTTAAAACCATGACCTGACTCAAGTGCTAAAACTATATTTCCTTCAAAAAATGGAAAGTAAGATATTATTTTATCTTCTGCTTTGAGATCTATAATAAGAGATATAGGCTCTCCAAACCCTCTTCCAGAAGGAAGCTTGTTTGCAGAAACACTATAAAACCTTCCATTGTCCGCAAAGAAAATTATTTTATCAGTGGTAAAGGCATGTATCTTAAATTTATCTTTATCACCTTCCCTATATTTAAGTTCGACATCATCATTTAAATGACTTTTATGAGTTCTAATCCAACCTTGATCAGATAAAATGATTGTAATTGGTTCTTTAGTTACAAATTGATCTTCATCAAATTCTTCAACTAGAGGTAAGTCACTAATTTCTGTTTTTCGATTTGAAATATCTTGAAAATCTTTCTTAAGATTTTTTATTTCTGAATGAATTTCTTTCCATTGAACGTCAATATTATCTAAAATTTCATTTAGGTTATTTTGTTCATTTTCTAATTTACTAAGTTCATTTCTAAGTTCAATTTCCTCTAACTTTCTAAGTGAACGTAGACGCATATCTAAAATAGCATTAGCCTGAATTTCGTTAATCTTAAAATAGGATATTAAAACCACCTTAGGATTGTCTTCTTCTCTTATAATTTCTATTACTTTATCAAGGTTTAAATATACAATTATATAACCATTCAAAATATTAATTCTATTTTCAATTTGATTTAATCTATATTTACTTTTTCTCTGCAGAATGATCTGTCTATGATCTAACCAAGATTTTAGTGCTTCTTTTAAAGATTTTACTCCAGGTATATTTTTTTTATCAATTACATTTAAATTTAGGGAAATCCTAACCTCTAAGTCGGTTCTTTTAAAAAGCGTTTCCATAATCATTTCAGGTGATAAATTTCGACTTTTTGGCTCAATAACTATTCTAATATTTTCTGTACTTTCATCTCTTATATCAGAAAGCATAGGAAGAGATTTATTATCCATTAACTCAGAGATTTTTTCTAACAATCTACTTTTTTGTACTTGATAGGGGATTTCACTTATAATTATTTTCCATTGTCCGCCTTTCATATTTTCAATATTCCACCTAGCTCTTAATCTAAAACTTCCTTTTCCATTTTTGTAAGAGTTTTCAATTGATAATTTTGGTTCAACTAAAATACCTCCAGTAGGAAAATCTGGTCCTTTTACAAAATTAGAAATCGTTGTATCAGAAGCATTTGGAAATTTGATTAAATGAATAAGAGCATCAATTAATTCGTACATATTATGAGGAGGAATTGAAGTTGCCATACCTACTGCAATACCTTGCGATCCATTAGCCAATAAATTAGGAAAAGCTGAAGGCAATACAACAGGCTCTTTTCCCTCATCATCATAAGTAACTCTAAAATCTACCGTATCTTTATCAATATCAGCTAATAATAATTCTGCAGCCTTAGACATTCTTGCCTCAGTATATCTCATGGCTGCCGCGTTATCTCCATCGATATTACCAAAATTACCCTGACCATCAACTAAAGGATATCTCAACGCAAAGTCCTGGGCCATCCGTACCATAGAATCATAAATTGCAGCATCCCCATGAGGATGAAATTTTCCCATTACATCACCTACAACACGAGCAGACTTTTTGAATGATACGTTATAATTTAGTTTTAATTGCATCATCGCAAACAAAACTCTTCTATGAACAGGCTTTAAGCCATCTCTTACGTCTGGCAAAGATCTTGAAGTTATTGTTGATAATGCATATGCAAGATATCGTTCAGAAATTGCTTTTGAAAAAGGAGTAAGGCTTATATTTTCATTTTGTAATTCTTCATTTTCCATTAAATAACTCTCAAAAATTATATTTTTTTAATCATGTTTTCTAATCTGTCTCTAGGATTTGGTAAATGCATAATTCTAGAGTCATTTATAGATAATAATAATTTATTTTTGAAGAAATAAGTTGTTATATTTAGTCCCATAATAATCTCCTCATGAAGACTTGATCCAATAACTTTTGTGCCTCCTAAAAACATTGGTAATTTTAAGAGTTTAGGAGCGAATTTTCCAGCACCTTCCTTAGATACTGCTTTGCCAGTTTTTGGGCTTACATAACATAAATCGTTTTTTTGTCCTGTTACAGCGCATTGTTTTAAGTCTAAAGAAAAACCAATTGATGATAATAATCCAATTTCCCATTTGACATACCCTTTAATCCATTGTTTATTATCTATTTCATCATTCATAACAATAACATTTAAAAAGGCCTTTGTTGCATTAAAAACCTCAAAATAATTTTGTCTTTCAGGTAAAAATTTTTCTAACAAAGAACATAATGAATTTAAGGCTTGTAATTTAAGTTTTTCGTCAAAAATCTTTCCTGAAATTGAAGAAATCAGTTCAATTTTAAAGCTACCCATTTGTTCAGTTATTCTAGATTTCCAAAATACTTTAACTAAATTTCCAGGTTGAACACTAAATAAAACACTTTTTGTTTTATAATTATTAAGCCAACCTACATAACGTCCATGATTTTCTGACAAAATATTAATGATCAGACCTTTTTCACCATATTTTTTTGCAGATAATACTATACCAACATCATTCCATTCAGGCATTATAATTCAAACCAATAGATGAATATTTAGATAAGTCATCCATCCAATTTTTTTTAAATTTTACATACAAAAATAAATGAATTTTGCAATCTAACAATTTTTCAAGTTCTTTACGAGCCAAATTGCCAATTCTTTTTATATTTTGACCTTGTTTTCCTAATATTATCGGTTTGTAGCTTTGTTTATTAATGTATATTGTCTGCTGGATATTTATACTTTTATCAGTATTAATTACCCATTTTTCTGTTTCAACCGTAAGGTTATATGGTAACTCTTGATTAAGATTTTTAAACAACTTTTCCCTTGTGATTTCAGAGGCTAAAATTGATTTAGGCAAATCTGAAATAGTATTTTCATCGTAGAAAAAAGAATGCTCTGGCATTTTTATTGCTAAATATTCTAATAACTTGTTACAACCACTTCCATTTTTAGCAGAAATTAAAAATGTTTCTTCAAAGTTATATAAATTATTTATATCTGAAATTTTTTTAAGTAGTATTTCTTTAGGTAACAAATCAATTTTATTCAATACTAAAATCACATCTGATTTTATTTGAAAAATTTTTTCAATTATTTCTTTAGTGTTTTTGTCTAATTTTTTTAAAACATCATGAATAAAGACTACTTTATCAGTTAAATTTAACTCGGACCATACAGCTCTTACCATGGCTTTTTCAAGTCTTCTTTTAGGTAAAAATATACCAGGTGTATCAACAAAAATTATTTGAGATTTCAATTTGTTAGACAAATGAAAATTACATATTCCTCTAATACAAAATCTAGTAGTTTGTACTTTATGAGATACTATAGAAATTTTTCTGCCTACTAATTTATTTATAAGAGTAGATTTACCTGAGTTTGGAATTCCTACCAAATTAACAAACCCTGATTTAAAGTCTATTTTTACCAAATTAATAATACACCACTTTTTTTAATAACTTTAAATTTTTAAAATATTTAATAATTTTGTTGCCGCAGCTTCTTTAGCTTTTTTTAAATTAGTACCCGTTGCAGAAACCACATCATGATTTTCAACACATACAGAAACTTCGTAAATAGGTTGATGTTCATTTCCAGATTTATTTAAAATACTATATTTGGGTAGAGTATTATATTGATGTAAACAAAATTCTTGAAGTATGGATTTAGGATGTTTTTGGGGTTCAGAATAAATTAAATTTTTGTCAATAATGTTATTTATTATAAAATTTTTACAATTATTTAATCCTGTATCAATATAAATTGCACCTATTATTGCTTCAACAACATCACTCAATATAGATTTATTATTTTCTAAATTATCACCTTTTTGTGTTTTTAAAAATTTAGAAAGATTTATTTTTTTTGCATAATTAAATAAATTATCTTGATTTGCAAATTTTTGAAAATAATTATCTAAAGCACCTTCTTTGGCTTTAGGAAAAGTTTTAAATAGATATTCTGATAACACCAAACCTAAAACTCTATCACCAAGAAACTCTAATCTTTCATAATTTTTTTTATGAATTTTCAAATTGTTTTTTTGAAAACTAGAATGTGTTATTGCTTCTTCTAACAAAGTAATATTTTTAAACTTATAATTAATCTGTTTTTCTAATTTATCGATACACATTATTCTATAACCTTGCCAATTCTTGAAAATCTTATTGCTTTGTGCCACTTCCAAAACTCAAAAATTGAAGCTGAACTATTATGAGAGAAAAAAATAATTTCAGCCTTGCCAATTAAATTTTTCTTTGGAACAAAGCCAACCTCTGGTGTTCTACTATCCCTACTGTTATCTCTATTATCACCCATGAAGAAAAAATGGTTTGGTGGTACTTTGAATAAAATAGTATCGTCAAATGGATCATTATCACTAGCCTCAATTATCTGATGAGATTTTGATCCTTCAAAAACCTCATCATATTGTGTAAAAACTTTTTCATCACCAAATACATTTTTCATTATCCCTATATTAGTCTTTATTCTTTTAGTTTTTTTTGAATTAATATAAAGAATGCCTTCTTTCACTTGTACTGTGTCATTTGGAATTGCAACCAACCTTTTGATATAATCAATTGTTTCATCTCCTGGTTTTCTAAAAACAATCACATCTCCCCTTTGTGGAGTTTTATATAATACTCTATCTTTTATAGGTCCTAATCCAAATGGGAAACTATATTTTGAATAACCATATGAGTATTTTGACACAAATAAATAATCACCAACCAATAATGTTGGTATCATAGAGCCTGATGGAATATTAAATGGTTCAAAAAAAATAGAGCGAAAAATAATTGCTATCGAGCCAGCAATTAAAAGGGTTTTAGATAGCTCTTTAAAAGAATTCTTCATAAAATATTCTCCAAATGGATATGTTGTATAAATAATTTACTTTATGCAATAGCTAAACATAAGGAGCAAGTGAAATAACAACAAAAGAAATAACAAATGGAGGATCATCTGACAGAGAAATGTCAAATTTTAATTTAGCTTTTAAATTTTTCTCTTTTTTTTCAATAAATTGTTTTGCTTTACCTGAAAAAAATAAATATGGCCTTCCATTTATTTCATTTAATATTTCTATTTCTTTAAAAAATAGTCCGTCGCCTCTAGTAGGACTTAAGGCCTTCCAAGTTGCTTCTTTGGCTGAAAATCTTTTTCCAAAATAATTTATAGAATTTATTGTTTTACTCTTAGAAATTTTAATCTCATTCTTCCCATAAATACGATCAATAAATTTTTGATCATGTTTATTTAAAATTTTGTTGAGTCTTTCTATATTTAAGATGTCTGTTCCGATACCAATAATCATTTAATCGTTTCTGAAATTATTTTACGCATTTTTAATATTGAATTTTCTAACCCTTCAAAAATAGAATTAGCTATAATAAAATGTCCTATATTCAATTCCACAATATCGTTTATCGATACAATCGAACTAACATTATTATAGGTTAAACCGTGACCGGCATGACAATTTAAACCCAATTTTTTTGCAAAAGCAGTGCTTTCAATAATTTTTTTTAATTCTAATTCAACATTATTTTTCTTTATGAAGGCATTTGCGTAACTACCAGTATGAAACTCGATTGTTTTTACACCTAATTTTTGAGTGGCAATTAATTGATCTTTATCTGGATCAATAAAAATAGCTACGTTTATATTATTTTTAGAGAATAATTTAAGAATTTTTTTTAACTTATCAAAATTATTTACTACATCTAAACCACCTTCTGTAGTAATTTCTTGTCGCTTTTCTGGAACAAAGCATACACATTTAGGCTTGTATTGAAACGCAATATTGGCCATTTCTGAGTTTGCTGCAATTTCAAGATTAACAGGAATATTTATAACATTCAAAATATCGCCTAAATCCTTTTCATTAACATGTCTCCTATCTTCTCTTACATGAACAGTTACTAAATCTGCACCTGATTTTTCAACAATTTTTGCAGCTTCTGTAACTTCTGGATAATTTTCTCCACGAGCATTCCTTAATGTAGCAACATGGTCAATATTTATTCCTAATCTAACATATCTATTCATTATAATAACCTTTTGTTTTTTTTATTTCTTCTTTTCTTGAACGAAGCAATAAAACTATAAATAACATAGTAAGTTATTATCCAAACCAACGGCGCTATGATAATACCACCTACAAGCATTGGGAAAAAGATCTCATAAGTTTGGTTTAATATCATTTCAAAATTTATTTCATGAGTTATTTTCTGTAAATTAATATTTGTAAAATAAGAGCCAATTTTATATATTAATCCCCAAATGAATGGAAAAGTTATAGGATTTCCAACTACTGTTCCAATCAATGCAGCTATAAAGTTCCCCCTTATCAAATAAGCAAAAATTACAGCTAAAACAAAATGAAGTCCCAGAAGAGGTGTAAAAGATACTGTAGCCCCACATGCAAAGCCTGAAGAGATAGCATAATTAGAGTCAGGTAACCGAGCTAATCTTAATTTATAATAAGATATGTTTCTTTTAACCTTACTTAATAAATTTCTGTAATATAAATTAAAATTTATTATATAAAAACTCCACCTAATCCTTACCTCTTTGTACACTTTCTACAAAATGAGACAACCTTATTGCTGCAATTATTTGATTTAAATGACTTAAATTTCTAACTTCTAAATCAATATTAAATTTATAAAAATCTAAGTCTCTCGAAACCACTTGAATATTAGATATATTTCCTTCATTTAAACTTATTATTTTAGTAACGTCTGCTAAACTTCCAGGCTCATTTGACAAAATTGTTACCAGACTGCCTTTATGAAAAGATTCACCCTCTCTTTCCCATGAAATTTCAAGCCATACCTCAGGCATATCATTAAATTTCTCTAGTGCAAAACAATCTAAAGCATGAACAGTAATCCCTTTTCCAGTAGTTACAATTCCAACAATCCGTTCACCCGGTAGTGGATGACAACAATGTGCATAATGTGTAGCCATCCCTGAAATCAAACCCTTAATTTTCATAGTTTCTTGTAAATGTGGTTTTTTTAATATTGGTAATTTGTTTTTTAAATTTTCTTTTTTTGGATATAAAAAGTTTAACACATCTCTAGATTTTATGTTTCCTTTTCCTATTTCAATCAGCAATTCGTCCAAGTCAGAAAGATTAAACGCATTAATTACTCTACTTAAACTTTTTTCATGCATTCTTTTATTTTGTTGTCTATATTCTTTTTGCAATAATGCAGTTCCTAATTGTAAAAATTCTTTTATCTCTCTATTTCTTATGAATCTTTTTATTGCTGATTTAGCCTTTCCAGTAATACATATTTCTATCCATTTTGGATCTGGAAATCCACTTTTAGAAGTTAAAATTTCTACTTGATCACCATTTCTAATTTCTGTTGTTATCAATCTATTTTTATTATTTATTTTTGCACCCACTGCAGAATTACCAATTTCAGAATGAACAGCGTATGAGAAGTCAATTGCGTTTGCTCCTTTTGGTAAAATTATTAAATTTCCCTTTGGCGTAAAACAAAAAATTTGGTCAATATACATCTCTAATTTTGTATTTTCTAAAAATTCTTCAGGCTCACTACTTTCTTCAATAATTTGAATTAATTCTCTAACCCACTTATATTTTAGGCCTTCAGACCATTTTCCCCCCTCTTTATAAATCCAATGTGCAGCAACTCCATTAAGAGCAAATTCATTCATAATTGAGGTTCTTATTTGCACTTCTATTCTTGTTTTCTTGGGTCCAATTAAGCTTGAATGAAGTGATTGATAACCATTTCTTTTTGGAGCAGAAATATAATCCTTAAAACGCCCCATTATTGCAGTATATTCTTGATGCAATAATCCAAGACTTTTATAGCAACTAGGTACATCATCAACAATAACTCTGAATGCCATTATATCAGACAGTTGGTCCATACTTAAATTTTTATATTGCATTTTTTTCCAAATTGAATAACTGCTTTTAATTCTACCAGTTACCAGGCATTTTATATCATTTTTATTTAAAAGAGTTTCTATTTCATTAGTAATGTATGGGATATTTAATTCATCTTGAGAATATATCAATTTTAGACGTTTTAATATTGAATCACGTGTTTCTGGTTTCAAAACGGCAAAACATCTATCTTCTAATTCTCTTTGTATAGCATTAATTCCTAAACGCTCAGCCAATGGAGCAAAAATCTCTAAGGTCTCAAAACAAATTTTAGACCTTTTTGTATCGTTTTTAATGCCATCAATAGTTCTTATATTATGTAATCTGTCAGCTAATTTTACTAACAAGACCCTTATGTCATCAGAAGATGCTAACAGAAGCTTTCGAAAATTTTCAGCTTGAGCAAATCCAAATTTTAAATCTAACTTTGATAGTTTAGTAACTCCGTCAACAAGTTTTGATATTTCAGATCCAAATTCATCTTCAATATTTTTTAGAGTAAATTCGCTATCTTCAACTACATCATGAAGCAGTGCTGTAATAATCGTAGAGGTGTCTAATCTCATATTAACTAAATAATCAGCTACAGCTAAAGGATGAGTAAAATAAGCTTCACCACTACCTCGAAATTGATTAGCATGTGCTTTTTTTGATAAATTATATGCTTTCTCAATAGCTTCTAATGAAACAAAGTTGTCATATTTAGATATTTTGTTGTAGAGATGTGATGCTGTAATGATCATCAAATAATAATATATTATAAATGATTACTAATCTAGATTAAATGAGAACAACTTAGATTTTTTAATCTTCGTTTTTAATTATTTCTTCAGAAATGTCTTCAAAAGTACCTTCATCTTCTTGTATGGTTTTATTAATTACGAAATCATTATTAATGTTAGTTTCTTGATTTGATTCATTTAAATAAGCAGCAAATTCTTCTTCAAGTGATGCTTCTTCTTCAACTTCATTATCCTCTTTATTTAAATTTTTTTGCATAGAACGTATAAATCTTTCTTGTAAACTTTCGGCATCAATTGCTTCAGAAGCAATTTCACGCAATGAAACTACTGGGTTTTTGTCATTGTCTCTGTCAACCTCTATTGCTATACCATTTGAAATCTCTCTAGAGCGTTGCGCTGCTGCTATAACAAGATCAAATCTATTAGGTATTTTTTTTACACAATCTTCAACAGTTACACGTGCCATATTTTCATATCTCCATACATTTAAAGAATTATTTAAGTAATATCCAATAAAAAATCAAACTAATTTTTTTTTTCATTAAAAATTTTAATATTTTGATTATGTAGATTTTTTAAAATTTTGCTAATATTTATTTTCAAAATTGGATGTACCCAGTTTTTGTCTAGTTCGGCAAGTGGTTCCATTACAAACCTTCTTTGATGAGCCCTTGGATGAGGAATAATAATTTCTTTATTCATTAAAATTTTATTAGAATAATCAATAAGATCTAAATCGATTACCCTAGCCTCATTTACTATCCTTCTTTTTCTGCCAAGTTTATGTTCTATTTCATGCAATGATTTTAAAACATCTAACTCATTTAAGTTTGTATTTGCAAAAACAATACAATTAAAAAAATTTGGCTGATCGCTCTTTGGAATTGGTTCAGTCTCATACCAGCTTGACTGGTTAGTAACTTTAATTGAATAATCCTTGAAATAGCTGATTGCCTTCATTGCAACCTTAATTGGATGAGCCCCTTCCTCTGAGTTTATATTTCCACCAATACCGATTATTATTTTTTTAGTTTGCATAGATTGATATAGAACTTAAGTATTTAAAAACACAAGATTTAATTATTAATTTTTAAAATTCTATGTTTTTCTCTATCCCAATCTCGTTTTTTAATTACCTCTCTTTTATCAACTTTCTTTTTACCCTCTGCAATGCCTAGAGATATTTTTGCCAAACCTTTGTTATTAAAATATAAACTTAAAGGTACAACCGTACATCCATCTTTCTTTATTTGCCCTAAAATTTTATCTCTTTCTTTTTTGTGTACTAAGAGACGTCTAACTCTTTTAGGATCATGATTTTGACCAGATGCTGCTAGATTGTATTCTGGTATATTTGAATTTACTAAAACAATTTGTCCAAATTCATTAGTTGCATAGGATTCGTTAATACTAGCTCTACCAAGTCTTAGACTTTTAACTTCACTGCCTAATAAAACTATTCCAGCTTCTACGGTATCAATTATTGAATAATCAAATTTAGCACGTCTATTTTCTGCAACTCTACCTTGAGAATTAGCTTTGTTTATTTTTTTTTTATTCATTCAAATAATAAGTATTTATAATAATCCAGCTTTTAAAAGAGCATCTTTTATTTTTGTTTTACTTACTTCTTCAATCTCTACAATTGGAAGTCTAGCCTCTGAAGAACATAGCCCTAATAATGATGCAGCATATTTAAGTGGCCCTGGGCTTGTTTCATAAAATAATGCGTCGTGTAAAGGCATGAGTTTTTTATTAATTTCTTGAGCAGTTGAAACATTTCCTTGTTTCCATGCATTATGCATTCTTGAGAGTAATTTAGGAGCTATATTTGATGTAACAGATATACAGCCATGACCTCCTGCAGCTAAATAAGCCAACGCCGTCCCATCTTCACCAGACAATTGAATAAAATCCTCACCGATTATATTTTGCAATCTTGTAGGTCTTGCTAAATCAGCAGTTGCATCTTTTACACCTATAATTAGATCATTTTCAGCTAGCTTAGCCATTGTGGAATCATTCATTTTTATTACAGAACGACCTGGTATATCGTAGATGATTATTGGCTTACTAGAATTTTTAATAAGTTCATTATAGTGAGCAATTAAACCTGACTGTGTAGGTTTGTTATAATAAGGAGTAACAACTAACAAACCGTCAGCACCAGCAGAACATGCATGTTTTACAAAATCAACAGCTTCATTCGTAGAATTTGAACCTGCACCAGCTATAACTGGAACTCTTCCATTTGACTGATCTATACATACTTCAACAAGCTTTTTATGTTCATCATGAGATAAAGTCGGTGACTCACCAGTTGTTCCTACAGGAACTAAGCCATTTGTTCCATTTTCTATTTGAAAATCTATTAATTTTCTGTAAGCATTAAAGTCTACATTATTATCTTTAAATGGAGTTAATAAAGCAGTATAAGAACCATGAAATAACATAAAAACCTCTTCAAAAAAAATGATGTGTTTATCATAATCATGTCATTTAAATTTAACAAGATATAGAATAAAATAATCTAGGAAAATATTAATGGTTAATAGTAATGTTACATTTAATTCTATTTTAGAAGCATCTAAAAGGTTAGAGGGAAAAATTGTAAGAACACCCATTTTAAAATCTAAATATATTAATGAAAAATTAGAAGCTAATATTTTTTTGAAAGCTGAAAATCTTCAGACCATTGGTGCATTTAAATTTAGAGGCGCCATGAATTCGATACTCCAGCTTCCATCGGATATTAAAAAAGTTGTAGCATGGTCAAGTGGCAATCATGCTCAAGCGGTTGCTGCTGCATCAAAAATAACGGGTCGCCAAGCAACAATTGTAATGCCAATAGATTCTCCAAAGGCAAAATTAAATGGAACAGCTTTTTGGGGTGCTACAATTGTAAAGTATGATAGGAATAAAGAAAATAGAGAAGAAATTGGGAAAAAAATAGCAAAGGATATAAATGCCAAAATTATTCCACCCTTTGATGACGAAAAAGTAATAATTGGACAAGGAACTGCTGGTATAGAATGTATTGAACAATTAAATGAAATCAATGTTACGCCAGATATTGTTTTATGTTGTTGCGGAGGTGGTGGCCTTATCGCTGGTATCAGTACAGTAATAAAAGAAAAATTTCAAAATGCTAAAATATATTCTGTTGAACCAGAAAATTTTGATGATACCAAAAAATCACTTAAAGAAAATTCTATAATTCCAAATTCTATGAAACATAATTCTATTTGCGATGCCCTTTTAGCTGATAAACCAGGAAAAATTACTTTTGAAATTAACAAATTAAATCTAACATCTGGTTTGTCAGTTTCAGATAAAGAAGCTTTAATTGCAATGAATACAGCATTTAAATACCTTAAAATTGTTCTCGAACCTGGTGGTGCAGTTGCATTAGCAGCTGCTATATTTAAAAAAATAGATATTAAAGATAAAAATGTTCTAGTAATTGCATCAGGAGGAAATGTTGATAAGGATATTTTTGAAAATTGCTTAAAGCAACAAGAAATTTAAAATTATTCAGTTAAATAATTAATCACGTTTTCAATCTTAGGTCTTCTTCTTTCAACTGGCTCTTTTTCTTTATCTCCAATGTAAATGAAACCAGCCAGTTTATCAGTTTCTGGCTTTCCACCAACTACCTTTATCATTCTATCATTGTAAGAATACCACTCTGTTAACCACTGAGCGGCATAACCTAGAGATTGAGCAGCAACAAGTATATTTGAACATACTGCTCCAGTAGATAATTCCATCTCCCATGATGGTATTTTAGGATGTGAAACAGGTTTAAATAACACTGCTATTACAGCACTAGCTCTTAAAAATCTTTTTTGTTCAAAATCTATTTCATCTTCTGTAGCTTTAGGATTGTTTAGAATATATTCAGGAGCTAAAATTTCTTTACCTATCCTATGTCTTGCTTTGTCTTTTATGACGGTTAAAGACCAAGGATTTAAAGCACCATGATCAGGTACTCTGATACCGCATGCTAATATGTCATTAAGATCACTCTCATTAATGTAACCTGAAATCATTGTTTTTACAGTAGTGGATCTTCTAGTTTTAAGAAAATTTATTAAGTTATTCATTTAATTAAACAAAAATAAAGCTTTACTTGTTAAGTGTTATAATACAAATGATACTATCAATGCCATAATTTTTTAAGATTAACAATGTATAATGACCCAATAATAGTAATTGTGATAATATTAGCTGTAATGGCTGGAGGGCTTATTAAAGGTACTATTGGATTTGGGATGCCTATGGTAGCTTTGCCGTTAATTGCGTTCGCAGTACCAGTAACCACAGCTATGATTTTACTTTGTGCTCCAATCTTTTTAACGAATTTTTTACAAATAAAATTTAAAAAAGGTATTAGTAGCTACAGGTTTTTGCCAATGTTTTTATTCCTAGTTGTGGGGTTAATTATAGGTGCAAGACTAATACTTGAAATAAATTTAAATACAATTACCCAAATAATCGCAATTTTAATAATATTTGCAGCTGTAATTAATTGTTTTGGCTTTAAAATCAATAATAATATCAATAAAAAATACGAAAGAATAATCACTTCTTTTATTGGCTTTGGATCTGGGATATTAGGAGGATTATCAACTGTATACGGCCCACCAATGTTAGCTTATTTAGTTGCAGTAGACTTACCAAAAGAGAAATTTGTAAGAACAGTGTCAACTATGTACTTTATTGGTTCTTTTCCATTATATGGATCATTAATTTATTATGGATTTGCTACAAAACAAGATCTTATTATGAGCTTGTTATTGATAATACCCGCTTTGATAGCTCAACAAATAGGTACAAAAATAAGGGATAAAATTAATCAAAAACAGTTTAGAAACTGTATTCTAGTAACTTTAGTTTTTCTTGGTATAATGCTTTTTGTTAAAACAATATAAATAAATTATTTTTTTAATATAGGAACTAACTTTAAGTTAAGTGATATAAATGGCCCTATGAAAATTGCAAAAATAATTGTTCCAATGCCAAAAGTGCCTCCTAATAGCCAGCCCAAAAAAACTACAAAAAATTCTATGCTGAAACGAATAAGGATAATAGGTTTGTTATAGTTTTTAGCAATTCCAGTCATTAAACCATCTCTAGTCCCTGGACCAAGGTTAGCTATTAAATAAATACCACTTCCAAAAGCAACTATAAATGTTCCTAAAATAGACAAAATCAAAGGATTAATGATTTCATTTAAAAATTGGATTAATGGTATCAAACCACCCATTGTTAATGCAATTATAATTATATTCATGATAGTACCTAATCCAGGTTTAAGTTTTAACGGAAACCATAAAATTAATACTGCACAACTTATATAAAACGTGGATAAACCAACACCAATATCAAATTCCTTAGCAATACCCTCGGCTAAGACTGTCCACGGTGTAACGCCATTTTGAGAAATTACTAATATACTTTCACCTAAACCAAATAGAAACAAACCGAAACATAGTAAAAAAAAAGTTTCTAATTTTGGGGTGATATTATCAGGTTTATATGAACTCCAAGTTGTTTTAGGAACTGAAGTTATCAAAAAAATTTTTGAAATTAGTTTCAAATTTGGTTTCAATAACTTGCCAATTTAATTTTTTATCTAAATTTTATATTAGATCTATTTAATTCTTTAATGCTCGTACATCCCATTAGTTTCATATTTCTTTCTATTTCACTACGATATAAACCTAATGCCTTTTCAACACCCTTTTGACCAGCTGCAGCTAATGCATATAAGTATAACCTTCCACCGGAGCAAGCTTTTGCACCAACCGATAACGCTTTTAATATATGAGTACCTCTTTGGATTCCACCTTCACAAATGACATCAATTTTATCTCCTACAGCATCAACAATTTCAGCTAATTGATCAAAAGGTGCTCTAGCTCCATCTAATTGACGACCACCGTGATTTGAAACCATTATACCAGTACAGCCAATATCGACAGCTTTTTTGGCATCTTCAACACTCATTATACCTTTTAGTGCAAAATGACCACCCCACTTTGAACTTAAACGTTCAGCATCTTTCCAATTCATAGACTGGTCTAACATTGATGAAAAATAATTTCCTATAGACGTTGCTGTGTTAGTTCCTTCACTTACATGATCTTGTAATTGTGGTAATTCAAATTTAGGTTTTGTTAAATAATTTATTGCCCACATTGGCTTAGATGCAAAACTAAATAGACTAGCTAGGGTTAGTCTGGGTGGCGATGTAAAACCAGTTCTAAGATCTCTTTCTCGATTGCCTCCTGTGATTGTATCTACAGTAAGAGCCAAAACATCAAATTTAGCTGCCTTAACTCTCTCAAGCATACTGTCATTAAGACCCCTGTCTTTATGAAAATAAAATTGAAACATCTTAGGTGTTGAAACAATAGAAGATATCTCTTCAACACTCACTGTACCTAATGAAGAAACCCCAAACATAGTTCCAAATTTTTGTGCTGCTTTTCCAACAGCTCTTTCTCCCTCATAATGAAATAGTCTTTGTAAAGCAGTTGGAGCACAATAAAATGGTAAATCTAATTTTTTTCCAAAGATAGTGGTAGATAAATCAACATTTTCAACCCCTCTAAGTACATTTGGTATTAAATCAGCATCATTATAAGCAGCTGTATTTCTATTATAAGTAACCTCATCATCTGCTGCACCATCTATGTAGTGAAATATAGGTGAAGGAAGTCTTTTTCTAGCTAGTTTTCTAAAATCTTGAAAGTTATGACAATCGTTTAAATTCATTTAATTTCCTTTACATGAAATACAGGAATAATTAATTTATAATAATAATTCTTAATAATTTTACTAGTAGTTAAATAAATATAAGTTTTTTAAATTTTGTCTATGTAAATTTTAAATGGAAAATAAATGAACCAAATTAAAAGAGTTGAAATACACGAATTTACACACTCAGCAGCAAATTTAGGTCTATTGACTAATGCAAACACAATTGGAGCAGTTGGATATTCCAAAGGCCATTCTATTAAATTGGACAAGTTTGCGGTTGTAATAGAGACTAAAGATGGATGTAGAGGTGAGTACGTTACTCACTGGGGAGGTAATCAAGTAGCTTGTGCACAAGCTAAAATGTTGGCACCCAAATTATTAGAATATAATGCCGAAGAAAGAGAAAAAATATACGATGACTTTAAAAGAGAGCTTAGGCAATTTGACCACATGGGCCATGGCCCATTAGATATTGCATTGTGGGATTGGGCTGGCAAGAAATTAAATTGTTCAATTGCTGTGTTATTAGGAAGTTACAGAAAATATCTTAAAGCATATGCAAGCACATATCATGGTGACAGAAATGGTGGTTTAAACAGCAAGGAAGCTTTTGCTGATTTTGCTGAGCAATGTTTTGATATGGGTTACAAAGCCTTCAAAATACATGGATGGCATGAAGGAAATGCAAAAGAAGAGGCAGAAAATGTTTTACATGTGGCAAAAAAAGTTGGAGATAAAATGACTTTAATGCTTGACCCAGCATGCCAACTAAAAACTTTTGCCGATGCACTTTATGTTGGCAAAGCTTGTGATGAAGCAAACTTCTTTTGGTTAGAAGATCCATATAGAGATAGTGGTGTGTCTGCTTTTTCACATAAACGTCTTAGGGAGATGTTAAAAACTCCAATATTGCAAACAGAACATATTAGAGGATTAGAAACCAAATGTGATTTTCTTATTGCTGGAGGAACTGACTTTCTTAGATCTGACCCAGAATATGATATGGGCATAACTGGAGCAATAAAAATTTCACACTTAGCAGAATCTTTTGGTGTAGATGTTGAAATCCATGCATGCGGCCCTGCTCATAGGCATGTAATGGCTGCTACTAGAAACACAAATTTTTATGAAGTTGCTCTAGTTGGTCCAGATTGCCCTAATACAATGGCTCCAGTATACACTTGTGGTTACAGTGATATGATTGATTGCATAAATAATAATGGCTTTGTACCAGTACCTGATGGAATTGGATTGGGAGTTAAATATGATTGGGATTTTATTAAAACTAACACAACCAAAGTAACTATTTTTGAGTAATAAAATGATAAGTAATGATTTATTAATTGTTCTTGGCAACCAGTTGTTTCCACTTGAGCATATTAAAAAAACTGAAGTCAGCAAGGTTTTTATGGCTGAAGATTTTGGTCTAACTACAAATCATAAACATCATAAATTAAAAATTTTAATGTTTTTGTGGTCAATGAGGCAGTATAGGGACAATCTTATTAAGAATGGTTACACAGTATTTTATCATTCAATTGATGAAGAAAGTTTTCATGATAAGTATGAAGATAAGTTACTTAAAATAATTAAAGATCATGGTATAGAAAAATTAAAATATTTTGAAATTGAAGACAATGATTTTGAAAATAAAATTGTTAATTTTATAAATAAACAAAATATTCATAAAGAAGTAATTCAAACTCCTATGTTTCTAACTTCAAGAAAAGAATTTTTTGAGTTCGCTAATGAACAAAAAAAATTAATCCGCATGGCAAGTTTTTATCAAAAAATAAGAATAAAAATGAAAATTCTTATTGATGAGAACAATAAACCAATTGGAGGAAAATGGTCTTATGACGAGGATAATAGGAAAAAAATCCCTAAAAATACTTTAATACCAAAAACACCAGATATTAAAAATAAACATGATATCAAAGAGTTAAAGTCAATTATTAATGTTAAATTTAGAAATCATCCTGGTTTAGTAAATAACTTATGGATGCCAACAAACAGAGAAGAGTCATTAAATTGGTTAGATGATTTTTTTAAAGAAAAATTTTTCAATTTTGGAGATTACGAAGATGCTGTAGTTTCGGAAAACAATTTTCTTTTTCATAGTGCAATTAGTCCAATACTTAATATTGGACTTTTAACACCTAATGAAGTAATTCAAAAAGCGTTAGATTTTGCAAAGTTAAATTCAATTCCTATCAATTCCTTAGAGGGTTTCATTCGACAAATTATTGGATGGAGAGAATTTATTAGAGGTATTTACCATCACAAAGGTAAAGTAGAACAAACTTCTAATTTTTGGAAACATGATCGAAAATTAACTTCTGATTGGTATGAAGGCACAACTGGTATAACACCATTAGATGACGCAATTAAAGATTGTTTAAAATATGGTTACACACATCACATACCAAGGTTAATGATTATTTGTAATATAATGAATCTGTCAAAAATAGATCCAAATGAAATATATAAATGGTTTATGGAAATGTTTGTTGATTCTTCAGATTGGGTAATGGTTCCTAACGTTTATGGAATGGGTACATTCGCAGATGGAGGAATATTTGCAACAAAACCTTATTCCTGTGGCTCTAATTATATTTTAAAAATGAGTAATTATAAAAAAGATGAATGGTGCGATATAGTTGATGGATTATATTGGATGTTTATGAATGATAATATAGCTTTTTTCAAAAGTAATCCAAGACTTGCAATATTAGTTAAATCATTGGACAGAATGAATGAGGATAGAAAACAAATGATATTTGAAAAAGCAAATGATTTCATTGATAAAAAGACTTTAACTTAAATTAGTGAAATTTAATTCTCAAGATTTTATAAATTAGGAATTAATTTTAATTTTTTTTTCAAAAATTTTCTTTATTTCCTCCCAAGAACATTTGATATAACAATATAGCTTCAGTTACATTTTTTAACCATTCTAAAGGATACAAAAACCCATAATTGATAATATCACCACCAAACATAATTAAAAAAAAATTTAAAGAAACATATGTTAAAAAAAAATATTTCCCAATAGGTACAAAAAAATAGATTAAAATCAGGCTAATAAGTGAAAAAATAGACATAAATATTTTAGCATAGAATTCAAATTTACCATCTAATAATATTGATGTGTACCCAGGGTTTATAAAACGACTGATACCATAATATTTTTCAAAATCAAAAATGCTTGGAATTAGACCTGTCAATATCACTGTAAAAACCATTAATAAAATGATTTTTCTAAAAAATAATTTATTAACATCTGCTTTTTCATTAATCATTATCAAACCTTATTTAATTTTACCAATTTAAAGACGCGAGGCAAATACATCGTTAAAAATATCCCTCTAGAAATTAAAAACAAAAGAAAACAAGAATATAAGCCTTTTAAATCTAAATTGCTCTCAAACCAATATTCTAAAATAATGAAAAAAATTAATGATGAAAATATTATACAATTACGCATTTCTCTAGCTAATGTTGAGCCAATGAAAATTCCATCTAGTTGAAAAGCCAACATAGATATAAATGGTGTGATAACAACTAATCCCCATAATTCGAATGTCAAATCTTGCAATGCGCTTATATCTGTAAAAAAAGAAATTAAATAAAATTCCAAAAGATACAAAACAATACCGATAATTATTGAAAAAAATAAAGCAAATTCAGTTGTAATTCTTATAGCTTTATAAATATTTCTTTTATTTTGAGAGCCGATAGAAACACCTACACAAGATTCTGCAGAGTGTGCAAACGCATCTAATGAGTATGATGACAGACTAAAAATTACTAATAAAATTTCAATTGTAGCAAGCTCATCAACACCAATAAGACCTGCTTTTTTGATTAAGTATGCTTGTACTGAAACCATCAACATTGTTCTTATAAATAAATCTTTGCTGATAGAAAATAATTTAAGAAATCTAGGCAAATTTTTAAACTTTTTGAAATTTAAAGTTTTTAAGTTTAATTTTTTTAATGAATATGAAAAAATTATAATTGAAATAAAAAGGCCGGAAAATTGTGCTATTACGCTACCTAGCGCTACACCAAAGATTCCATAATCTAAAACAACTGCGAAATATAAGGAAAAAATTACATTTACAACATTGATAGTAATAAGTTGTGTCATCACTGATCTTGTTTTTTGCATTCCAAAAAACCAGCCTAAAAATACTATATTCAATAATCCAGCCGGCAGGCCAATCATTCTTACAAAGAGATATTCTTTATATAGTTTTTGTAATTTTTCATCCGGAGTTAAAAAATAAACTGATAAATTGAATAGAAATTCTTTTGATAAAAATAAAACTATTCCAATTAAAAGAGCTATAAATAATGGTCTTAACAAACTTAAAAACACTTCATCGAAATCTTTAGAACCTAGTTTTTGAGATACTATTCCAGTTGTTCCCATCCTTAAAAAATTTAATCCTGCATACATGAAGTTAAAAACTATACCTCCAAGAGCTATTGCTGCTATATATGTGCTTTCAGGCATATGTCCCATAATTATGGTGTCGGTAAGGCCTACTAGGGGAATGGTAAAATTAGCAATTATCAAAGGCCAAGATAAGGACCAAATATTTTTTCTATTTATAACCATATAAATTTTAGACCTATGTAAATCTAAAATTTTCTAAACTTAAGATATGCTTGCTCTGGATCCATACCATTTAATATTGCTTTTCTCATTTCACTTTCAGTAATCATAACTTCTTCAGTCTTTTGAATCACTTCTTCTGCTGCTTTTTGAGGTATTATAACAGCTCCATCCATATCAGCTATAATAAAGTCACCTGAACATATCGTAACGCTTCCTATAGTGATAGGTTGCCCAAGTAAGTTATATCTCCATCTTTCAACAATATCGGCAGGAGTTGATAGTCGGCAGAAAACTGGAAATTGAGCATCTATAATTTCTTCAACATCTCTACAGTGCCCATCCATTAAGTAACCTTTGGTACCTTTTACCATTAATGCTCGTGCAGATAGCTCTCCCATAAGAGCAATAGAATGTGTATTAGGTTGGCAAACAATAACTTTATTATTTGGAACCTTGGATAAAACTTGAGACCATAAAAGTAAAGACTCATGTCTTGATAATGTTTTGTCTACATGGCCAGATACTGTAAAAATTTCTCCAAATAACTTTTGACCTCTTTGTAAAGCCTGTATTTCAGGTGGTAGGACACAATTTTGATACCCCTTTTCTCTTAGCACATCATGAATAGCGCTAGCATAACATTTTGAAAGACGAGTTGTTAAATCAGTCATTCCTTAACTCCAGTAAATTTTAAAAATCATATCATTAAGTAATCTTTAAAGTCGACACAATTGAAACATCTAGATTTATTAAAAAAATTAACTTATTTTTTCTTTCAATAATTTTCTGATATTTATTCCAAAAAATTCTTATTAAAAGCGAGAGAATGAAAGTTTATGACTTCTCCACTACAACAATCATCAACAACTCTCTTGCATTCAAGACATTGATAGTGTGATTGGATATATACATAACCCTTTTTACTTGAACAGAATGGGCAAGGAAGCTTAGTATTCATTTTAAAATATCATTTTCTGAATTTAAGATTAATAATGATGCAATTTAACTAATTCATTGTTAATTAATCAATTAAAATTGTCTAAATTTAAGAATTTTAGTATATATAATTGATCTATTTTATTAATGATTATTGAGCATGAAGTTTTTTTGGATTTTCTTATTCTTTTCATTTCTAAACATTAAATTAGTTAAAGCTGAGGAAAAACCATTTTTTATAAAATGCAAGAACCCAGATAACACTAAAATTTTAGATTTTAAAATTAATAAAGACAACAACATGTACACAACGGTGTTTAAAAAGATAAAAAATAATTTTATAGAAATTGGAGAGGTGGTCGGACAAAAAGAAGGTTCTTTTATCTTGTTTGAAGATAAATATGCTTACCTTGGAGTAGATTTTGCCTGGCATTATGATAAAAACACACTTAAATTGAAGCCAGTTTTATTGAGTAAAGGGACTATAAAGTTAAAAAAATTACCTGAAGAATTATTATGTGTTTTAATTTAAAACATATAATATAAAGTATTATTAATCACCTTTATTTAAAATATTAATTTATAAAATCAAATTTAATATACAAGATGAAATTTAAAGAATTAAAGTTTATTAACGGTATTTGTCAACTTGATTATAATTACTATGTAATTTCTTTCACTTTTTCTAAAGATAAAAACTCCTACTCATGTACTATTTTTAATAGAGCTAAATTACCTGTTGATCTTCCTGGTATTAAGACGGAAGTAATTAAAAATAATAAATGGACTAAGATCAATTTTTCGAAGACTGGAATCGAAACTTTAATTAAAAAAATACAAGCATTCACTGGAAACGAAAATCCAAAACATATGAACGAAAATGAATTTTATAAAGACATATTTTAGAGCGTAAAAATTTTTGTTTTTAAAAAAGTGAATCTAGTTTATACAAAATATCCAATAATAAACCCAATTGTTAAACCTTCAATGAAGCTAAACCATATTATCTGATAATTTGATAAACCAGTAATTTTTTGGACTTTTTCAATTAAATATATATGCCACGCCTTAAATTTATTCATCATAACAGACTGATCCAATAAAATTTTAATTACACAATAATAGTAATTCATAAATATATATTGGAATACTTATTTTAATTACATATATAGCGTACAATTAGATAATAATATAAATTAGACATTTGCTTTATAAACATTTTGCAAAAAAGATAAATATTTATTTTTTTAACCTTGCTTTTATTTTTTTTGCAAATTTTGCATTGGCGAAGGATGATACAATGCAAAAAATTTCATATTTCTCCATTGATTTAACTGAAGTTTCTATTGGAGAGTTTAGAAAATTTGCTGAAACTATAAATTATAAAACAGAAGCTGAGAAAAGAGGATGGGGTTACGTATATGCTTTAGGTTGGGTTAAAAAAGAAGGGTGGAATTGGAAAAAACCTTATGGAATAAAAGATGAATTAAATGAGCCAGCTGTACATATTAATTTTGATGAGGCTCAAATGTTTTGTAAATGGAAAAATAAAAGACTTCCAAGTGAAGAAGAATGGGTTTACGCAGCATATAAAGAAAGTAGAAAAAAACCATCTAATAACTTTGAGTATGGGAAAACTTATGAATATCCAGTTGGTAACACACCTGAAGGTGTTAATTGCTTAGAAGATTGTGACTTTGATAATTATGTTAATTATAGGAAATTATTATTAAAAGGTAATGGTCATTCCAAAGTTGGTTTTACAAAAAAAGGAATAAATGGTTTGTATGATATGGGCGCTAATGTTTGGGAATGGGCAGATATCCAAAACAAAAGTATCAAAGCCACGAAAGGCGGTTCTTGGTGGTATGGTAAAGAACAGATGCACTTAAAACATCAAGCAAGAAAAAATAAAAATATGTCAGCAGTTTATATTGGATTTAGATGTGTTAAAGATCTAAATTAAAATTAACTTTATTCAAATATATGCCATTAATTTACCTTATTATTTTCAGATTTACGTCATAATTTTTTGATTTAAATTAAAATGTAAAATGTTTTTCATTTATAACCTCCTAGTAGCATTAGCTGATAATTCAGCTAATGCTAAATTCTCCTTGTATTTCAAATGACTTTTGCAACATAAATTACAATCAGAACTACCAAAACCATTTATAATTATTGTTCCCTTTGTTTTTTTATTTAAACTGCATTCAGTCATTCGTGATTTTTTTATGTTAATAATTTGCACAGCATCACTTTTGAGTTAATAATCTATATGCCAATGGAGATTTTTTTTCTTAGAAAGATGCCTTTCTATTCTTTTATCTATATTTTTTTTGGCAGATCCAGTGTATACATAAGACCCAATTGGAAAAATAAATTTTCCAAGTTTTCCAACTTTTAATTCTATCTCTATTGTTACAATTATAAATAATTGATAAGATCGCAATTACTAACCACTAAATGCATTTCTACACATTAAATTTATCATTAGCTTTTTTAGTGTATTCAGGAAAATATTTTGAGATCACTGTAAGATCGAAAGACGAAAGTATCGAAGTATTTGACTCTCTTTCAAGAAGAAAATTAAAGCTAAAATTTAAAAGTTCTTCTTTTGAAGTTTTATTGTTAGTTAGGTTAAGTAGCATTTGATCTGTTACACTTACGATATGTTTTGTTAATTGATCAGCTTTTACTGTAATTTCAAATTTATCCTTAGATAATTCAGTTATCAATAATTCCAAATCTTCTTAACCTCATCTACTTTTAAAAAAACACTATTGTCGTATTCATTTATTACCATTTCAATAGCTTGATCTTCATTTTCTGCTTCTACAATTAAAGTATTATTCTTGATTTCTTTTCTTCCATTTTCATGTATAAATTCAAGCCTAAATTTTACTTCAAAATCAGTTTTCCAATTACTCATTGCAATGTCTTACTATTACTTCACTAATTAGATTTATAGAAAGAGCCTTCTTTGGTTAAAATTTCTAAAAAGTTAGAAGATACTGCAGTTGTACCTGAAACTTCTCCATCATTTAACTCAATCTTTAAACCTTGTTCTTTAAATGAGTCTATTATAGGACCAGCTGTATTATTATGGTCTTTCATGAATGTTTTATGATCTGGAAAAATCAGAACTAATGTAGCCACAACATCCGAATTACTAAAAATTAACTTCATTAATGTACCATTTTTAAAGCCTTCAGCGTCTGCTTTGGTGTCAGTATAATTTACAAACATATTTTTAGACATTTTATCTTTAAATGTTATTTTAATAGTTCTCACATACATAAAATTCACCTATATAAATTAGATAATAATTATTAAATCAAATAAATAATAAATCGTAAAGTTTTTAGGCTTTTGGAAACATTAAAATTCTGATCTTGTAATATTTAAGTTTTTTATTAAAAATAAATTTTAAAAAATTAAAGTTAGCTGTATGACTATTATCAAAAATATAATTGAAAATAAATATTTCGTTACATTCATTACAATAGTAATCATAGTTAACGCTATCACTCTTGGACTTGAAACAAGCAAAAATATCAAAGCAGAATATGGTATTTATTTATCCTTGATTGATACAATATCTTTAACAATTTTTACAATTGAATTGCTAGCAAAAATTACTGTTTACAAATTCAGATTCTTTAGAGATGGCTGGAATATTTTTGATTTTATAATAGTTGTAGTATCTTTAATTCCAACATCAGGACCTTTTTCAGTTTTAAGAGCTTTTCGAATTTTTAGAACATTAAGATTATTATCTGTTGTTCCATCAATGAAAAGGATAATTCAAGCTATATTTATTTCTATTCCTGGTATTTTATCTGTAGGGACAATTATTATTTTAATCTTTTATATTTCTTCTGTGTTAACTACCACTTTTTTTGGAGATAAATTTTATGAGTGGTTTGGTACAGTTGGTAATTCTATGTATACATTATTTCAAATTATGACTTTAGAAAGTTGGTCTATGGGAATTGTAAGGCCTGTAATGAAAGAGTTTCCACTAGCATGGTTATTTTTTGTACCATTCATTCTTGTTACAACATTTGCAGTGCTAAATTTGTTCATTGGTATAATCGTAGATGCAATGCAACAAATAGCAAACGATGGAGATACGGAAGTTAAATTAACTGAGAAAGATTTACATAAAAAAATTATCTATATTGAAAAACAGTTAAAGGAAATTAAGAAAACTTTAGAAAACAAAAAATAATGGATTATAATTATGACATTTACATATAATAAAAAAAATGCCAAATGCATGTGGTGCAAGAGAACTCAAAATCCACATCCTGACTATTCTTATGAAACTATACCTACTAAAGTCTTTACTACTCAAAAAGGAAGAGAAGTTGAGCTTTGTTTTAGTTGTTATGAAAATGAAAAAATTATTTCGAAAGACAATGACATTATTTTAAAAAAAAATTTAGATTTAAAACTTGAAAGCTTAAAATTATTAAATCTTTAAAACATCCCCAGAACAAACTAATTCACTTTATCTTTTCAAAAATTCTTCCATCCAAAATCAACAAAAAACTTTTATAATCATTCCTAAAAATTCATGAATGTTTATCGTTTCATTAATAAAAATTGCATTTATAATAATTGATTTAAATAGAGAATTTTTTTAATAGTTTTTTAAGATATGGCCTTAGTTTTTTTATACCAATATTAGGATGTATTTTTAAAACATACTCTAAATTTTTTAATGCCTGTTCATAATTTTTTAATATTATATTTATTTGAACCAACCCTGATATGGCACCAAAGTGTCTAGGTTCTAATTTCAAAGTTTTTTGAATGTCATTTATCGAACCAGAATAATCGCCTTTTAAAAATTTTATAGTTGCAATTTTATTATATGACTCCGCCCAATTAGGATCTTTAATAGATATTTCTTCAAACATTTTCTGAGCATGCACTAATTGACCATTTTCCATTAATTTTAATCCAATTTGCATTTGATTATTACTAGCATCACTTGAACCACTATTAAGCCATATTTTCCAAATTTTACTCTCATAATTTCTTGCTAACACAGCATTATCCGATAGTTTTAATTTTAGAAAGAGATTATCTAGCTCAGATGAATATGCTTTATGAGGGAAAGAAATAAGAATGATTATAAAAAATAAGAAAATTCTACTTATTAAAGAATATTGATGAAAAGACTTTGTTGTTAAAAAATTATTCATTGATAATTAACATCATACAAAACAATTCCTCTATTAGAAAAAACCTTCCAAACTATACCCGTTTTATTTTTAAATTCTAATTCAGCTTCTCTAAAAATTTTTTGACATTCTACAAAAGCTTTTTCATCTTTATATTCCCACAAATGGCCTAACCTTAATGTACCCTCTTTATTCCATATTTGAGTAATTGTTTGTCTCACTGCTCCAGCCTTTTTGAATTTATCAAAGTTTTTATTCATTATCTTTTCCCATTCAACTTCTCCAACTTTCATATCACTCCTTGTTTGAAAGTCCGAAGTTATATAACTTATAAGCTTTGAATCACTCATTTTAAAAACCTTCATAAAATAATTTTTTTATTTAAACTCAATTTCAACAAATGAATATGGAAAATCATTATTATTAATTACATTATGGTTTACACCCTTTTTTCTAAAATAACTTACTCCCTTAGAAAGCTCTGATATAGAAATTTTTCCATCATGGTTAATAATCTTAAGCTGACCATCCAATAAAGGTACTACAACATAATCATACTCATGAATATGTTTACCTGTATCTTCTCCAGGCTTAAAAGACCAACGTGTAACTCGTGTCTTTTCATTATCAATCATTATTTCAGACTTAGCCATATTTTCAGTACCCGCTTACTAGAACCAAAAATTTTTACTTATGCAATCATATTTTTCTGGCATTTCAAACTTATTTTTATCATCCACAGTTAATATAAATGGTTTTAAATTTTTTGTGACCATATCTAAATGCCATGCAAAATTTAAATTTTTATCGACAGTCATGTCTTCAAACAATAAAAAAGACGAAACTTTTTGTCCAACAACATTTCCTACTTTGATAAATTGTCCATTAATCCTTTTGTAAGCAGTCGCATAGATATGATTTTCATCATGTTTAAAAAAATATTCTTCTTTACCCATTATCTTATCACTATGGCATGAAATACCTGAATAAGGTTCGAATGCGTATATTTTGAAGCTATACAAAATAAACAAAATTATTATGGTTATTTTTTTTAACATTTTTATATTTACAATATTTTTTTAAAAAATTTTTAAGATATTAACAGAAGATAAATAAAAGAACATGTTTAAAATTTAGATTATCAATGCTGTGTGTTATTTTTTTTTAATAAATCTTCCATAACAACTTTCAAGGATTCAAACAAGTCAATTGCTATTACCTTTTCATCGTCAGTAAGGGATAAAAATTGTTCGTTTAGTTGTTTCTTGTCAGTACCTTTAGACTGTAATTTGGTCCATACAGGGTTTTGCTGTATTTCTTGAAGACTTTTATATTTCAAAACAAATTCCAAAAGATATTTAAATATATTTGAAGCATAGTTAATCAAAAAAGAGTAAAATTTGGAAGTTTTTTTTCATTAGTTGATTCATTTTTTATTATCATTATTATTTTAAAAATGAGTGACGACGTATTTAAAATCGATTTGATACCAGACAATGCAGAGATATCAATTTCAAAAGATGAAACTATATTAACTGCATCTTTAAGAAATGACATACAACACCTACATGCTTGTGGTGGCCTTGGAATGTGTTCTACTTGTAGAGTTGAAATTCTTGAAGGTGAAGAAAATCTGTCTCAAAAGAGTAATTCAGAACAAAAATTGTCTGAAAAGTTAGAATTACCATCTAATATAAGATTAGCTTGCCAAACAAAAATTAAAGGTAATGTAAAGCTTAAAAGATTATTGCTCGATCAAAAAGATTTGATTTTGGCTAATCAAATGACAAAAAATTCAGTTGGTTCAATTGGGAGCACAAAAAATCTTGCTCTTATGTTTGTAGATATAGTTTCATTCACTCCTTTAAGTGAACAATTACCCTCTTATGATGTTATGTACATCTTAAATAGATATTTTGACGACATGGGAACAATAGTTAAAAAAAATGGCGGTGATATCAATAACTTCATTGGTGATGCATTTCTTGCTGCTTTCGGTATAGATGACAAAATAGACTCTGTTTATCGATGTACTCAAGCTGCATTAGAAATTTTAGAAGATGTAGATAAAAAGAAAAAAGTTTTTTTGGATAATTATAATATTAATTTTGATGTAAGGGTAGGTGTTCACTATGGAGAGGCAATAGTGGGTATGCTTGGGAATGCTGGAAATCAACGTCTAAGTATCATTGGTCAATCTGTTAACATTGCTAGTAGAGTAGAAACCGCTAATAAAGAAGCTGAAACAAGATTATTGATTTCAGAAGAAGCATTTAAAGAAATCGAGGACAGAGCTGAAGTTGAAGATTTTGTTAGGGTAAAATTAAAAGGTTCATCTCAAAGGTCGACATTATACGAAATTTCTAAATTGAAAGGAAAATCATTAGAATCTAAAGATGATAAAATTTTTGAGTCTGGAATGTTTTGGAACAAAATTATGTTATCTAAAGATTTGAATAACGGAGATAAAAAGAAAATTAATCATAATGACGAAGAAATATTAATCGTTAGAAATGATGATAACCTCTCAGCCTTTTCTAATCTTTGTCCACATATGAACTTACCACTTGAAATGGGTCAGATTACAACAGAAAACGAGTTCTTGTGTCCATTCCATGACAGTAAATTTTGTTTGAGAACTGGTGCAGTAAAAAAATGGGTAATAACTAGTCCAGACTGGGCACCTGAAGAGGCTGTAGAACTAACAAAAGCCATAAAAGAAATACCATTGGATTTACTACCCATAATGGATAAAGACGGATATATTTGGATCGGGAGTGAATAAAAACAATCAACTCAATATTACTATTTTACATATTTAAATGAGATTAGATAAATTGAGTAAATAAAAATTCCAACCATAAAAATATCAAGAAAAAGCATAGGATTATCTAATACATTAAATAATCTGGAGATTGCATACAATATACTTGCTGTAGCGATAATAATACCTTTACCGAAATCCCCTCTAATATTTTTAATTAAAAATTCTTTTTTTATAAGCATTTTTTAAATTTAAATTAATTATCATTTTATGAATAGTGTTAAGTTTCTAATCGGTGGAACGTTCTGCCCATCCCGCAAAGATTTTTTCCAAAATAACTACAACATAATATAAACCAATACCCAATAATGCTAAAGCAATAAGTACCGCAAACATTAGAGGGTAATCTGAATTTGTCTTACCACTATCAAACAAAGCACCTAATCCCCTACCATGTGGGGATACAATTTCCATCAAGTTTGTACCAATAAATGCGAGTGTAACAGCTACCTTTAATGCTCCAAAAAATTCTGGTAAAGTTTTTGGCAATGCAATTTTCCAAAATATTAATGATTTGGATGCTCCTAAAGACCTTAAAATATCTCTATATTCAGGTTCTAAAGTTGACAATCCAATCGAGACAGAAACGGCTATAGGAAAAAAAGAGATCATAAATGCTATTAAAATAGTGTTTAGATCGTGCTGACCTACAAACATTAATGCAATTATGGGTACAACAGTAGCTTTTGGAATAGCATTAAATCCTACTAATAATGGGTATATTGCTTCACGCAAAACCTTTGAAAAACCCATAATCATACCTAAAAAAACACCACATAGTACTGCTATAAACAAGCCTACAACCGTTCGCCAAAGAGTATCCCAACCATATTGGAAAAATAAACCTTTAAATTTCCAAAATGCAGGCCATATATCGGAAGGGGATGCCATTTTATAATTCGGCCATTCATTTAACCATACTAAAAGCTCCCACAAAAGAAGAAATATAATTATCGCATATAATGGAACTAAAATATGTCTCATTTATTTTGCTCTTGTTGACTTTGAGCAATTTCTATTTGTTTTCGAAGGCTTTTTAGCATATCGATCGATTTAGAGCTATACAAGCTCTCAAGTTTTGGTGTTTTGGATTTTGGTACTTTAACAAAAAATTGTTTTGAAGTTGGCCTACCAGAAAGAACTACAACTTCATCAGCAAGGAAAATTGACTCCCTTAAATCATGTGTAATAAGTATTCCAGTAAATGGTTCTTCTTTTCTTAGATTGTGCATTACTTGCCATAAATCTTCACGTGTAAACGCATCTAATGCTCCAAACGGTTCGTCTAAAATAAGTACTTCTGGTTTATGTACTAATGCTCTACATAATGATGCTCTTTGTCGCATTCCCCCCGATAGTTCAGAAGGTTTTTTTTGTTCAAATCCCTCTAATCCGACTAAGGACAAAAGTTGTTTTGCTCTTTGCTCTTTTTCTAGTGAATTTAGTTTATTTGGAACAATTTCTAGTGGCAACATAACATTCTTAATAATACTTCTCCACTCTAACAAAACAGGATTTTGAAAAGCCATTCCGACAGTAGGTCTAGGTGTGGTAATTTTTTCACCACTAAGGAAAACTTCACCCTCGTCTGGTTGCAGAAGACCTGAAATTAGTTTAGTTAGTGTTGATTTCCCACAACCAGAGGGACCTACAACAGCTGTAAATCCATTTTCTGGGACACTCATACTTAAGTTTTTTATAACTGGCAGTAAACCAGTTTCAGTTTTGTAGGTATGTGTTACGTCTTTAATTATTATGGTGTCTTTTTTTTTATACAATGACATAACTATACCTTAAAAATAGGATGAAATAATTTCACCCTATTTTATATTTGTTTTAAAGTTACTTCAACTTAAACCCACCTTTTGGTAAGTACGCATCTGTAAAATATAACTTTGAATCAGGTTTAGTTTTATATTTATAAGTCTCACTTAATTGAGCAATAGCTGCTTCAAAACGTGCCTTATCAATATTACCCATTCCATTCTTTAAAACATAATCTGTCATAACATTACCAGATAAGGCCAAATTAAACCTTCTTTTTTCTAAGTTTTTGTCAGCAGCTGGGTTTCTTTTAACAAGTGCTTCAATGGCTGAACTTGGATTTGAAACAGCATCTTTCCAACCCTTACCAACTGCACTAAGAAAGGATTTAACAACCTTATCATTTGAAGATGCAAAGTCGGTATTAACAATGATTGCATTTCCATATAGCTTGAGCCCATGATCGGCCATTAAGATTGTAGTAATATCATCTTCTGGAACTCCAAGGCGAACTAAGTTCAGAAAAGATGAAAATGAGTAACCTGTTACGGAAGAAACTTTGCCCTCAGCTAACATTGGTTCGCGAGTAGGAAAACCAACTGGTTCAACTTTGATTTTGTTCATGTCTAAGCCATTTGCTTTTGCAAAAGAGGGAAATTGAGCCCAGGCACCATCAGGTGGAGGAGCGCCCAAAACTGAACCAGGCAAGTCAGCCGGTGATTTGATACCGAGAGATTTTCTTCCTATAACTGCAAATGGTGGCTTATCATAAATCATCATTATTGCAGTAACTGGCGCACCAGGGTTTTGATCTAAAAATTTGATTAAAGAGTTGATGTCAGCAAAGCCAAGAGGAAATGATCCTGTTGCAACCTTTGGAATTGCGTCTAAAGATCCTTTGCCGGGTGAAATCTCAACATCTAGACCTGCATCTCTAAAATAACCTTTATCAATTGCATTAAAAAAAGGTGCTGATGGACCTTCAAATTTCCAATCCAACGTAAATGGTATTTTAGTGTCTGCATAACTTGTAATTGAAAACAAAAAAGAAATTATTATTAAAACTAAATTTTTAAACAAATTAACCTCCTATCATTAAAATTAATGTTCAAGATAAATGTTATTTTAATTGTAAATCATAAATTTGTTTTTATAGTATTTATTGTGTAATTAAATTTTATTAGTTTATGATTAAATATTAATCAATTAACTTATAATTAATAAGAACTTTAATTATTTATAGTCAAGAATTTTTTTTAAACCAAAAACAAGAGAAATTTGTTTAGGATTTTATTATTATTAAAAACTTAGTGAATACAAAAATTATATTAAAGAAACGTCCATCTGAAACTATTACAGAGGATTTGTTTCAAAATATAAATGATGAAATTGACGAAATTAGGGACAATCATTTTCTTGTAGAGGTGGAGTATGTTTCCGTAGATCCAGCAATGAGAGGCTGGATTAGTGATGTTGGCAACTATTCTGAACCAGTTAATATAAATAGTACTATGAGAAGTTTTGGAGTTGGTAAAATTATATTCTCTAAAAGCAAAAATTTTAAAGTCAATGAATATGTAGTAGGATGGCTAGGTTGGCAAAAATTTTCTGTAGTAGATGAAAACAAAATTCAATTAAAAATTGATCCAAAATCAGCCCCACTATCTAAAAATTTAGGTATTTTAGGTTTAAATGGAATAACTGCTTATGCAGGATTAATTGATATATGCAAGCCAAAAAAAAATGATGTTGTTTTGGTTACAACTGCTGCTGGCAGTGTAGGTTCAGCAGTTGGGCAATTAGCTAAAATTTATGGGTGTAGAACAATAGGCCTTACTAGTTCAGACAAAAAAGTAGCTATGTGTAAAAGTAAATTTGGATATGATGAAGTTATCAATTATAAAGAAGAAAATGATTTGTCTAATAGCTTAAAGAAAATAGCTCCCAATGGAATTGACTGCTTTTTTGATAATGTTGGTGGCACACAATTTGATGCAGTTATGGAAAATTTAAACATTAAAGCTAGGATTGTAATATGTGGAACAATAGGTATGTCTTCATTTCCAATACCACTTGGTCCAAGGGTTAACCGAACCTTACTTATTAAAAGGGCTAAAATTGAAGGCTTTTTAGTTCTAGATTATTTTAACAAATATAAAGAAATTTATAATAAATTGCTAAAATGGTACATTCAAGGCAAGTTGGTTAGCGAAGAGGATATAAGTGATGGACTTGAAAGTGCCCCTGGTTCACTCGTTAAAATTTTAAATGGTTTAAATTTAGGTAAACAATTAGTCAAATTATAAATAATTTTAATCTCTCTCCCTCCATGCTATGTAAGAAGAAGCACCAACAATTAAGAAACCACCAATCCATAGGGTATAAGGTGTACTTTCTACAAAAATAGTATATCCGATTAAAACTGACCAAATTAATTTTAAATAATCAAGGGGAAGTAATATTGCCAACTCCCCTCGTTTAAATGCGCTATTTAAAAGTGTTTGAGCTATTGTTCCAGTAATAGCTATAAAAAAAATTATAGAAAATTGGTATAGATTTGGCATTGTTAAATATGGATATGCAGCCACAAATGTTGCTGGTATCATTCCAACACCAGCATAAAGAGATATTGTCACTGGTGAGTCTGTTTCAGTTAACTTTTTTATAAAAATAAGAGAAATTGACCAAATTAGTGACGAAATAAGAATAAAAATGCCCCCTACATTTACTGAGATATCGGGTCTTAGAACTATTATTGCACCCAAAAAACCTACAAAAAGAGCAATAAGCCTATGTTGTTTTAGTTTTTCTTTTAAAAACACAAATGCTAAAAGTGTAGTAAAAATGGGGACTGTTAAATTTAAAGCTGTTACTTCTGACAATGTTGTTAATGTTAAACCATAAAAAAAACAGAGCATAGCAATTGAATTTGTAATTATTCTATATAGCTGAAATTTTGGTTGTTTAGTTACAAAAGTAGATTTTCCTTCTTTAAATAGAATTGGAGATAGAACAACTATAACAAGCGCACATCTGAGAAATGTTATTTCAAAAATATGGATTTCTTCTGACAAAAATTTTGCTGCACTATGCATAACTATGAAGCTGAAACCAGATATAATCATAAAGATTATTGATACAGACGTATCAGAAATATTTTTCATTTTTTTGACAAAGCATCAAGAATTGGACAATTAGGTCTGTCATCACCATGACAATTATTAGCAAGATAACTTAATTCATCTTTTAAATTTTGTAACTGCTTTAATTTTTCATCTATTTGAGAAATTTTTTCTAGGGTTAATTTTTTTACATCTTTACTAGGCCTACTTTTATTTTCGTATAAAGATAATAATTCCCTACATTCATCAATACTAAAATTAAATTTTCTAGCCTTTCCTACAAATTTCAATTTTAAAACATCTTCATTGTTATATTCACGATATCCAGAAAAGATGTTTTGATGAGGTTTTACTAGACCAATGTTGTCATAATATCTAACAGCTTTTACTGTTAACTCTGATAATTTAGATGCTTTTCCGATATTCATAGTTAATTACAACTTTCAAGTAACTGTATAGTTATATATCTGAAATAATAAACTATAAAGTAATAAAATCTTTTAAAATTAAATAATAATTAATTTTTAATTAAAATAGATTTTATTGTATCAGAATAAAGACGATGTTCTATTTCTTGTAAACGATCTTTTAAAGTGTCTTCAGTATCATTATCATTAATTTTGATAATATTTTGTTTTATTATAGAGCCACTATCCATACCTTCATCTACATAATGTATTGTTACACCTGTATATTGAGCACTATCGTCTAATGCTTGTTTAATAGCATTCATCCCCTTATACTTTGGCAGAATTGATGGATGAACATTTACGATAAATTTTGAAGGCAAAGATTTTATAAAATTTTTACTTAACAATCTCATATATCCTGCAAGCACCAATAATTTAACATTATAGTCAATTATTAATTTTAATACTTCCTCTTCTAGCTGTGAAACGTTTTTCCAAGAGTATAAAGGTATATTTGCATTCTTTGCAATTTTCAAACCTAACGCATTAGGATTATTAGAAGCAACAAAACTTACTTTTATACCTTTATCAATTATAGCTTTTAAATTCGAACCATTACCACTTAATAAGACAGCTATATTAATACACATATAAACTCACAAATTTTTTAATTGATTAAAACTTACTTTCTAAACAAAAAAATATATATAAAAAAATTTCTATAAATTTTTAATTAATAGGGAAAATCCAATAATAATTAAGATTGATAAAATAGTCTTTCTAAATATTTCGTTGGATAACCTCATTCTAATTTTAGTTCCTAAATACTGCCCTGACAATGCTGGAGCGGTTAAAACCAAACTTATTAACAAATCATAAAAATTTCCTAAACCGTGATAAATAAGTGATGAATATAATGGTATTGAAGCTAAAAAATACATTGTAGCTGTTGTTCTTATAAAACTTTCTTTTTCTAAATTTAATGAAACTAAGAAGGTAATTATGGGGGGTGCATAAAATGTAGATAGTCCACCAAGTATTCCTGAGAAAAAACCAATAATTAAGGATAATATTTTTTCATTTTTTTGTTTTATATTTTTTAAATTTAAGCCAAAAAAATTAAATAATGTAAAAAAAATAATAGTTAAAGCAATGACAATTGAAATTGTCTGAAAGTTAAGTTTTAATATCAACTTTCCACCAATCAATATTCCTATAAAAAGCATTAAAAACATTGGAAGAAATCTATAATTGCTTATTCCTTGTTTTATATTCATTTGAATTAGGTTAGTTACAATTACAGGAAAACACAAAAGCATCATTGCTTTAGTAGGAGGTAAGATAAACGCTATTATTGGAACAGAAAACATAGACATGCCAATGCCTACAGACCCTTTAACTATACCTCCCATAAAAATAGACATAAAAATTAGAGTTACAGTAAAAGTTTCAAAATAGTCTAAATCCATTGATAAATTCATACCTTAAAAATGGGTGTATTAAAGTTTCTTTACTATAATGCTCCCAGATAATCTCTAACAATTTTAAATAATCTTATACCCATATTTTTTAGTTAAAAAATGGACTAAAAATATAAAAAAAGTAGTTATTAGCACACTAATTATAATTGACCAGTAAAAACCAAATTTATTAATAAGATAAGGAAATACAAGAAACATTGGCAGTGTAGGAAGCACATATAAAAAAGTATATGATACATGATTAGAGATTTTTTCTACCGAATTATTTTCATAATGTAACCAAAATAAAATTAAAAACGTTGTTATAGGTAAAGCAGCTATTAATCCACCAATTCTGTCATTAAACTTAGCTATTTCTGTAACAATTACTATAATTAAAGCAGTGATTATAATTTTTAAAACAATGAACATATCTATTTTTTACTTTCAATTTTTAAAGCATTTTTTTCTAATACACATAAAAGATCATGAAGCAATACTCCATTGATCAACCATACAATAAACTAGGTAAAGTGTTAACAACTATAAAATTTACAAATAGTAAAAAAAATAATTTTAATAGTTAAATGATTTAATAGAAGTTTAAATAGATATTGTTGTAAGTAGGATTTAGTATTAAAGCAATCAAAAGGATGTTTTTTTAAATTGAAATATTTAACATAAAATTAACCCAACTACTTTTTCAAGGAGTTTATGGTGGCAACTTATGAATGCAACATGTGGAGAATGTGATGAAACTCTAAATAAACGACACTTTAGAGTTAGATAATGGATCAAACGTTCAAATTTCAAAATGTCCAAATGGTCATGAAAAAATCAAATCTCCATTATGTTGTGGTCAAGACATGTCATGTACAGTCTAAATTTGTATTAAAATAAACAAATAAGAATGTGAACAATCTTAATCATTAAAGTATGAGCACGTATAGTTAACTAATTCTAAAACCTCAACTTGGAAAGACGAGTTTTTAGGAATGTTGAAATCCATTCCATCTTTTATCAATTTCCATTCATCATCATTTTGAAGTTTTAAATTTAGTTTTCCAGACATAATTTCCATAAGTTCTCTTGCTTCAGTATTAAATTTATATTTACCAGGCAACATTACTCCAAGAGTCTTTTTAGAACCATCTTTAAAAAAAACATTTCTACTAATAACATTTCCTTTAAAATAAATATTTGCTAGTTTATCAACGTTGACATCTTTAAATTTATCCATATTAACATCTCCAAAATGTTTAAAATCTATTAAAAGTAAATTGTTTGGAAAAATAAATATTAAAACATAAGAAACCTTTTAAATGGATTAACATATTTTAGTAAACATATTTAATAGATATCATTGGTAATAAGTTTTATATAAATACTTTTCTTGTGTTTTCAATTTTAATAATTATAAGTGCTTAATGATCGCGAAATTAGAATTTTTCTTCACTGCTATTTATTAATTTATCAAGTTTATTTTTTAATCTTTTTTTCAACTCGTTTGATGAAATAACTTCACATCTCCAAGAAAATTTTCTACTCCAGTCTCCATTAACATAATCTAATGATACATAATCTAAATTTTTTCTGAATATCCATCCCATAGGTTTAGTTATTTTTTCTTTATAAAACTCCATTAGAGGCTTTTGAATAAATATTGCATTTTCAGCTAGTTTATATGAATGATAAATAGAAATTATATTTAATTCATCAAAGTTGATGCTGATGACTTCAACTTTATCCTTACTTATAAAATTATATCCTCTTCTATCTTTATCACAAATTAACGTCTTACCTTGAATAGTTGCAATTGCGTTATTTGAAATTATTACAAATAATATAAATGAAAATATTCTTATCATTATCTGCCAAAACGTCTAATTTTTGAAACAGTCGAAAAATGAAGAATTATTGCCACACAGAAAAAAAATAATATAATCAACCACTGTTTTAGAGAAACTTCTGCATTCGTTTTTATGAAGACATTTAATCCCATAAATGAGAGCATAAATAGAAATGTTTTTAAAAAGTGAACTGGATATACTTCTTTACTGCCATGTAATAAATGCATTAACCCGTAAAATCCAAAAGTAGCAAATATTGCAAGCCTAATTGCAATAAGGTTTTCATATGGTATTTCATTACTCTCTGCTAAAGTAAATGGGAAAAGAATATATACATCAAAATAAAATGATACAACTGTCAATATTGCCCAGACTGAAAGACAAAAAATAAAAATATCTCTAAGTATCCTAATATTCATGTTACTGTTCTTAATTAAATCGCTACAAACTTAATTTACAATGAACTAGATAAAATTACATCAAATATTATTATCTTAATTAAGTTATTTACTTCCTACTCATCCAAGTTAACTCTTTATATCAGTGTGAAATGGTGCACTTTGAGTGAACTTATGTTTACAAAAAGTCCACTTGTGGTTGAATACAAAACCTATTCTCAATTAGTGTGTTTTTAGATCTATGTCAACAAGTACAAAATGCTCTACCGTTTATTCTTCTAAATTAACTATTAACAGTAACAATTTAGTAAGTTAATAAAAATAAATTTAAATTGCTAATAAATAAAAGACCTATATGAATTACAATTATAAATCTTTATTAATTTACATATTAAAAATATATTAAATACACTTAACGGTACATTTAAATGTAAACTTACATAATACAAAAATATATATCATTTAAGTGTAACACTACCTTGGCACAGGACATTAGAGTATTGCTGCATATGAATAATAAGGATGTACAGCATATAGTGTGAAATTTTTTATTTAACATTGATTATTTATAACTAGAGTATTTTACTAATTATTGTAAATTTAGTTATATTGAAATTGATTAAAAATTTCATATTTATATAATAAAATTATTAATGATCAAGTTATAAATAATTTAATGTGATTATCTATATTGTTCTTGCCAACATTACTTTATTAAGTGCAGTTATATAACCATGAGTGAATTTTAAAAATGAGTACTGGGATAATTTTAGGGTTAGGTTTAATAACCATTGCACTTTGTTTTTTCGTTTTGCTAAATATTCCTTATTGGTTCCTCTTATGGAACAAAAGAAAAAATACGAGTTTTGTATTTAAAAAAAAATATCATCAGTGGGTATACGCTTCTGATGATATTTTAAATAATATACTTAAGATTTGTGTATACAGTTTATATGGTTATGGAATATATATTTTTATTTTAGAAATTTGGTCTAAATTTTTTTAAAGTTTGAACTTACATATACTTACTAATATATAAAAATTTGCAGAATTATTTAATGCCAAATTCAAAATAATTATCTATTTAAAAGATTGCTTCGATAGCTGCTATTTATGCTATCCATGAACAAGCATCATTATTAAAAAAGTATTAAAAGAAAAACCAGCTTAGATACCTGCGGGAAATATAGGTAAGATTAATTCTAAAGCTTATTCTGTATAAAAACTTATAAAGAAACATTTTCAAAAAAATTAAAATCACTATTTGAAGTTTTTCTCCCATGTGTATCACCTCCAACAATTGACATTGTAGCGCCCATTTCTTTAATTTGTGATTTAACATCTGAGTATTCTTTTGCCTTTTTATATGATATTTCCCAATCTTTTTTTGACTTCCATACTGTTAAGTAATGGAGATGGGTATCTGAAACATTTATAAATAAAGAAAAGTTTAGACCTTCTTTAAATAATTTGTCAGTGTAATTTATGCAAAAAAATCTAAATGAATCTCTCCCAACTTTATTTGGAAATTTAAAAACATGAATTCTTGTGTACATATATTACCTCTTATAATTATATAATGAAAACCATGATAAACATAAAAAAATTAAAATATAATTTAATCAAATATGTTTAGATTAGCAAAGTGTTATACTTAAAGAAATATCCTATTCAAGCTTTAGGGATGTTTGATTGGCTAAAATTTATAGTTAGGGTGTGCAGCAGATTGGGATTTTATCTTTTTTACAGCACATAAATTAATATTACCGTTAGCTCAAGCATATTTATGAACTTCTTATATACTTTAATTATTTTTTAAAATCGATTAGACTGCTAAAAATTAGCCTTGGGATTTTAAACCATTCATAAGTTGCATCTCAAACTGTTTTATAAGTTTTTTATCCGCTGTTTTTTTACAATCAAATTGTTTTTTATTGTAAGATTGTGCTGTTCCATTCCATATAACTTTTTTTTCCATCGCTACTGCTTTAGCATCATAAAAGTCGTATAGGAGTCCAAAAATCATTTCACCCATTTCAGGTTGTGTATAAAACAACTGTCCAATTTGCTTTAATAAAGTTAGCTCTAAATTTTTAGTTTTAAAGCAAATTTCAGTTAAACCTGTCACACCACCCATTTGTTTATATTGGTCACTAGCAGCACCTTGTGCATAAACGTTCTTGGATAAGATAAGAAAAACTACAAAAAATGGAAATATTTTTAGATAAGCTTTATTAGGCATGTCTTAACACCTTCCTTTTTATTAATATTTAGTATTAACACCTTGACATATTTCAGATAAATCAATCAAGGCATTTTCAAATCTTGAAATGTCTGTAAGTATTGGAAATCTAATTCTAGAAGTTTGGCCTCCTACTAAACCAAAAATAAGTAAACCATTAGTTACATCCTCATTTGTTTCTATGTTAATTGCCTTTATTGATTGTGTACCTATTTGACCATCTAATATAA
>CACBXG010000008.1 GCA_902543145.1 uncultured SAR116 cluster alpha proteobacterium | reverse complement strand
TTGATCTTTTTTAAGAGGTTTAGAATTAAAAAATTCTAATGATTTATTAATATTTTCTATTGTATAACCCACTTTTTTTTCAGGTTTAATTTTAGAAAGTCTAAAATAATAAGACGGAAAGATTTCAACAACAACAGTTTTAGTTGAAAAATTAAATTCGTCAAAAGGCCAAATTTGGGCTTTGTTTTTTAATAAATTAAGAATTCTCATACCCGCTAGAGTACCTGTACCTACAGCACCAGGTCCAACACAATTAAAAGTTGGACTAGGAGAAAGTATTTTATTCTTAGCTAATTTTTCCGTACACCTTCTTCTACTGGAAAAATGTGATCCTTTGAGTTTTGGTGAATTAAAAAATTTACCATATGTTTTATTTACCCATATCTTTCCACCATAAAAATTTTTTACGTTTGTATTCGTATCTTCTATTAATTTCCATAATTTTTCTGAATTAATAGGACTATCTTTTATGCCTGGGAAATAACAACATTTATCATAAAAAGGAAATGAGAATGCAAAATCAAATCCTATTAAGTTTCTTTGCAATTTTATTTCTTTATGAAGCCATTTTATTAAGTTTGACCTTGTCCAATATTTAGCATCCATCGGTTTTACTATTTGTGGTACTTTGTTACCTCTAGCACATTCAGCAACACTAATTCCTTTTTGAAAATTATTTTTGTCACCAGACCAATCTATTCCTATAAATTTATCAAAATACATTTTTTACTCAAAAAAAAACCGCTCACATTATTTGAACGGTTTTAAATTCATTTAGTACGAAAATTATCCAGCAACAGCCTCTTTTGGTTCATCATCGGTTGCATTATTTGTTTGTACTGGTCCACTATCTTTGCCTCTAGCATCTTCATCTCTATCAACCAATTCAAAAACAGCCATTGCCGCGGCGTCTCCATATCTATAACCTGCTTTTAAAACCCTTGAATATCCTCCTTGTCTTTCTGCATATCTTGTTGCAAGATCACCAAACAATTTTGATACAACATTATCATCCCTTAACTGTGAAAAAGCTTGTCTTCGAGCATGCAAGCTACCCTTTTTACCCAAGGTAATTAATTTATCTATAATAGGTTTCATGGTCTTAGCTTTGGGTAATGTTGTTATAATTTGCTCGTGCTTTATTATAGCCTGTGCCATATTTTTAAAAAGAGCTTTCCTGTGTGAGGAAGTTCTGTTTAATTTTTTCCCTTTAATCCTGTGTTTCATAACTAAACTCCTAAATTTTTTTATTGGACTAGAATGGATCTTCTATTTTTCTTACCAATTCTTCAATATTTTCTGGTGGCCAATTCTCGACATCCATACCTAATTCTAAGCCCATAACTTTTAATACTTCTCTTATCTCATTTAAACTTTTCCTACCAAAATTTGGTGTACGCAACATCTCTGGCTCTGACCTTTGAACTAAGTCTCCGATGTATACAATGTTATCATTTTTTAAACAATTAGCTGATCTTACGGATAATTCTAATTCGTCAACTTTTCTAAGAAGATTTTTATTGAATGGAAGATCTTCTAAGACTTCAGTAACTTCTTCTTCTTCTGGTTCTTCAAAATTAATGAAATTATTTAATTGGTCTTGCATAATTCTAGCAGAAAATGCAACTGCATCTTCTGGAGTAACTGAACCGTCAGTCGTAACAACTAATGACAATTTATCATAATCTGTTTGTTGCCCCACTCGGGCATTATCTACATTGTATGATACTTGAACAACTGGGCTATATATAGCGTCAATTGGTATAACTCCAATTGGAAGATCATCTGTTCTGTTAGTTGTAGAAGATATATATCCTTTACCATTTTCTACGGTGAATTCAACAGAAAGTTTTGCTCCGTTGTCTAAGGTACAAATTTCATGGTCTTTATTCATAATTTCAACTTCAGAAGGACATTCTATCATACCAGCGGTAACCGTGACAGGGCCATTAACATTAAGTTGAATTTTTTTAACCCCATCATATTCCATCCTAACTTTAATGCCTTTGACATTCAAAATAATATCGGTAAGGTCTTCTCTTACTCCTGGTATAGAAGAAAACTCATGTAATACTCCTTGAACCTGAATTGAAGTTATAGCAGAACCTTGAAGTGATGAAAGAAGTATCCTTCTAAGAGCATTTCCTATTGTAACTCCATATCCTCTTTCAAGAGGCTCAGCAATTATAGTTGAAGTGTTTTCAGACTTACTCTCATCTCTAACCTCTAGCTTCGACGGTTTAATTATTTCTTTCCAATTCTTTTCAATCATGATTACTCTCTGTCAATAATAATTTAGTTATAGATTTTTATTTGTATATCTAGACTCTTCTTCTTTTTTTTGGCCTACACCCATTATGAGGAATTGGCGTTACATCTCTAATGGAATTAACTTGAAAACCAATCGTTTGTAATGCTCTTAAAGCTGACTCTCTTCCTGAGCCAGGACCTTGAACTTGAATGTCAACTGTTTTTACACCATGCTCTGATGCTTTCTTTCCAGCATCTTCTGCTGCAAGCTGTGCTGCATATGGAGTAGATTTTCTAGAACCTTTAAAACCCATAGTGCCTGATGATGACCACGATATAGCATTTCCCTGTATATCAGTAATCGTAATAACAGTATTATTAAAAGATGAATTAACATGTGCTACTGCGTTAGTTACATTCTTTTTTTCTTTACGACGAATCCTAGTTTGAGTAGGTTGTTTGGCCATTGTTAAGTTCCCTTATAAATATTATTTCTTCTTTCCTGCTATTGCTTTGGCAGGGCCTTTTCTTGTTCTTGCGTTCGTATGTGTTCTTTGGCCTCTTACAGGTAAGTTTTTTCTATGTCTTAGACCTCTTAGGCAACCCAAATCTAAATACCTTTTAATGTCTATTGAAGTTTTTCTTCTTAAATCACCTTCAACTATATAATCTGTGTCAATTAAATCTCTAATTTTAGTAAGTTCATCTTCAGATAAATTATTAATTCTTTTATCTTCAGCAATTCCAACTTTTTTACATATATTTTTAGAACTAGTTAATCCAATACCATGAACATATGTAAGAGCTACAAGAACTCTTTTGTTAGTTGGTACATTAACACCTGCAATACGTGCCACTAAACTCTCCTTTTTTTAATTAAGGTTTATTTGATACCAAATAAACCGCGGATTATAATGTTAAAAGATTTACAGTCAACTTTATAATCAGGTTAATATATTTTGAATATCTTTCGATACATCTTCAATATTTTGCATACCGTCAATTGAATATAATTTATTTAAATTTTTATAATATTCTAATACTGGTAAAGTATCTTTCTTATAAACCAATATTCTATTTTTCAAAATTTCAGAACTATCGTCATCTCTTGAAATCTTGCTCTCTAAAGCTCTTTTAGTAATTCTTTTTAAGAGAATATCCTCGTCAACACTAATTTCTATAACTTTATCTATATAAATTTCCAATTTATTTAAAATATTATCTAAATCTACAGCTTGCTTAAAAGTCCTTGGAAAACCATCAAGAATAAAACCATTTTTGCAATCTGGTCTTATAATTCTTTTTTCAATCATTGATATTATAATCTTATCAGAAACTAAATCACCTTTATCCATGATAGATTTAGCAGCCTTTCCTAATTCTGTTCCTAATTTAACTTCTTCTCTCAACATATCTCCAGTTGAGATCTGAACGATTTTATATTTGTTAATTAATATTTCTGCTTGCGTTCCTTTACCAGCACCAGGTGGACCAAAAAGTATTAAATTCATTTAACGCCTCCCACCTCTTAATTTTGTTTTTTTTATCAAACCTGAATATCTATGCGCAATTAAATGTGATTGAGCTTGTGAAACTGTATCCATGGAAACCGTGACTACAATTAACAAACTAGTTCCACCTAAATAAAAAGGAATTGAATACTTGGATATTAAAATCTCAGGTAAAATACAAACAGCTGCCAAATATGTGGCACCTATAGCTGTCAATCTTGTTAAAACAAAATCTAAATAATCTGCGGTTGGAGGGCCTGGTCTAATACCTGGAACATATCCGCCATTTTTTTTGAGATTGTCGGCAGTTTCATCTGGATTGAATACAATAGCTGTATAAAAAAAGGCAAAAAACACTATTAGACCAATATAAATGGCTAGATATAAAGGTTGCCCTCTTCCAAAATATGAGTTTAAAGTTAATACCCAATCAGAGCTATTACCATCTAATCCGGAAAATGAAGATAATGAAGTTGGTAACAACAATAATGCAGATGCAAATATAGGAGGTATCACACCAGGAACATTAATTTTTAAAGGTAAGTGTGAAGAATCACCAGCAAACATTTTGTTTCCCATTTGTCTTTTTGGATATTGAACAATAATCTTTCTTTGTGAACGTTCAATGAAAACAATAAAAATTATAACTGCTATTGCAAGAATTAAAATGCCTATAATTAAGAATGTTGATATTGAACCAGTTCTTCCTTGTTCTAAAATTTGAGCAATAGCTCTTGGTAATTCTGCTACTATTCCAGCAAATATAATTAATGACACACCATTGCCTATACCCCGAGAAGTAATTTGCTCTCCTAACCAAAGAAGAAACATTACTGAGCCGACTAAAGTAACTACGGTTGTAATCTTAAAAAAAACACCTGGATTGTTAACTAGCGATCCTGAAGATCCTGAGGTGCTTTCTAATGCTACAGCAAAACCATAAGCTTGTACTGTAGCAAGTAAAACGGTTAAGTATCTTGTGTATTGATTTATGGTTTTTCTGCCTGATTCACCTTCTTTTTTTAATTGAGACATTTGTGGTGAAATTGATGTCATTAGTTGCATAATAATTGCAGCAGAAATATACGGAAGAATTGTTAATGCAAATATAGTCATTCGTCCTAAAGCGCCACCAGAAAACATATTAAACATTCCCAAAACACCGCTGTTGGTATTATTTACAATTTCAGATAGAGCTATAGCATTAATACCTGGTACAGGTATATATGTGCCTAAACGATATACTATTAAAGCACCAAGTGTAAATAATATTCTTTGTCGTAGTTCGGTAGCTTGACCCAATACACCAAACATACTTTCATTAGCCATAAATTAAACCCCAAGTTTATTATCTTGTTTTATAGATTTTTTTTTATCATCAAGAATTATTACTGAACCACCAATTTTCTCGATATTTTCTTTTGCTGAGCTAGAAACAGCTGAAACTTCTATGTCAATTTTAACTTTAATATCACCTTTTCCTAAAAGTTTTATCTTACCTTTTTTGGATTTAACTAATCCTAAATCCAAAAATGTTTTGTAACTAATTATTTTTTTTGGATCGATTTTTTTACGTTCAATAAGTTTTTGAATATTATCTAAGTTTAATTCAGTATAGTTAACTCTGTTTATATTCGTAAAACCTCTTTTAGGTAAACGTCTATGGATTGGCATTTGCCCACCTTCAAAACCTTTTATAGAGACACCAGATCTTGATTTTTGACCTTTATGACCTTTTCCAGATGTTTTGCCTGTACCTGAACCTATCCCTCTGCCAATTCTTTTTCGAGACTTAGTTGAACCTAAGTTATCTTTTATTTCATTAAGCTTCATTTTATACTCCTATCTAGTAAAAAATTAATCAATTAACTTCAACTAGATGTTTAACTTTAACTATCATACCCCTAATTGATGGGGTATCATCTAATTCTTTAGATCTGCCAATTTTATTTAAACCAAGACCTATTAATGTTTTTCTTTGATATGATTGTCTACCTATTGGGCTTTTCTTTTGTGTAACAATAATTGTTTTTTTATTTGACATTTTGCTTCCTAACTAGCATTCGCATTTGAAGTTTTATCAGACTTTAATTGATTTCCAAAAATCTCAGAAACTTTTCTACCTCTTTTGTTAGCAACATTTCTTGGAGAATGCATTGATGAAAAAGCATCAAAAGTTGCCTTTATCATATTATGTGGGTTAGAAGTACCAATTGATTTTGCAACAACATCTTGCACCCCTAAAGTTTCAAAAACAGCTCTCATTGGACCGCCTGCAATTATACCAGTTCCAGAAGGTGCTGTTCTTAAAACAACTCTACCAGCTCCAAAATGGCCTTTCATATCATGATGCAATGTTCTACCTTCTTTTAATGGCACTTTCACCATATTTTTTTTTGCATCATCTGTTGCCTTTTTAATTGCTTCAGGCACTTCTTTTGCTTTGCCAGTTCCAAAACCAACTTTTCCTCTTTGATCACCAACTACAACGAGCGCAGCAAAGCCAAACCGTCTACCACCTTTTACAACTTTGGCAACTCTATTAATTCCAACTAACTTATCGATTAAGTCATTATCATCTTTATTAAAATTTTTATCTTGTTTTTCAATTCTTGCCATTGTTTGCCCCTAAAATATTAAACCACTTTCTCTAGCCGCATCAGCCAAGTTCTTAATCCTTCCGTGATAGATATAACCACCCCTGTCAAATACAACATTTTTTACACCTTTTTTTATAGCTTTTTCAGCTATTTTTTTTCCAACGAGAGCTGCAACTTCTTTAGTACCACAATTTTTAAACTGTTTTTTTATATTAGTCTCAAGACTTGAGGCAGCCGCTATTGTAATTCCCTGAACGTCATCTATTATTTGTCCATAAATGTGACGACTCGATCTAAATACAGATAATCTTAACTTCCCATAAGATTTAACTTTCAAAGCTTTTCTATTTCTTAGTTTTCTTTTATTGTGTAAAGATATCGAATTACCCATTTTAACCTCTATTTCTTTTTACCTTCTTTTCTTAAAATAAATTCATTGCTGTAACGTATTCCTTTACCCTTGAATGGCTCTGGTGGTCTTTTAGAACGAACCATTGCAGCAAACTCTCCTAGTTTTTGCTTGTCAGGACTAGAGATAATAAATTTTGTATTGCCATCCATTTTAATAGTGATATGTTCTGGTATTTCAATTTCAACTGGATGACTTAATCCAAGGTTTAAACTTAATTTTTTTCCTTGAAGTGCTGCTCTATAGCCAACTCCAACAATTTCCATCTCTTTTTCAAAACCAACACTAACACCTTGAACTGCATTATTAATTAGCGCTCTTGTTGTTCCCCAAAGAGCTCTGTTCTTATTATCTTTGTCTTTGAGCTCTACCTTAATTTCTTTTTCATTAACTGTAACATTTACACTATTATCTATTGGAGCAATCAGTTCACCTTTGGAACCTTTTACTAAAAATTGATTTTCCACTTTTTTAACTTCAACACCATTAGGTATGTTAATAACGGCTTGACCAACTCTTGACATAAAAATACTCCTAAAATACTTGACAAAGAACTTCACCACCCACATGAGCTGCTCGAGCTTCATTATCGCTCATCACACCTCTTGGAGTAGACAAAATTGATATACCAAGACCATTATAGGTCCTTGGTAAATCATTTATACTTGAATAAACTCTTCTTCCAGGCGTGGATACCCTTTTAATTTCGCTTATCACTGGTTTACCTTCATAATATTTTAATTCAATCTTAAATTCATGAATACCAGGCTGTTTTTCAAACTTAGAGAAATTACGAATGTATCCTTCTCTTTTAAGCACATCTAATACATTCCCTCTAAATCTTGATGCAGGAGCCTCAACAACTGCTTTATTGGCTGACTGACCATTTCTAATCCTAGTCAACATATCCCCAAGTGTATCACTCATTGACATAATTAATACCTTTCTACCAACTTGATTTTACCATACCTGGAATTTGACCAGATAGAGCCAGTTCTCTTAAAGCTATTCGTGACATTTTTACTTTTCTATAATAACCACGAGGTCTGCCCGTAATTAAACATCTATTTCTTAATCTTATTTTAGCACCATTTCTTGGCATTTCAGACAACTTAAGTTGAGCATCAAAACGTTGTTCCATTGGAAGAGATCTGTCGCTACATATAGCTTTTAAACGATCTCTTCTTGATTTACTTTTTTTAACTTGCTTTTCTTTATTTAAATTTTTTTGGATAGCACTTTTTTTTGCCATCTATATCTCCTAGTAAAATTGTTATTGATTAAAGGGAAAATCAAAACCGTTCAAAAGTTCCCGAGCTTCTTCGTCTGATTTGGCAGAAGTTACAAAAATTATATCCATACCTCTGACTGAATCTACATTATCATATTCTATTTCAGGAAAAACATATTGTTCTTTTAATCCTAATGCATAATTACCTTTACCATCAAAGCTTTTTGTATTTATACCTCTAAAATCTCTAACTCTAGGTAATGCAATATTTACAAATCTATCTACGAATTCATACATTTTGTTTTTTCTTAATGTAACTTTTACACCTATTGGCATACCCTCTCTGAGCTTAAAACTTGCATTAGCTTTTTTTGATTTTGTTATAATAGGCCTTTGACCTGTAATTGCCGCTAACTCATTTAATGCCGCATCTATTTTTTTACTGTCTTTTACTGCTTCACCAACCCCCATGTTAATAACAACTTTTTCGAGCTTTGGTATTTCTAGGTCGTTTTTGTATTTAAATTTATCTTTTAGAGTTTTACTGATTTCTTTTTGATATTTTTCCTGCAATCTTGTATTCATCTTGATCTCCAAATTATTTATCTAATAATGAACCAGATACAACTGATAATCTTCTTTTTAAACCATCTTTGAAATCATATTTAACTCTTGTTGCTTTCCCAGTTTCCGGGTCTAAGTGAGCCACATTTGATATATGAACAGATGCTTCTATTTCTTCAATCTTGCCAGGACTTTCTTGAGTTGCTTTCCTATGACGCTTTACAACGTTAACTCCTTCTACAATTACTCGATCGTTAGATTTTATAACTGAAGTTACATTCCCAGTTTTACCTTTATCTTTACCAGCAATTATAATTACTGCATCCCCTGTTTTAATTTTAAGTTTCTTATTCATCACAAAACCTCCGGTGCAAGTGATACTATTTTCATGAATTTTCTACTTCTTAATTCACGTGTAACAGGGCCAAAGATACGAGTTCCAATGGGTTCGTTACTTTTATTAACTAAAACTGCTGCATTTTTGTCAAATCTAATACAAGTACCATCATTTCTTCTTACCTCTTTAGAAGTTCGAACTATTACAGCTCTATGAACATCACCTTTTTTTACTCTACCTCTAGGAATTGCTTCTTTTATTGAAACTACAATTATATCTCCAACAGCTGCAGTCTTTCTGCCAGAGCCCCCCAACACTTTTATGCACTGGATTCTTCTTGCACCTGAGTTGTCTGCAACATCAAGATTACTTTGCATTTGTATCATAATCTGTCCCCACTAGTTTATTAATGTATCACTTCAAAACGTTTGTTTTTTGAAATGGGTGCGCATTCTCTAATATTTACTATATCTCCAACCTTAAATTTGTTTTCACTATCATGAGCAGCAAACTTTTTTGATTTTGTTACAAATTTTTTATACATTGGATGCATTATTTTTCTTTCCACTAGTACTATAATAGTTTTGTCAGACTTATTACTTGTAACTTTACCTGTTAGAATTCTCTTAGGCATGATAATTTATTTCCCCACATTTTCAGTTGACACAACACTATTTAAAATCGTTTTAATACAAGCTATCTCTTTACGAATTAAGCTAAATCTAGCAGGATTTTCGTTTTGTCCATTACTAACTTGAAATCGAAGATTAAATTGTTCTTTTCTGAGAAGCTTTAATTGATCTTTTAACTCATCAGTAGTTTTAGCTTGCAAGTCCTTGGGTTTATATTTTGCCATTTAAATACCTCTAATTATTCGCCTAATCTTTTTACAACTTTTGTATGCATCGGTAGTTTAGCAGCTGCTAAGCTTAAAGCTTCTTTAGCAGCAATCTCTGAAACACCATCCAACTCAAACATTATTTTTCCTGGCTTTACTCTACAAATCCAATATTCAGGTGATCCTTTTCCTTTTCCCATCCTAACTTCAGCTGGTTTACTTGAAACTGGAACATCAGGAAATATTCTAATCCAAACTCTGCCAGCACGACGAAGATGTCTTGTTATGGCTCTTCTAGCAGCTTCAATTTGTCTAGCTGTAACTCTTTCAGGTTGTATCGCTTTTAATCCGTATGATCCAAAGTTCAACTTAGTCCCACCCTTAGCAAGACCATGAATTCTACCTTTATGAGCTTTTCTAAATTTTGTTCTTTTTGGTTGTAGCATTATTTACCCCTGGTCAGTACTTTTCATATTTGATCCCTTAACAGCATTTGTCATTTTTTTCTCCTGTGCCATAGGATCATGCTCCATAACTTCACCCTTGAAAATCCAAACTTTAATACCAGTTGCACCATATGTAGTAAATGCTGTTGATTCTCCATAATCAACATCAGCTCTTAATGTGTGTAATGGAACTCTTCCTTCTCTGTACCATTCAGTTCTGGCAATTTCAGCACCACCAAGTCTACCTGCACAATTAATTCTAACACCTTCAGCTCCAAGTCTAATTGCATTTTGTACAGCCCTTTTCATAGCTCTTCGAAATGCAACTCTTCTTTCCAGTTGTTGTGCAATTCCATCAGCAACTAATTTTGCATCTAATTCAGGTTTTCTTATTTCTATAATATTCAGGCTAACTTCTGCATTAATTTTCTTGCTCAATACACCTTTCAAAGTCTCAATATCTTGACCTTTTTTACCAATTACTAAACCGGGCCTTCCAGCGTAAATAGTAATTCTTGCTCTTCCAGCTGGTCTCTCTATAACAATCTTACTTACTGCAGCTGCCTTAAGTTTTTCAAACAAATATTTTCTTAGTTCAATATCTTGATGAAGTAAATCTCCATATGATTTGCCTCCAAACCATCTTGAGTCCCAAGTTCTATTAATTCCCAATCTAAACCCTATTGGCTGTGTCTTTTGACCCATCTTAACTACCTTCCTGTTCAGATAATAGAATTGTTAAATGAGAAAATGGCTTTATAATCTTTGCACCACGCCCTCTTGCCCTGGCATGAAATCGCTTCATAACTAATCCCTTTCCAACATATGCTTCTTTTACAATAAGTTTATCTATATCCAATGAATGATTGTTTTCAGCATTTGCTATGGCTGATCTAAGAGCCTTTTCAACGATATTAGAGATTCTTCTTTTTGAAAATTGTAAAATAGAAATAGCTTTTGAAGCTGTCTCTTTTCTAATCATTTGTGCAACAAGGTTTAGTTTTTGTGGGCTAACTCTTATATTTTTGAGCACAACTTTGGCCTCATTGTCTAATTCTCTTCGCTTATTTTTTACTCTACCCATCTTAACTCCTATCGCTTAGACTTTTTGTCTGCAGTATGGCCATAATATGTTCTTGTAGGTGAAAACTCACCTAATTTATGACCAACCATAGCCTCAGTTATAGTAACTGGTATAAATTTTTTTCCGTTATAAACACCAAATGTAAGGCCAACAAACTGTGGCATAACAGTAGATCTTCTTGACCAAGTTTTTATAACGTCGTTTCTACCTGAGTTTCTAGCAACTTCAGCTTTTTTAAGCAGATAACCGTCCACAAATGGACCTTTCCATATAGATCTTGACATAAAGTTTACCTTATACTTTTCTTCTTCTTATTATTAATTTGTCTGTTCTCTTATTGTTTCTTGTTCTGTATCCTTTAGTAGGCTTTCCCCAAGGTGTAACTGGATGCCTACCACCTGAAGTTCTACCTTCACCACCTCCGTGTGGATGATCAACAGGATTCATTGCAACACCCCTAACAGAAGGTCTTTTACCCAGCCACCTATTACGACCTGCTTTGCCAAGATTTGTGTTTTGATTGTCCTGATTAGAAACTGCCCCAATAGTACACAAGCAAGATGATAAAACTAATCTTACCTCACCTGACATTAATCTTAAGATTGAATACGAAAGATCCTTGCCTATCAATTGCACATAAGAACCAGCTGACCGAGCAATTTGGGCACCCTTACCAGGTTTCAATTCAACATTATGAATTATGGTACCAACTGGCACTGAAGAAAGTGGCATACAATTGCCAGGCTTTATGTCAGCTTTTTTTGAAGATACAATTTTATCCCCTACAGCTAACCTTTGAGGTGCAATAATATATTTTAGTTCATTATCTTCATACTTAATTAGAGCAATAAAAGCAGATCTATTTGGATCATATTCTATTCGTTCAACATTTCCTTTAACGTCAAATTTTGTTCTTTTGAAATCAATAATTCTGTAACGCCTTTTGTGACCACCACCACGTTGCCACATTGTAATCTTTCCAGAGTTGTTTCTACCTCCAGACTTATTGAGACCAATTGTTAACTTTTTAACTGGCTTACCTTTAAAAAGATCAGACTTATCAACTAACACTAAACCTCTTTGTCCAGGTGTATTTGGTTTGTATTGCTTTAAAGCCATTTTTTAAACTCCTGCTGACAAGTCAATGGTATTTCCCGGAGCAAGTGTTACTATTGCTTTTTTTGTATTAGACCGTCTACCTAATACACCTTTAAATCTTTTAACCTTGCCCTTTAATAAAATCGTATTCACAGATGTGACTTTTACTGAGAAAATTTTTTCAATTGATGATTTAACTTCTAGTTTAGTAGCATTGAGGGGCACAGAAAATACCATTTTATTAAACTCGGACTGTTGCGTTGATTTTTCAGTAACCAAAGGATTTAATATTATTTGATAAGCTTTATTTTGACTTATCTTCAAATCTGTTTTTTTTCTAGGTCTTACACTCATAACAATCGCTCCTCAACAAATTTCAAGGCATCATCTATAATAATTAAATTATCCTTTTTAATTATATCATAAACATTCAGACCTTGATGAGATAGAACATCTAAATTTCTAATATTAGCAGCAGCCCTTACTAGGTTTTGGTCAACATCATTACCTAAAATTATGAGAGCATTGTTTACACCCATTTTATTTAAGCTTTTTTTAAGTTTAGAAGTCTTGCCGTCACTTTTAGAAGTTTCTAATATTATAAGTTTTCCAGACTTGAATTTATTGGACAATACAGACTTTAAACCTAATTTTCTTACTTTTTTATTCAATCTATGTGCATGAGAGTGGACCACAGGACCGTGAGCCATTCCCCCTCCTCTAAACTGTGAGACCGAACCTGATCCGTGCCTAGCTTTTCCAGTACCCTTTTGCTTATACATTTTAGCAGTTGTCATTTTTACTTGACTACGTGTTTGAACAAAGTGATTTCCTGAACGCCTTTTAGCTAATTGCCACCTTATAACTCGTGAAACAATATCGTCTCTTGGAACAACACCAAAAATTTTCTCATTAAGGTTAATTTCTTTACCAAGTTTATTACTTAAATTAACAGATTTAATTTTCACCTTCTGCTCCTTCATCTATTGAAGAAATTTCTTTTTCGTTATGATCAGATGATAAAGAAAGATCGTCTTTATTAGCTTTATTATCATTTCGAAAGCCAGCAGGGAAAGGGGCTTCATTCGGGGTTTTGTGTTTAACTGCGTCTTTTAAGAGTACTATACCATTTTTTGAACCTGGAACTGAGCCTTGTATTAATATTAAATCATCGTCTTCAAGTAACTTAACAACTTTTAAGTTTTGTGTTGTTATTCTAACGTTACCATATTGACCAGCCATTTTTTTACCCTTCCAGGTTCTACCAGGGTCTTGACTATTTCCGGTGGAACCATGGGATCTATGACTAATTGAAACACCGTGTGATGCTTGCATTCCACCAAAATTATGTCGTTTCATTGCACCAGCAAATCCCTTACCTTGAGACACACCAACAGCGTCAACTTTTTGACCAGCAACGAAATGGTTAACACCTAATTTGTCGCCAACGTTCAAAACTGCATCTTCACTAACCCTAAACTCAACAACTTTTTCCTTTGGTTCGGCTTTTGCCTTAGCAAAAACACCTCTTAGAGGTTTGGATATGTTTTTTGGCTTTTTATTTGCAAAACCTAATTGAACTGCGGTGTAACCATCTTTATCAATTGATTTAATTGCTAAGACTTCAACATCTTCAATTCTAAGAACAGTAACTGGTATATGTTCACCATCATCACTAAAAATTCGCGACATACCCAATTTTCTTGCAACAACTCCACAGCGCATCTTATTATTCCTATAGTTTAATTTCTATATCAACACCTGAAGCTAAATCCAATTTCATAAGGGCATCAACTGTTTGCGGGGTGGGCTCAACAATATCAAGCACACGTTTGTGAGTTCTCATCTCAAATTGTTCACGACTTTTTTTATCTACATGAGGACCCCTTAAGACTGTAAACCTATTCAATGAAGTAGGAAGAGGAATAGGTCCCCTGATCTTCGCTCCCGTTCTTCTAGCTGTATTAACAATTTCGGAAGTAGACTGATCTAATATTCTGTGATCAAAAGCTTTGAGCCTAATTCTGATATTTTGATTATCCATTAAATCCTCGTTAATTTACCCTTGAAAATTACTTTCTAAGCTTCAATGCTTGATACAACTCCGGCACCTACAGTTCTTCCACCTTCTCTTATTGCAAACCTTAGTCCTTCATCCATTGCAATTGGAGTTATTAATTCTACAGAGATTGCAATATTATCTCCCGGCATCACCATCTCTGTACCAGAAGGCAACTCAACTGCCCCAGTCACATCAGTTGTTCTAAAATAAAATTGTGGACGATAGTTACTAAAAAATGGTGTATGCCTTCCACCTTCATCTTTAGTTAAGATATAGGCCTCACCTTTAAATTTAGAATAAGGCTTTATTGAACCAGGCGCAGATAACACTTGCCCACGTTCAACTTCTTCTCTCTTTGTTCCCCTTAATAGAACTCCAACATTGTCCCCAGCCTCACCAGAATCTAGCAACTTACGAAACATTTCAACACCTGTACATGTTGTTTTAGCTGTTTCTTTTATTCCAACTATCTCTATCTCTTCACCAACCTTTATAATACCTCGCTCAACACGACCTGTTACCACAGTACCTCTTCCTGATATAGAAAAAACATCTTCAATAGGCATTAAGAATGGTTTATCTTTATCACGCTCAGGTTGAGGGATATAAGAATCTACAGCAGCCATTAACTCTGTAATTGAATTCACACCAATAGCCTCGTCACGTCCTTCAAGTGCGGCTAACGCACTTCCTTTAATAATTGGAATATCATCGCCAGGAAACTCATAACTACTTAGTAACTCACGAATTTCTAACTCAACTAGTTCTAACAACTCTTCATCGTCAACCTGATCAACCTTGTTCATATAAACAACCAAGGAAGGAACGCCAACCTGACGAGCTAACAAAATATGTTCTTTAGTTTGTGGCATAGGACCATCAGCAGCATTCACAACTAATATTGCACCATCCATTTGAGCAGCACCTGTGATCATATTTTTTACGTAGTCAGCATGACCTGGACAATCAACATGAGCATAATGACGATTCTCAGTTTCATATTCGACATGAGCAGTAGAAATAGTTATTCCTCTTTCTCTCTCTTCAGGAGCTTTATCAATTTGGTCATAAGCAGAAAAGTCAGCACGACCAGCATCAGCCATGACTTTAGTAATTGCTGCGGTTAGTGTAGTCTTACCATGATCAACATGACCTATTGTCCCAATGTTAACGTGTGGTTTGCTACGATCAAATTTTTCTTTAGACATCTTTTATGACCTTTCTTTATCTTTAATTATACTCTTTAAGCTAGCTTAGCCTTTACTTCATCAGCAACAGCTTGTGGAACTTGATCGTAATGATCAAAAATCATCGTATACTGAGCTCTACCCTGACTCATAGATCTTAAATTGTTGACGTAACCAAACATATTGGCTAAGGGCACCATAGCATTAATGACTTGAGCATTTCCTCTTGCATCCATACCGTTAACTTGTCCACGTCTACTATTCAAATCTCCAATAATATCACCCATATATTCTTCAGGTGTTACACATTCAACTTTCATAATTGGCTCAAGCAAAACCGGCGAAGCTTTTGTCATACCCTCTCTAAAAGCTGCCCTTGCTGCTATTTCAAATGCCATTACTGATGAATCAACATCATGGAAAGCACCATCATGAAGATTTACCTTAAAGTCTATTGCAGGGAAACCAGCAATAATCCCAGACTCTTTTGCTTGGATTAAACCTTTTTCAACTCCCGGAATATATTCAGAAGGGATATTACCTCCTTTTATTGAGTTAACGAACTCAAACTCCTGGTCAGGATTTGGTGAAAACGTCATTTTAACTCTTGCAAATTGACCTGATCCACCAGATTGTTTCTTATGAGTGTAATCAACATCAACTTCTTTAGTTATGGTCTCTCTATAGGCAACTTGAGGAGCACCTATATTTGCTTCAACCTTAAATTCCCTCTTAAGTCGATCAATCAAAATATCTAAGTGAAGCTCACCCATACCTTTCATTATAGTTTGACCTGACTCTATATCAGTTGAAACTTGAAACGAAGGATCCTCAGCAGCTAATCTTGCAAGACCTGTGGACATTTTTTCTTGATCATTTTTAGATTTTGGCTCTACAGCTATCTCTATAACTGGGTTTGGAAATGACATTGTTTCTAAAACCACAGCTTTTATTGGATCACACAATGTGTCACCTGTAGTAGTTTCCTTCATTCCAGCTAATGCAACGATATCACCAGCATAAGCTTCATCAATCTCTTCTCTGTTGTTTGAATGCATCATCATCATTCTACCAACACGCTCTTTTTTACCTTTGGTAGAGTTTAAAAGCGAGTCTCCTTTTTTAATAGAACCAGAATATATCCTTAAGAAAGTAAGCGAACCTACAAAAGGATCATTCATAATTTTAAAAGCTAGACCAGAAAAAGGCTCTACATCACTAGCTTTTCTTTCTATGTTTCTAGTTTCTGTTTTATCTCCGGGAGCAAAGCCAGTATAGGCTGGAACATCAAGTGGATCAGGAAGATAATCTATAACTGAGTTCAGCATAGTTTGAACACCTTTGTTTTTGAAAGCTGAACCACATAAGATTGGAACAAAATTCATTGCCAATGTTCCTTTTCTTATTAATTTTCTTAAAGAAATATCATCAGGCTCTTCACCTTCTAAATATTTCTCCATCCATTCATCATCTTGTTCAACAGCTAATTCTATTAGCTGGGATCTCATTACTTTAGCTTTTTCGATCAATTCCCCTCTTATTTCACGAATTGTCCATGATGCACCCAAATCTTCTGAATCCCAAACCCACTCTTTCATGGAAACAAGATCAACTAATCCCGAAAAATCATTTTCAGCTCCAATTGGTAGATTTATTGGTAATGGGGTAGCACCTGTACGATCTTTCACCATACTTACACATTTGAAATAATCAGCTCCAATTTTATCCATTTTATTCACAAAAACGATTCTTGGAACTTTATATCGATCAGCTTGACGCCATACAGTTTCTGTTTGAGGCTCGATACCTGCATTTGCATCTAAAACAACAACTGCTCCGTCTAAAACAGCAAGAGATCTCTCTACTTCAATTGTAAAGTCAACGTGACCTGGGGTGTCTATAATATTAAATCTAAATTTAGCCTCTTCTTCGGACGAACCATAATATTTATCAAAACCTTTACCATCTTCTGTCCTTGTCCAAAAACATGTTGTTGCAGCTGAAGTAATTGTAATACCGCGCTCTTGTTCTTGCTCCATCCAATCCATGGTGGCATTACCATCATGAACTTCGCCAATTTTGTGAGATCTACCAGTATAATACAAAACTCTTTCTGACGTAGTAGTTTTGCCTGCATCAATATGAGCAATTATACCAAAATTTCTATATCTATTTAAATTAAATCCACGAGCCATTTTTTACCTATATATTTATTACCAACGATAATGTGAGAAAGCTTTGTTAGCTTCAGCCATTTTGTGAGTATCTTCTTTCTTTTTTACAGATGCACCTCTATTTGAAGAGGCATCGATTAATTCACCACTCAATCTTTCAGTCATTGAATTTTCAGATCTGTTTCGACTACTATTTATAAGCCATCTAATTGCCAAAGCCAAAGACCTATCAGATCGCACTTCAACTGGAACCTGATAAGTAGCTCCACCAACTCTTCTTGATCTAACTTCAAGTTGGGGTTGAACATTTTCAAGTGCTTCATGAAAAACTTTTATAGGCTCAGCACCAATCTTTTTATTTATAACCTCAAAAGCGCCATATACTATTTTTTCAGCAGTTGATCTTTTTCCATCATACATAAGACAAGATGTAAATTTTGAGACAATCTTATCGCTGAATTTTGGATCTGGCATAATTTGCCTTTTAATTGCTTTTCTTCTTCTAGACATTAGATTACTTTCTTTTATTTAGGTCTCTTGGCACCATATTTGGATCTTCGTTGACGTCTATCTGCAACACCTTGAGTGTCTAAGGTACCACGAATAACGTGATATCTTACACCAGGTAAATCTTTTACTCTTCCACCTCTAATCATTACAACAGAATGCTCCTGCAAATTATGACCTTCGCCTGGGATATAAGATGTGACCTCAAAGCCATTTGTAAGCCTGATCCTCGCTACTTTTCTCAAAGCTGAATTAGGTTTTTTTGGTGTTGTTGTGTATACACGCGTGCAAACACCACGTTTTTGGGGACATGACTGCATTGCAGGCACTTTTGTTTTATTAATTGGCCTAATCCGACCATGCCTTATTAGCTGATTAATTGTAGGCATTTATGTTTCCTTTATTATGCTAATGATATACATATTCATTAGAGCTAAATTTATTTTTGAGCTAGCGTCTAATAACAAATTACAACCAGAACTCAATATCGCGGGATTGTATTCTTAACTAATGAATTGGTCAAGAACAAAAAACTAAAGTTTTTAAATTATTTTATAATAATTAATTAAGCTACTAATCTTCACCTTCAATTAATTCTTCCTCTTCTTTTTTCATGTTTTCTATAATTTCTTTATCTCTTCGATGAGCAGTCATTCTAAGTTTATTAACAACTGATCCTGTACCAGCAGGAACTAACCTACCTACAATAACATTCTCTTTTAAGCCTGATAACACGTCAGATTTACCGGAAACAGCTGCTTCAGTTAACACTCTAGTTGTTTCTTGGAAAGATGCTGCAGAAATGAAACTTTCTGTTTGCAAACTTGCTTTAGTTATGCCAAGTAAAACAGATACACCTTTTGCAGGCTCAATACCATCTTTAACAGCTTTTTCATTTGCTCTTTTAAATTCTAACCTATTTACATGCTCCCCATTTAAGAAAGTTGTTCCACCATGGTCAGTTATTTCTATTTTTTGTAACATTTGTCTAACAATAACTTCAATATGCTTATCGTTGATCTTAACACCTTGTAATCTATAAACATCTTGAACCTCCTTTACCAAGTAATCAGCTAAAGCCTCTATGCCTAAAATATTTAAAATATCATGTGGTACAGGACTTCCATCTATAATCATATCTCCTTTCCTTATGAAATCTCCTTCTTGCACAGCTAATAGTTTACCTTTAGGAACCATATATTCGACAGCTTCACTTTCACTATCTTGTGGTACAACTCTAATTCTTCTCTTAGCTTTATAATCAGTTCCGAACTCTACAACACCATCACTTTCAGAAATTATTGCAAAATCCTTTGGTTTTCTGGCTTCAAAAAGCTCTGCAACTCTTGGCAATCCACCTGTAATATCTCTAGTCTTTGAGCTTTCACGTGGTATACGAGCTAAAACAGATCCAGCTTTTACCTTACTTTTGTTTTCAACACTCAAAATAGCGTTCATGGACATAAAGTACCTTGCTTCCAAACCATTTGATAAATTAATTACTTCACCTTTTTCATCCCTTAGGGTTATTCGTGGCCTTAAATTTGATCCTCCAGTTTGTTGTTTCCAGTCCATAACCACTCTACTACCAATACCAGTTGATTCATCAACAATTTCTCTCATTGAAACTCCCTCAACAAGATCCACATAATGTGCTGTACCCTCTTTTTCTGTGATTATAGGTATAGTATACGGGTCCCATTCAGCTAATATTTCACCAGCTTTAACTTTAGATCCATCTTTTTTTAATAACTTTGCTCCATATTGAAGACGATAACGAGCCTTTTCGCGGCCTTGATCATCTAAAATAATCATTTCTGATGATCTAGACAGCACTATTTCACTTCCGTCTTCTGTAGTCACCAAGGTAGTATTATCTAAACGTGTTTTCCCATCAAAAGGAGCTTCTATTTTTGATTGTTCAGCTCCTCGTTGAGCAGCTCCACCAATATGAAAAGTTCTCATGGTAAGTTGTGTGCCAGGCTCTCCAATTGACTGAGCAGCAATTACACCAACTGCCTCTCCAATATTTACTGGTGTTCCCCTAGCAAGATCTCTTCCATAACATGCAGCACAGATTCCTGGTTGAGTTTCACAAGTAAGTGCAGATCTAACTTTAACTTGATCAATACTTGCTTTTTCGATCTTATCAATATCATCCTCTGAAATAATAATACCTTTATCTAAAATGACTGAATTATCTTTAGTGTTAATTATTTGTGATGCAGTTGTTCTTCCTAAAATTCTTTCTGCAAGAGGCTCAATTATGTCACCACCTTCAATAACAGCTCTCATAACAAAACCATTTTCAGTTCCACAATCATCCTCAGTTACTATACAATCTTGAGCTACATCAACTAATCTTCTAGTTAAATAACCAGAGTTTGCAGTTTTTAGAGCTGTATCGGCCAAACCTTTTCTGGCTCCGTGAGTTGAGTTAAAGTACTCAAGAACGTTGAGACCGTCTTTAAATGAAGATTTTATGGGAGTTTCAATAATTTCCCCTGAGGGTTTAGCCATTAGCCCTCGCATACCAGCAAGTTGTTTAATTTGCGCGGCCGATCCTCTGGCTCCAGAATGAGCCATCATCCAAACTGAATTCACAGGCTCACCTTTTTTAATTGTTGAAATATTTTTCATCATCTCACCAGCTACATCGTCAGAGCACTTTGACCATACATCAACAACTTTGTTATATTTCTCACCTTGAGTTATCAACCCGTCTTGATATTGTTGCTCAAAATCTTTAACCTGTTTTTCTGCCTTAATCATTAATTCTTCTTTAGCTTTTGGAGTTTCCAAATCAGAAATTCCAAATGATATTCCAGCAGTACAAGCATGCTTAAATCCCATTGCCATTAATTTATCACAAAAAATCACAGTATCTTTCTGACCACAGTGTCTATAAACGTAATCTATGACATTAGTAACTTCTTTTTTTGTCATTAATTTGTTTATAGTATTATAATCAACTGAGCTATGAGAAGGTAATAATGTTGACAACTTTGCTCTACCTGGCGTAGTTTCGACTAAATTTATGACCTTATTCCCCTCATCATCATATATTTCAACTCTTATCTTCACCCTAGCCTGCAAATGAACTTGAGAATTGTCTATTGCCATCAAAGCCTCAGTAGGGTTTGAAAAAACCATGCCCTCTCCTTTTTGACCATCGCTTATCATAGATAAGTAATATAATCCCAAAATTATATCTTGAGATGGTACAATTATAGGCTTTCCACTAGATGGCGAAAGTATGTTATTTGTGGACATCATAAGTACCCTGGCTTCTAATTGCGCTTCAAGAGAAAGAGGCACATGAACAGCCATCTGATCACCATCAAAATCGGCATTAAAAGCTGTACAAACTAGAGGATGCAAATTAATAGCTTTACCTTCAATTAGAACAGGTTCAAATGCCTGGATACCTAATCTATGTAAAGTTGGGGCTCTATTGAGCATAACTGGATGTTCTCTAATAACTTCTTCCAAGATATCCCAAACTTCTGGTCTTTCTTTTTCAACCATTCTTTTAGCTGCTTTTACTGTACTAGCCAAACCATAAAGTTCTAATTTAGAGTAAATAAATGGTTTAAATAATTCCAAAGCCATTTTTTTTGGAAGGCCACATTGATGTAACTTTAATTCTGGACCCACAACGATCACAGATCTTCCAGAATAATCAACTCTTTTTCCAAGAAGATTTTGTCTAAATCTGCCTTGTTTACCTTTAAGCATATCTGAAAGCGATTTAAGTGGTCTTTTATTGACACCGGTTATAACACGACCTCTTCTACCATTATCAAATAATGCATCAACAGATTCCTGAAGCATTCTTTTTTCATTACGAATAATGATATCAGGAGCTCTTAACTCTAAAAGTCTCTTAAGACGATTATTTCTGTTAATAACTCTCCTATACAAATCATTTAAATCAGAAGTAGCAAATCTACCACCATCTAGAGGAACTAAAGGCCTAAGTTCAGGTGGTATGACAGGAATGACATCTAAAATCATCCATTCAGGCTTAGCTCCAGATTGCAAAAATGACTCTACAAGCTTAAGTCTTTTTACTAATTTTTTTCTTTTAATTTCAGAACCAGTGTTAGTCAATTCCTCTCTTATTTTTATAATCTCTTCATCCAAATTCATATTAATTAATAATTTTTTTATAGCCTCAGCACCAATCGATACTTCAAAACTTTCATCACCAAATTCATCAAGAGCGTTTTCGTAGTCTTCTTCGCTTAGTAATTGACCTTCATTCAAAGATGTTAATCCAGGTTCTGTAACTAAAAAATGTTCAAAATATAGAACTCTTTCGAGATCTTTAAGCGTCATGTCAACTAGCAAACCAATTCTTGATGGTAATGATTTAAGAAACCAAATGTGCGCAACTGGTGAAGCTAAATCGATATGTCCCATTCTTTCTCTCCTAACTTTGGAAAGAGTAACTTCAACACCACATTTTTCACATATAATCCCCCGATATTTCATTCTTTTATATTTACCACACAAACATTCGTAATCTCTTACTGGGCCAAAGATCTTAGCACAAAAAAGTCCGTCACGCTCTGGCTTGAAGGTTCTGTAATTTATTGTTTCAGGTTTTCTTATTTCACCAAAGGACCAACTTTTTATAGCTTCGGGAGACGCTATTGAAATACTAATTTGATCAAAACTCTGAGTTGATCCTGTTTGCCCAAATGTGTTTATAAGTTCATTCATATTTAATTTCCAATCATAATTTATAACTAAGTTTGTTAATCTACTAAATCCATATTAACATTTAGTCCAAGTGATTTTAATTCTTTAATTAAAACGTTAAATGATTCTGGAATTCCAGCTTCAAAGTCATCATCACCTCTAATGATAGATTCATAGACTTTCGTTCTACCAGAAACATCATCAGATTTCACAGTTAACATTTCTTGTAGTGTATAAGCTGCTCCATAAGCTTCAAGCGCCCAAACTTCCATTTCACCAAATCTCTGACCTCCGAATTGAGCCTTTCCACCTAAGGGTTGTTGTGTAACAAGAGAATATGGTCCAATTGATCTCGCATGAATTTTATCATCTACCAAATGATGTAGCTTTAACATGTAAATATATCCAACAGTAACTTTTCTATCAAAAATCTCGCCAGTTCTTCCGTCTGTTAACCAAACTTGACCTGTTTCGTCTAAATCTGCTAGCTTTAACATCTCCTTAACATTTGTTTCATTAGCACCATCAAAAACTGGTGTCGCCATTGGGACGCCTCTTTTTAAGTTATTGGCTTGAGTAACAATACTTTCTTCATCTAGTTTAGAAAAAACTGATTTAGTTTGCTTCTCACCATAAATCTCTGAAAGAAATTTTCTAATATTTTTCTTATTAGAATCTTTATCTTCTAACATCTTCCCAATTTTCTGACCTAACCCTGCAGCTGCCCAACCTAGATGAGTCTCAAGTATTTGGCCAACGTTCATCCTAGATGGAACACCTAATGGGTTTAAAACTACATCAACTGGAGTTCCATCTTCCAAATAGGGCATATCTTCAGCAGGAACAATTTTAGAAATAACGCCTTTATTACCATGTCTTCCAGCCATCTTATCACCAGATTGAAGTTTTCTTTTCACAGCAACGAAAACTTTAACCATCTTCATTACCCCAGGTAGAAGTTCATCGCCCCTTTGTAATTTATCAACTCTGTCATTAAACCTGTTTTCTAAAGATTTAATTACCTCATCAAAATGATTAGATAATTTTTCAAGTTTTTTCTGCACTTTTTCATCATCGACTGAAATTGATCTAAGCTCTGTACGTGATAAGCTATTTATTATTTCTTCAGAAAGAATTTCACCATTTTTAAGTTTTTTTATTGATGAGTTGTCAATTTTTTGTCCAAGAAGAAATTCTGCAATACGACCATAATAACCTTTTTCAAGAATTAATTTTTCGTCATCTCTATCTTTTGCAAATTTATCAATTTCAGCTCTTTCAATTGCTCTAGCTCTTTCATCTTTATCAATACCTCTTCTAGAGAAAATCCTTACATCTACAATTGTACCAGACACGCCTGGCGGAACTTTTAGAGAGGTATCTCTAACATCCGAAGCTTTTTCACCAAAAATTGCTCTCAGCAACTTTTCTTCTGGTGTCATCGGACTTTCACCTTTTGGGGTTACTTTTCCAACCATTATCTCACCTGGTTTTACTTCAGCTCCAATATACACCATACCTGCTTCATCTAAATTTCTTAGTGCCTCTTCACCTATATTTGGTATGTCACGAGTTATTTCTTCTTGTCCTAGCTTAGTATCTCTAGCCATAACCTCAAATTCTTCAATATGAATAGATGAAAAAACATCATCTTTTACTATTCGTTCAGAAATCAAGATAGAGTCTTCAAAATTGTAGCCATTCCAGGGCATAAAGGCTACAAGTACATTTCTACCAAGAGCAAGTTCACCATCTTCAGTGGCGGGACCATCAGCAATAATATCACCATGACTTACCAAATCTCCAACTTGAACTAAGGGTCTTTGATTAATGCAAGTGTTTTGGTTACTTCTTTGAAACTTTAACAATGAGTAAATATCAACTGGGCTGACATCTGCCTCATCAATAGAGTTTGCCCTAATTACTATTCTAGTGGCATCCACTTGATCAACAACACCTGATCTTCTTGCCACTAGTGTTACTCCAGAGTCCTGTGCAACAGTTGCTTCTATTCCTGTTCCAACAAGTGGGCTTTCTGATTTAACCAAAGGAACAGCTTGCCTCATCATATTAGAACCCATTAAGGCTCTGTTTGCATCATCATTTTCTAAAAATGGAATTAATGCTGACGCAACTGAAACTAATTGTTTAGGAGACACATCCATTAAATTAATATCCTGCGGATTCGCCAAACCAATGTCTCCAGCTTTTCTTACTGGCAATAGTTCACCAGTGAAATTATTAGACTTATCTAATTCAGCATTAGCTTGCGCAATTGTATACTTACCCTCTTCAATAGCTGAAATATATACAACATCGTTTGTTACTTTACCATCTTGAACTTTTCTATATGGAGTTTCTATAAAGCCATATTGATTAATTTGAGCAAAAGTAGCTAATGAATTAATTAATCCAATATTTGGACCCTCTGGTGTTTCAATCGGGCATATCCTTCCATAATGAGTAGGATGAACATCTCTTACTTCAAATCCTGCTCTCTCACGAGTTAGACCACCTGGACCAAGGGCAGATACTCTTCTTTTATGTGTAATTTCAGAAAGGGGATTTGTTTGATCCATAAACTGAGATAATTGACTTGACCCAAAAAACTCCCGAAGAGAAGCAGCAGCTGGCTTAGCATTAATAAGGTCTTGTGGCATTAAATTTTCTATTTCATTAGCAGAGCTCATCCTTTCTTTAATGGCTCTTTCCATTCTCGAAAGTCCAACTCGATATTGATTTTCTAACAATTCTCCCACTGATCTAACTCTTCTATTTCCCAAATGATCAATATCATCAATTTCTCCGTGACCATCTTTTAAAGAAATCAGTTCTTTGAGTATAGAAAGTATGTCAACTTTTCTTAATACTCTAAGATTGTCATCAATTTCAAGATCCAAACGAGCAGACATTTTAACCCTGCCAACAGCTGATAAATCATAACGTTCTTCATCAAAAAAAAGACCATTAAATAAAATTTCTGCTGTTTCTTGTGCGGGTGGCTCACCAGGACGCATCACTCTATAAATGTCAACTAGAGCTTCTTCTCTGGAGGCATTTTTATCTAAAGCCAACGTGTTTCTCATCCATGGTCCAACAGATGAGTCTATAGATAAAACTTTGAGTGTGCTAAAATTCTTTAACTTGAATAATTTAAGAAAATCATGTGTAATTTCATCACCAGCCTCACCATAAATTTCACCAGTTTTTTCATTGATTATATCTTCAGCTAAAAATTTACCTATTAACTCATTTTCATTAACTTCAATAGATTCAAGATTATTCTCTAGCAATAATTTTAAACTACGTTGTGTTAATTTATCTCCGGATTTAGCAACAGTTTTATTTTTTTTGGCATCTACCAAGTCAAAATTTAACCTCTGACCCTTAAAATTATCAGCAACAAACTTAGTAATCCATTTATCAGCGTTAAGTTTAAATATTTGACAATCATAAAAATAATTTAAAATATCTTCTCTAGTCATGCCTATGAGCTTGCTTCTGTCTGGTTCTTTATTATTTTTAATGCATTCTATAAGATATTTTTCCGACTCATCATCCAGAAGCGCCATTAAAAAAGTGGTACAAGGCAATTTTCTTTTTCTATCTATTCTAACGTTAAGAATGTCCTTAGGATCAAATTCAAAATCCAACCATGATCCTCTGTATGGTATAACTCTAGCTGCAAAAAGAAATTTTCCAGAAGCGTGAGTTTTTCCTTTGTCATGATCAAAAAATACACCCGGAGATCTGTGCATTTGTGAAACAATTACTCTTTCAGTTCCATTAACTACAAAAGTCCCATTAGGTGTCATAAGTGGCATATCACCCATGTAAACGTCTTGTTCTTTCATGTCTCTTATGGATTTTGCACCAGTATCAGAGTCTAAATCCCATACTATTAACCTTAAGGTTAGCCTTAAAGGAGAGGCATAAGTGAGACCACGTTGATGACATTCTTCAACATCGTATTTTGGTTCCTCAAGGGTATAAGAAACAAATTCAAGCATTGATCTTCCAACAAAATCCTTGATTGGGAAAACGGAGCTAAATACAGCTTGGAGGCCAACATCAATTCTTTCATTAACTGGAACATACATTTGTAGAAATTGTTCGTAAGAATTTCTTTGAACTTCGATTAGATTAGGCATTTGCGCAACTTCATTAATATTACCAAATGTTCTTCTAATTCTTCTTCTGTTCAAAAAAGTGCTATGCTGGTTTGACATTTATGATCCCTTTTAATTATAAAAAAGTTTAATAAAAAAATATTAAGAGTTAATAAACAAGCTTGAGTAGAAAAAGCCTGTTTATTAAATTTTAGATAAAATTAAAATTACTTAATCTCTACTGTAGCACCAGCTTCTTCAAGTTTAGCTTTTATTTCATTTGCTTCAGCATCTGGAATTCCTTCTTTTATTAGAGAAGGAGCAGCTTCAACTAAATCTTTGGCTTCTTTAAGTCCTAAACCTGTTGCTGCTCTAACTTCTTTTATTACATTTATTTTTTTGTCACCTACTGATGTCAGAGAAACAGAAAATTCTGTTTTAGCTTCAGCTGGAGTTGGAGAATCACTACCACCTGCAGCAGCTGCAACTGCAACTGGTGCAGCAGCTGAAACTCCCCATTTTTCTTCTAGAATTTTTGCCAAATCAGCGGCTTCTAATACTGTTAAAGAACTTAAATCTTCTGCTATTTTTTCTAAATCTGCCATATTTTTCTCCTAAAGATTGAATTATTGTTGTAGTGATTTCTGTGAAATGGTTCTTAAAACCTTAGAAGCTGGCTCTTTTGTTAGCCTTGCTATTTTTGAGGCTGGAGCTTGAAGAAGCCCAACAAGTTTGCCCCTAAGGTCATTGAGACTAGGAAGCTTTGCTAGAGCTACCACATCGCTTTTTGAAAGTGATTTATCTTCTAAACCACCTCCAATAATAACTAACTTTTCATTTTCATTAGCAAAATTTACCAAAACTTTTGCTGCCATTACCGGATCCTTAGATGAACCAATAGCTGTTGGTCCTCTAAACATTTCGTCCATGTGTTGGTATTTTGTGTCTTTTAATGCCAAACGTGTAATTTTATTTTTAGTAACTTTAAATGAACAGTTTTCATTACGCATTTTATTTCGGAGATCAGTGCTCTCCGCGACAGTAAGACCAATACAATGAACGACTACGACTGACGCCGAATCTTCAAATGTACCACGCAAAGTTTTGACTAAATCGGTTTTTTGATTTCTGTTCACCGATGTGCCTCCACATTTTAGTTCAGACTAAAGTCTAAACATTGTTGCATTTCAGGTAAAAAATTACCCACGGCCCGTCCTACCAAAATTAGGCATTAAATGCCTTTCTTGTCTATGTAGGATATTAAGATAAATCACCTACAGTCTTGGACAGGTTCAGCCTTAATAAGGCTGATAATAAGGACAATAAATAAATATTACCCTTAAATAAATATATAATTAATTATATATTTACATTTAAACCAACTCCCATTGTTGAGCTGATAGAAATTTTTTTTATAAAAGTACCTTTAGCACCAGATGGTCTGGATTTTTGAATAGCTTCAATAAAAGAATTAACATTTTCAATTAATTTATCCGATCCAAAGCTTGCCTTTCCAATTCCAGCTTGAACTATACCAGTTTTTTCAGCACGATATTGAACTTGGCCTGATTTTGCTGCTTCAACTGCAGATTTTATATCTGAAGTTACTGTTCCAAGCTTAGGGTTTGGCATTAGACCTTTTGGCCCAAGTATCTTACCTATTCTGCCAACAATACCCATCAAGTCAGGTGTTGCTATGACCCTGTCGTAATCCAAGTTACCCTTTTGCATATCCTCAGCAAGATCATCTGCTCCCACAACGTCAGCTCCAGCTTGTTTTGCTTCTTCAGCTTTTTTGTCTTTTGCAAATACAGCAATTTTCATTACTTTTCCATTACCATTCGGCAAGGAAACCACACCTCTTACCATTTGATCAGCATGCCTGGGATCGATTCCTAAATTCATAGAAATCTCAATCGTTTCGTCAAATTTTTCTCTTTTTTTGTCTACAATAAATTTAATTGCATCTTCAACGTTGAAAAGTTTGTTGTCGATACTTTTATACAAGTCTGAAAGATATTTACCTTTACTCATTTTATTACTCCAAAACCTCTAATCCCATTGATCTAGCCGAACCTTTTACCATTTCAATTGCACCCTCTACAGTTGATGCATTTAAATCTTTCATTTTATTTTCAGCAATTTCTTTAATTTGTTCAATTTTTATTGATCCACCAACAACTCTACCGGGTTCGCTTGAACCTTTATCTTTTCCAATAGCTTTTTTTAGAAAAAAAGAAACTGGAGGTGTTTTTGTTACAAAATTAAAGCTTTTATCAGAAAAAACAGTTATTACAACTGGTATAGGCATATTTTTTTCTAAAGATTCCGTTGATGCATTGAAAGCCTTACAAAATTCCATTATATTAACACCCCGTTGACCTAAAGCTGGACCAACTGGTGGAGATGGGTTTGCAGCACCTGCAGGAATATTTAATTTAATGTAACCTTCTATTTTCTTTGCCATATTACCCTCCACGACATTATTAAAAGTCGCTTAATTTATTAAATTTTTTCAACTTGACTATACTCAAGATCGACTGGAGTTGATCTCCCAAAAATTGATACAGCAACTTTTAATCTTGACTTATCTTCATCGATTTCTTCAACTAACCCATTAAAACTTTGAAAAGGACCGTCAGACACCCTGACTTCTTCACCTATTTCATAAACAACATTTGATCTTGGTCGATCAATACCTTCACTGATTTGATCAATTAATCTATTAGCTTCAGTTTCACTAATTGCAACTGGCTTACCTTTTCCACCAAGGAATCCAGTAACTTTTGGTTGGCCTTTTATCATATGCCATGTTTCGTCGGTCATTTCCATTTTTATTAAAATATAACCCGGGAAGAATTTTTTTTCAGATTGTACTTTTGCACCACGCCTAATTTCGACAACTTCTTCAGTAGGGACTAAGACTTCTTCAATTAGAGATCCCATATCTTTAGATACAATCTGTTCTTCGATATTTTGGCATACTTTTTTTTCTGAGCCTGAAAAAACATGTACAACATACCATTTTTTGGCCATTACAAAATCTCATTATTAAAGAGTGAAATAAAATAAATCATTTAAATTAATTAACCACCAAGACCCAATAAAAATTGAACAATGTTGGATAATAACAAATCAACTAATAAAAAAAATAAAGATGCAATTAATGCCATTACAAAAACGCTAATTGACGCGTATAATGTTTCACGCTTAGTTGCCCAAGTTATTCTATTAATTTCTTGTCTTACCTGCCTAACAAATTGTGCGGGGTTTGTTTTAGCCATCAGAAGCCTTTCTTGCAAGAAAAAAATGATTTTTTACATTTTTTTTTAAAATAAGTCAAAGTTATTAATTTTTGATTGATGATTTTTTTTGGCAGGAGTGGAGGGACTCGAACCCCCAGCCCCCGGTTTTGGAGACCGGTGCTCTACCAATTGAGCTACACTCCTAAGCAATTTAATTATTTGTATGATACCCTTGAAAATTACTTTCTAAGCTTCAATGCTTGATACAACTCCGGCACCTACAGTTCTTCCACCTTCTCTTATTGCAAACCTTAGTCCTTCATCCATTGCAATTGGAGTTATTAATTCTACAGAGATTGCAATATTATCTCCCGGCATCACCATCTCTGTACCAGAAGGCAACTCAACTGCCCCAGTCACATCAGTTGTTCTAAAATAAAATTGTGGACGATAGTTACTAAAAAATGGTGTATGCCTTCCACCTTCATCTTTAGTTAAGATATAGGCCTCACCTTTAAATTTAGAATAAGGCTTTATTGAACCAGGCGCAGATAACACTTGCCCACGTTCAACTTCTTCTCTCTTTGTTCCCCTTAATAGAACTCCAACATTGTCCCCAGCCTCACCAGAATCTAGCAACTTACGAAACATTTCAACACCTGTACATGTTGTTTTAGCTGTTTCTTTTATTCCAACTATCTCTATCTCTTCACCAACCTTTATAATACCTCGCTCAACACGACCTGTTACCACAGTACCTCTTCCTGATATAGAAAAAACATCTTCAATAGGCATTAAGAATGGTTTATCTTTATCACGCTCAGGTTGAGGGATATAAGAATCTACAGCAGCCATTAACTCTGTAATTGAATTCACACCAATAGCCTCGTCACGTCCTTCAAGTGCGGCTAACGCACTTCCTTTAATAATTGGAATATCATCGCCAGGAAACTCATAACTACTTAGTAACTCACGAATTTCTAACTCAACTAGTTCTAACAACTCTTCATCGTCAACCTGATCAACCTTGTTCATATAAACAACCAAGGAAGGAACGCCAACCTGACGAGCTAACAAAATATGTTCTTTAGTTTGTGGCATAGGACCATCAGCAGCATTCACAACTAATATTGCACCATCCATTTGAGCAGCACCTGTGATCATATTTTTTACGTAGTCAGCATGACCTGGACAATCAACATGAGCATAATGACGATTCTCAGTTTCATATTCGACATGAGCAGTAGAAATAGTTATTCCTCTTTCTCTCTCTTCAGGAGCTTTATCAATTTGGTCATAAGCAGAAAAGTCAGCACGACCAGCATCAGCCATGACTTTAGTAATTGCTGCGGTTAGTGTAGTCTTACCATGATCAACATGACCTATTGTCCCAATGTTAACGTGTGGTTTGCTACGATCAAATTTTTCTTTAGACATCTTTTATGACCTTTCTTTATCTTTAATTATAATGTTCATTTGTTTGTGGTGGTGGGGGTAGGATTCGAACCTACGTACGCTACGCGGGCAGATTTACAGTCTGCTGCCTTTAACCACTCGGCCACCCCACCAAAATTAATCTATTACTATAAAAATTTCACCTTACTTAAATTTACTAATTTGTTATGTTATATACACAAGGCTTTCTAAATATAAAAGCTTTTATTATAAGTAAATAAAAAAAACAATTTACATAACGTAGTTATATGAAAAGAAATTCAAAAAAGATTAATAATCATTTTACCAAAGTGGAAAAAAACAAAAAAACTAAAGAAAAAAAAATTTTTCATTTCAATTATACTTTATTAAAAAACAATCAAATACCAATATCAGGCAGACATTCTATTTTATCGGCATTAAATAATAAAAATAGGAAACTACATTATCTCATTACAAATGATACAAACTTCTCAAAATGGAAAGACGATATTAATAAATTTAAATTAAAATTAGACATTGAAGTCAAAACTAAAGAAGAGATGGACAAAATTAATAATTACAAGCCACATCAAAATGCGATTTTGGTGACAGAACCCCTTAAAAGATTGTCAATGGATGAATTTTTGTCCCATCACAGATCTAATAATCAAATTCCAATAAGGCTTATTCTACTTGATGAAGTTACTGATCCTCAAAATGTTGGAGCAATTATTAGATCTGCATTAGCTTTTAAAATGGACGGTTTGGCATTATCTCAAAGAAACAGCCCACAGGAAACTTCTGCATTAACAAAAGCGTCTTCTGGAGCTATTGAGAAACTACAAATCATTGAATTATCAAATATGTCGAGAGAAATAAAAAAACTTCAAAAATATAACTTTAGCATTTATGGGCTTGCTGGTGAAGGAGAAAAAGATGTCTACGAACTTGAAAATGAAACTGGTAATGTTGCTTTAATACTTGGCTCTGAAGGAAAGGGTCTCAGAAGATTAACTAAAGAAAATGTAGATAGTTTGATTAAAATACCAATTAATGCACAATCTGATTCATTAAATGTTTCAAATGCAGCTTCAGTTGCTATGTTTCAATTACAAAAAAATATAACAAGAATTTAAATAATCTCTTGTTTATAAATCAAATATCTATTATTTATCTTGTTGTGCCGGCTTAGCTCAGCTGGTAGAGCAGTTGATTTGTAATCATCAGGTCGGGAGTTCGAGTCCCCCAGCCGGCACCACAAAAATAATAATGTTAACTTTTTTTAACTGATCATTTTGAGAATCTTGAGATACAGTTAAAAACTTCAGATTTTAGTTTTTAGATATTTCATTGCTATATGGGGAATTCCATCTTCAAAGAATTCATCACCATACGAAATAAAATTTATACTTTCATAAAAATCTGCAACAGCAACTTGGCTATGCAAAATAAAAGATATGTTTTCATTTAAGTTTATAAAGTATTGAATAATATTTTTGATTAAAGTTGATCCTACTTTTAGCCTTCTAAACTCAAACAAAACAGCAACCCTTTCAATTTTTAAAATATTTTCTTCTTTTTGACGCACTCTTGCTGTTGCTATTACTTTTTTATCATCAAAAATTAAAAAATGACTGCAAAGGTGGTCTAAATTGTCAAACTCTATTTCTTTAGAGATTTTTTGTTCTTCACAAAAAACTTTTGTTCTAATGGCATAAGAATTTTCCATTTCTTCTTTTGAACTTACTTTTTTAAAAATAAAATTATACATAGTTTTTTTTAACCAAAGTTTAGATTTAAAACCTCTATAATGGAAGTGGTTTTCCATCGTAGTTGAAAAATTTTCCAGAGTCAGATTTTTGTAAGTTTAAAAAGTGATTTATTAACCCAGTTGCACTTTCTTCAGTTGATATATCAGCATTAGCTCCACCCATGTCAGTTCTCACCCACCCAGGATGATACGATGATACAATGATATTATCATTCAAGAAATGATTTGATATTGTTCTCATTAAATTATTAGCTGCTGCTTTAGAGGCTCTGTATATAGGGGCATTATTTGAAATATGAGTTTGAGTTCCCATTAGAGAAGAAATAATAACAATTTTAGATATAGTTTTTTTATTAAGGTTTTTATAGAGATTTTGAATTGTTAAAAATGGACCACCAACATTAACCATCATTACTTCCATGATAGTATTCTCGTTATGCTCATCACTAAAAATATCACCTTTACCATTATTAACACCAGCATTACAAACCAAAATGTCAATTTCATTTTTAAAATTTTCAGAGGCTTTCAAAATACTTTTTGAACTGGTTACATCCATTTTAGTTATATTGAGATATGGATTATTGTTTGATAAATTATTTAGTTCATGAGAATTATCAGGATTTCTACAACATGCTTCAACATACAAATCTTTACTAAGACATAGCTTTGTTAACGCAAAACCAATGCCTCTATTGGCGCCAGTAATTAAAATAGTTTTTTTCATAAAACCTCCTACATCAAGTAATCATTAATTAAAAATTTGAATTTTAGTTGTTTTTACTTTTTTTGTGTGTTCTCCATGCTGCAAATATACCGCTTGCAACAACTATACTACCTCCAAGAAGAATTGATATGGTTAATGTATCATTAAAAATTGTTATTCCAATAATAGACGCAAAGAACAACTGGAAATACGTAAATGGTTGAAGGACACTAGCTTCTGCATTTTCATAAGCCTTTATCAAAAGAAAATGACCTGCAGTACTCAAAATACATAACACTGCCATCCAGCCCCAATCTTGAAATAAAATTGGCTCCCAGTAAAAAGGACCAACTATTGTCATGACAATACAACCTACGATGGCAACCCAGAAAAAACTTGTTTCTGACGTGTCTGTTTCTGAAACCTTTCTTGTAAGAATAGAGTAAAAACCCAGTACAAAAGCACCTAGCACTGGTAAAATTGCATCAAAGCTCAATATGTAATTTGTAGGATCCAATATGATTAAAACGCCTGTAAAACCAAAAATGACTGCCAACCACCTTTGAACACCAATTTTTTCTTTTAATATTGGTCCTGAAAAAGCAACAACAATTAATGGAAAAGAGGATAATATTGAGTGGGTTTGGACTAGACCAAGTTTAATAAAAGAATAAACCCCGATTAAAATAGCACTTATAAGTAATAAGCCTCTAATGAATTGTATGTAAGGTTGTTTTGTTCTCAAAACTTTAACAATTCCATTTTGATTTCTGAGACTTATGCAAACAACTAATAGAGCTAAAACCCAACTTCTTATCATGTTAATTACAAAAACGTTATAAGTATCAGCTAAGTATCTAGAAACGCCATCCATGGTTGCAAAAAATAGTGTTGAGAGGATTATTATAAAGATACCTCGTTTCACGTTATTAGTCATAACAGTTTTGTTCCAAAATGTGTTTTAAAGTTAAAAAATATATAATTTTAAAATAAATTTTAATATTGATGCCATCTATATGTATGTTTAAGTTCATCATGTGTAAATAAATTTTAATTTTTTGCGTACTAAAATGAATAATTTAAATTTAGGGTTTATAGGTATAGGATTAATGGGATTGTCTCTAGTTAAGAGATTATCTAACTTAGGTTACAAGATAGATGCTTATGATCAAAATTTAAAAAAACTTGAACCATTAAAAAAAATATCAAATGTCAGATTGAACCAACAAGCTTCTGAGGTGCCCCAAAATAATGACATAATAATTTTATGTGTTGATAAAACAGAGAGTGTAAAAGAAGTAGTATTTGGGAAAGACGGTTTAGTTAATAATGCTAATAATAATAATATTATTTTAGATTTATCAACTACATTAGCAGATGAAACAATAAATTTTGCTAATCAATTAAATAAAAAAACGGGAGCTTCGTGGATTGACGCACCAGTTTCAGGTGGCCCTGATAAAGCATTAGAGGGGAATTTAGCTATTATGGTAGGTGGAGATGAAGAAGTTGTAGAATATGTCAAACCTATATTAGAAGAAATATCTTCAAAATTTACTTATTTTGGTGAAACTGGATCTGGTCAAATAGTAAAAATGATAAATCAAATAATAGTTTTAAATAATTATGCAATTTTAGCGGAAGCAGCTTCCTTTGCACAAGCTTGGAATATTGATGCAAACAAAATTCCAGAAGCACTCTCTGATGGTCATGCAGGATCTAATTTATTAAATGATCTATTTCCTAGAATAGTAAATAGAGATTTTGCACCTAAAGGATACGCTTCACAGATTTTAAAGGATTTACAAATGGTGTCTAAGTTAGCTATTGCTAAAAACACACCAACACCTATGTCTTCTCTAACCAAACAATTATTCACAATTTTGGTAAATAGCTCACAAGAAAAATTAGATGGCACATCTATAGTAAAATTATTTGATTTAAAAGAAATTATTTAGGCATTTTCAATGAAAAATATACCTATAATCGACGCCCATCATCACTTCTGGGATTTAAGTTTAAAGAAAAACCCTTGGTTGAACCCAGATAACCAAATACCATTTAGATATGGTGATTATAAATCTATTTGTAAAAATTTTTTAACAACAGATTATTTTGAAGTTAGTAAAAATCATAACATTGTAAAAACGATCCATATGGAAACTGAATGGGATCCAAATGACCCCATTGGAGAGACTAAATGGCTTCATAAATTATTTGAAATGACTGGTTTTCCAAATGCTTTGGTTGCTCAAGCATGGTTTGACAGGAACGATATTGAAAAAGTGCTAGAAGATCAGTCTAAATATGACCTTACAAGAAGTATAAGACATAAACCTAAATCAACTGATAATCCAAATACAAAACTTGGTAATATAAAGGGATCATTAAATGATCCTGTTTTTAGAAGCGGGTATTCTTTATTAAAAAAACACAAACTACATTTTGATCTGCAAACTCCATGGTGGCACCTTAATGATGCAACTCAATTAGCTAAAGATTTCCCTGATACTATCATTATTCTTAACCACACAGGTCTTCCTTCTGATAGATCTTTTGATGGATTAAATCGATGGAAAATGAATTTAGAAGAATTTTCTGAACAGCCAAATACCGCTATCAAAATTTCTGGCATTTGTGTTCCTGATAAAAAATGGACTGTTAAACTCAACAAAGAAATTATATTGGATGTAATAAATATATTTGGATATGAAAGATGTATGTTTGCATCTAATTTTCCTGTAGATAGTTTATGTGCTACTTTTGATGAAATTTATAATGGTTTTAAAAATATAACAGCAGGGTTGCCCGAAAATCAAATTCAGTGTTTGTTTCACGATAATGCAATTAAATATTATAATCCCCTGTAAAATTTAGAGCCCTCTGAAGTTTGGTTTCCTTTTTTCCATAAATGCTTTTCTTCCCTCCTTGTAATCTTCACTATCAAAACAAGCGGAAGCTAAATTTTCACATAAAGTCAAATCTCTTTCTGAAGGATTTTTTAAAATTTCAATACCAATTTGTTTCATTGCCTTTATAGTTAAAGGAGCATTTTTAGAGATTGTAAAAGCATAATCATTAACAAAAGTTTCTAAATTTTCTTCACTTACTAGCTTTTGAATTAATCCACAAGAAACTGCCTCTTTTGAAGATATTTTTTCAGCAGTAAACATAAAGTGTTTAGCCATCCCAGGTCCCATTATATCAAACAATCTTTTTATTGATGAAAAAGGGTAGCCAAGAGATAGTTTCGCTGCAGGCATTGCAAATTGTGATTTTTCAGAGCAAATTCTTATGTCACAACATACTGCTAAATTGAGACCTCCACCAATACAATATCCATTAATTTTGGCTATTGTTGGCTTCGGAAACGCCTCAATAAGCTCATAAACCTTTTTTGTTCGTTTGTTATAACTTAACACAGATTCTTTTGTACTTCTTTCTTTATCAAATTTAGAAATGTCAGCTCCAGAGACAAATGATTTCCCCCCTGCACCTTCAAGAACAACAACCCTAATATTGTTATCCTCTCTAAATTGATTAAGAAATTTTTCAAGCGCATCCCACATTTCTATGGATACTGCGTTATGTTTTTCTGGATTATTAAAAATTATGTACCCAACACTTTCTTGAGTGCGAGACAACATTTTTTCTTCAGTCATTGTCTTTCCCTTATATTAAATTATCTCTTGATTTTTAAAATCATTTAGTTCTTTATCACTAAAACCTAGCTCGGATAGTACATCACTATTTTGTTCACCCTTTTCAGGGGGACGCTGCTTTAAACTACTAGGAGTACGGGATAAATTAAAGGGTTGCCCCACTAATTCAGTTTCCCCAAAAGGAATTGTATCAACAGATTGCGCGATACCAAGATGCTTAACCTGAGGGTCTTCAAAAACCTTATCTATAGAATTTATTGGACCACATGGAACACCAACCTTTTCTAATTTTTCAACCCATTCATTTGAAGATTTGGTTACTGTCAATTCTTCAATTAAGCTATTTAAATAATCTCGGTTTTTTAATCGATTTTTTGCATCTTTAAATTCTTCCATTTCAAGCCAATCTTTTTTGTCAACCGCTTCAGCAAAGCGTCTCCAAATTGTTTCTCCAGCGACTGCTAAGTTAATCGAACCATCAGAAGTTTTAAAAACGCCGGTAGGGACACTAGTTGGATGGTTGTTTCCAGCTTGCCCCGCTACATTATTGTCACACAGCCACCGCGAGGCTTGAAAATCTAACATAAAGATCTGAGCCTGTAGTAATGATGTATTAACCCATTGACCAATACCAGATTTTTCTCTTTCTAGAAGAGCAGTCTGAATTCCCATTGCACAGAACAATCCTGCCGTTAAATCAGCTACAGGAATACCAACCCTCATTGGTCCCTTACCTGGTTCTCCGGTTATACTCATTAATCCACCCATACCTTGAGCAATTTGATCAAAGCCTGGTCTTCTTGCATATGGTCCATCTTGACCAAATCCGGATATACTAGCAAGAATAATTCTAGGATTTCTTTTTTTTAGGTTTTCATAATCAATACCAAGTCTTTTCTTCACATCTGGACGAAAGTTTTCGACCACTACATCAGACTTTTCTACTAATTTCATTAGAATTTCTAAAGCCTCAGATTTTTTTAAATTTAGAGTAATGCTTCTTTTGTTACGATGTAAATTTTGAAAATCAGATGTGTGCCTTGACGCGCCTAACGCGCCGTCCGGTTCAACACTTTCAGGAGCTTCTACTTTTATAACATCAGCTCCCCAGTCAGCAAGTTGTCTAACTGCTGTTGGACCAGATCTTACTCTAGTAAGATCAATAACTCTTATATGTGACAATGCATCAGATGCAGGTAAATGTGGCATTTGGTGTTCTCCATTACCAAGTATTTTTTAAGTTATTTTATCTTATATTATTAACTATCAAGAGATCAATAAAATGCTTGTTATTAATTTAAAAAAAAATTATTAGTTTTTTTGAATTGAATATTGAGGCAATGAATGGAAAATAAAAAATTTAATTTTGAAAATTATTCAAGAGATTTGTATGAAATTGAAAAAGACTCCCAAAAAAAATTAGTAGAAACTAATGGTATTAAAGTGTGTTGGAGGTCTTGGGGTAAGGGAACACCTCTAGTTCTTTTGCATGGTGGTTATGGAAGCTGGAGACATTGGATCAAACAAGCAATTCCATTTTCGAAAAATTATAATGTTTTAATTCCTGACATGCCAGGCTTTGGTGAGTCAGATGATTTACCTTTACCTCATACACCAGAAAAGATTGCTTCTAATTTAGCAGACACTTTAATTAAATTAATCTCATTAAGTGAAAATCCTTTGGTATGCGGTTTTTCATTTGGTGGTTTAATTGCCGGACACTTATCTTACGAACTGATAAATAGACAATTATCACCTAGAAAATTAATTTTGGTAGGACCTGGAGGTTTGGGAGCCAAAAGAGGCGAAATGAAAACTATGATAGCTAGGCACTCAAAAATGACAGAACAAGAAGTATATGATGCTCACAGGACAAATCTTGAAATACTAATGTTTTATAATCCAAAAAAAGCTGATGATTTTGCAGTCCATATTCAAAAACAAAATACAGATGATCACCGAATTAAAAGCCGACCAATTTCAGCAACTGACACTTTAGCTAAAATATTAAAAAAGCAAGAAGTACCTCTTTACGTGATTTGGGGAGAAAAAGATGCCAGTGTAGGAGTTTATTTAGAAGATAGAATGACAATATTGAGATCCATTAATCCTAAAGTCAGGTTTCATATAGAATTCAACATAGGTCATTGGATAATGTATGAAAATGAAGTTTTGTTTAACGATATATTAAATAATATTATTCAAGATTAAATCCATTTTTTTTAAGCCAATTTTTAAAATGGCTTCTTTCTGGAACAGATAATTGTCTGCTAATATTCTCAGACCAAGTCCCCTTTTTTGCAACTCCATAAAGGTCAATGTGACGTTGCTTTTTCTCTGGAATTGGATCTTTTTTAAAAACTTTTGCGTCATATTTATTTATTTTATGAATTAGATCTTTTTCATTATATTTGTTTAAATGTGTTACAATATCTTGGGATAATCTAATTGAAATTTTTGATTTTTGATCAGGCCATCCAATAGTAAGTCCTGCAATGGGGAAAACTCCTTTAGGTAACTCACAAATTACCTTCACCTCTTCAATTATGTTTCTAATCATGCTAATTGGACACACTCCTAGACCTATAGATTCTGCTGCACATATTATTGATTGCATTGCTAAAGCAGCATCAATTACACTATTCATAAATGTATCAACATTGTTGTTTTTATGATCATATCCTCTGTCATTAGTTATTTTTATATTTCTTCTTATATCAGCAAGATATAATAAAAAAATTGGTGCCGTCAGTGCCCACTTAGTGTTTCCTATTAAATCAGATATTTCATTTTTAATATTTTGATCTTGAATCACTAAAATTGAGTATTGTTGAAGGTTAGATTTTGACGGAGCAGATTGTGATGCAGCTAAAAGTAAAGTTAAAAGTTCTTTTGATATCGGCTTGTTTAAAAACTTTCTGATACTTCTTCTCGATAAAATTGACTGAAGAGTTACTGTTTCTTGAATTTTCGAAAAATCTAGATCAATTTCCTCAGCATATCTATTTGCAATTAATTTTGAAAATTTCATTACGATTTATACTTTCTTGTAAATTAAATACCTTATGTTAAAACTATCGTATCAAAAATTTAAGAGGTTTTCTGATGCTTAATCTAAAAGATAAAATTGCAGTGGTTTCTGGATGTGGTTCTATAGGCAGAGGTTTTGGAAATGGCCGCGCAATTTCGACCCTTTTAGCTCGACAGGGTGCAAAAGTTTTTGGCACAGATATAAATGAAGAAGCAGGACAAAATACTAGCAATTTTATTAAAGAAGAAGGTAACGACTTTACCTTTAATAAAGTTAACATGACTAATGAAGAGGAAGTACAAGAGTTTTTTAAAAAAATTGAAAAAAAACAAAAAAAAATCGATATTTTAGTTAATGTTGTTGGTCAATCTGAGCCGGGAGGACCAGTAGAAATCGACAGTACTACATGGCAAAAACAATTTACTTTGAATATAGATACAGCTTATTTTTGTATTAAATTTACAATCCCTATCATGGAAAAAAATTCAGGTGGATCCATTGTAAACATATCATCTGTTGCAGGATTAAGATATATTGGAAAACCTCAAGTAGGTTATAGCGCATCAAAAGCCGCCCTTATACAAATGACAAAAACAACAGCTGTAATTGAAGCAAAAAAAAATATTCGTATGAATTGTGTGGTTCCAGGTTTAATGCATACTCCTTTAGTAGAAAGGTTAGCAAAAAAATATGCTGATGGTGATTATGAAGGATTTGTAAAACGAAGACATAATCAAGTACCATTAGGGAGAATGGGAGAATCATGGGATGTAGCTCATGCTGTTTTATTTTTATGCTCAGACGAAGCTAAATATATTACTGGAACTGAGATAATTGTTGATGGCGGACTTACTGCAGCAACACCATAAATAAATTTTTAAATTACATGTAAATTCAAGATTTTTTTTAATGATTATTTTAGACTATTAAGCCTATTCATACATAAAAAATTATTTATATTCTTCTAGCATATTGAGGAGGAACCTCGATATCGTGATTAAGAATTTTAGCTGCATCCCATACCCATCTTGGATTAGATAAAAAAGCTCTTGCCATCGCTACCATATCAGCGTCTCTATTAATGACAATATTGTTAGCTTCAAATGGATCTTTAATCATTCCTACTGTTCTAACAACCATCTCAGTATCTTTTTTTATCCTTTTTGCAAGATGAACTTGATAGTGAGGCCTTAATGGTATTTTAGGATTCGGTGTGTTTCCTCCACTAGAGACACAAACATAATGACATCCGATTTTTTCTAATTCTTTTGCAAAGATTGAAGCTTCATCCTCATTAATTCCATTATTTTCCCATTCAGTTCCAGTGATTCTCATACCAAGAGGGAAATCTTTAGGAAGTGTTTTTTTAACTGAAGAGAAAACCTCTAGTGGAAATCTCATTCTATTTTCTAAACTTCCGCCATATTTATCCATACGTTTATTTGAAATTGGAGATAAAAACTGATGAAGCAAGTAACCGTGTGTTCCATGAATTTCTATTAAATCAAATCCAATTTCAACAGCCTTTAGTGAAGCAGAAATAAATTTTTTTTTAACTCTTTCTATATCAGATAATTTCATTTCTTCAGGAACATGCCAGGTTTCTTGAAAAGGTACTGGGGAGGGCGATATGGTTTTCCAAGGTTTTTCCACTTTTGTAAGAGCACTTCTTCCTTCCCAAGGCCTCTGGGTAGAAGCTTTTCTACCAGCATGTGCTAATTGAATTCCAAAACATGACTTATTTGGGGCAACTGATTTTGCTAATTGAAGATTTTTTTTTAAAGAAACAATACATTTATTATCATATATTCCAACACAGTTATGTGTAATTCTTCCAATCTTCTCCACTGCAGTTGCTTCAACCATTATTAAACCTGCTGCTGAATAACCTAATTGCATAAGATGCTGAGTATGCCAATCGCTCATTACTCCATTAATTGCAGAATATTGACACATAGGAGCAACAACAATCCTATTTGAAACTTCTAAACTTCCTATTTTAATTGGAGAAAAAATCATAATTATCTCTTTAAAAGTTTTTAATTAAAACTATTGATCCAAGTGTCAACTAATCTACGTGCGATTGAGTCCACTCTTGGTAATTGAAAACCTCCTTTAATAGATGGATGTTGTAAAGACTTTAATTCATTAATTGAAAACCATTGAGCATCCTCAATTTCATCATAATCAATTGTCATTTGATCGTTTATTGCTTCTGCAAAAAATCCTAGCATAAGTGAAGCGGGGAACGGCCAAGGTTGTGAGTTAAAATATTTTATATTCTTCACCTTTATTCCTACCTCTTCAAAAACCTCTCTTTCAAGTGCCTGCTCAAGACTTTCTCCAGGTTCTACAAAACCAGCTAAAGTACTATACATACAATCAGGAAATCTAGGAGACCTCCCTAATAGAACTTTGTCTTGAAAAGAAATAAGCGTAATTATTGCGGGATCAGTTCTTGGAAAATGACTTTTAGCACATTTATCATTTGAACACTTCATCACAAAACCTCCTTCAGTTGAAAAGTTTTGAAAGCCACATGAACCGCAAAATTTATGAGTATTATGCCAATAGAACATTCCATTAGAAAGAGCTAAGAATGATGCTTCAATATCATCTAAAATAGCACCATATTTTCTCAAGTCATCAACAATAATATTATTTTCTTTAAGCCAATAATCAAATTTTTTATTGGGAGAACTTAAATCTATACCAACATAATTGAAATCATTCGCTACGCCTAAAAAAATTGTTCCTCCTATTCCATTAGGAAAAAAATCATGAAGTTGAAATTTATTTAAAATAACAGAATTAATGTTTTCATTAATTTCAATGAATAGATTTTTTCCATTATAAAATGGGATGAATTTTGTGTCTTTTTCGGTAATTATAGTATTTAGAAATTTCTCATTATTTCTAAAGTCTCCATGACGATTTATTGCGGAGCTGGTATAAAAGGGTTGGATCATGTTTTTTCCTCGAGAATTATTAATAATTAATTGTATAAACTGATTCTCATCTTTATAAAGATTTCTTAATTAAGTCTCAAAATCTATTCTAAAAATTTATATTTTTCAATTGGTTATATTTTTCTATTGCTGATCCCTTTAGTAAAGGAGATCATAAATAAAAAGGGTAAATTATGATCAAGATTAGTAGAATTTCTTCGCCATTAAAAGATAAGGTAAAAAATTTAGAAACTTGCTCTCAATTAGATGGTGATGGAGTTTTTGAAGGTAAATACAAAACATCAGGTTCAATTTTAATTAGAAATAAGTTTATTGGTGAACTTTCTGCTGATCAAATAATAGTTGATGAGAATGGAGTGATTGAGGGTACACTCAAGGCATCTGAGCTGATTGTAAGTGGTAATGTCAGTGGTAAGATAAATTCTGATAGCGTTGTGATCATGGAAAATGGAGTTATATCTGGTGATATTCTTTATAAACAAATCGCCGTATTTGAAGGTGGCGTCATCAATGTTGCTGGTATGAAACAAATAGAAAACAAACAAGATAAAGTAGTGGATATACTTCCTAAAGTTGGTGAATAATATAATTATGTTTTCACAATAAATTCTAATCCAGCCATAAAACCAACATATAAATTTGGCTTTGTTTTTTTGAACTTAATAATTGTACCTGAAACTTCTACATCTATTCCATTTGGAAAAATTCTGATAATCTTACCATTACTTCTGGTATCATTATCTGTACAAGTTACTGTCACTTTTTGGTCTAAATGCATTATTTCTTTCCTATAATTATGCAGTATATTTTTTTAAATCCTCTAATTTTACTACCGAAATAGTTGCAATATTAGTTGATTTTAAAACTACCTTTGGGGCTTTGCCAGCTTCAAATGCATCTTGCCATCTTGAGGCGCAGAGGCACCAATGATCTCCTTCTTTTAAACCTTTAAAATTATATTCAGGTATAGGAGTACTTAAATCATTTCCAACTGATTTTGAAAAGGTTAAAAAAGATTTTGTCATTATACAACAAACAGTGTGTAGACCAAAATCATCTGGACCAGTATTACAACAATTATCTCGATAAAATCCTGTTACAATTTCATTTTTATCATGAGATGAAACACATGGTTCAAGATCACCACCAAGAACGTTAAGTTGTTTGTTATTTTTACCTCTTTTATATGATCCATCCATCTATTTCTCCAACGTTATGAGTTTGTTTGAAGCAGTTTCTATAATATTTTCTAATTTTGTCAAAAACTCTTGCTTTGACAATCCTGGCTTTATTTCTGGAAGAATCTGTATAGTAACAGATTTGGATCTAAGTCTATTAGGATATTTAAAAAAACTATTTTTGGGCCAGAGTAACCCTGCATTATGAGCCACAGGAATTACAGGAACTTTTGCTTGAGAATATAAGAAAAAAACTCCTGGCAGATATGGTTTTTCTTTTGAAGATATACCTGGTTTCACTCTGGTACCTTGAGGAAAAATCATCATCGATCTATTTTCTTTAACTGCTTTTTTTGCATTTATACCCATTTTTCTAAGTGCATTTAAACCTTGATCCCTTGTTATAGGAATAGCCCCTGCTCTTAAAAAATATAATCCAATCACTGGCAAAAAAATTAAAGCTTTTTTTATAACTATTGATGGCATTGAAAATAGATGAGTGCAAAAAATAGTTTCCCAGGCTGATTGATGTTTAATTGCATAAATTACAACTCTTTTTTTTGAAGGGATTTGTCCAATAACTTTTATTTCAGTATTCAACCACCATTTCATTCCTTTAGTCATTATTGAACACCATATTTTATTTACAAAGATTACAACTTTTCTTGGAAATAAAAGACATGGCAAACATATTGTCACCAAAATACTCGTACCTAAATAAAATTGTATGTTAAATAATAGAGATCTTAAAAATATCATCTCCCTATGATCCTATTGTTCTAAGTTTCAACTTTATAGGTTTCAACTTTATACATTGTAAAATAATACATTCCTTTTGTTGTGCTTTTTATAGAAATTTCATAGCCTTCATTTTCCGAAAAATGAGTAAAGTCTATGGGGCTAGCTGGATCATCTGAAATGAATATTACTTTTTTTCCTTTAGCCAAATTCTTCAATACTCGTTTTGCCTTTAAAACAGGAAGAGGACATTTTAATCCTGTGAAATCATATTCTTCCATCAAAAAGGGCTCCTTAAAATCGCTTTTTTAAGATAATTTATACATATTTATAAACCTAATCCAAATTAATTTTCTTGAATGAGGTAAATCTTAAATGTAATAGATAAATTATGACCATTTGGGGGAAAATTATTGGGAGTGCGACTGGATTTGCGTTAGGTGGCCCACTAGGAGCGCTACTCGGCGGGGTGGCAGGACATGCTCTTGATAAATTCAAAACAAAACAAAAACTCCCAGAAAAACTGGCATTAAAACAAATTGGGTTTACAATTGGTGTAATTGTTCTTTCTGCTAAAATGGCAAAAGCTGACGGTAAAGTCACTAAAAGTGAAATAAAAGCCTTCAAAGAAAAAATAAACGTTCCAGATAATGAAATTAAAAATGTTGCAAGACTTTGGGACCAAGCAAAAGAAACAACTGATGGTTTTGAGGTTTACGCAAAACAAATATCTAATCTATTAGAAAAAAACTCATCTGTATTAGAAGAACTTCTCAACTTACTGGTGATCATAGCAGAAGCAGATGGTAAAATAACTAACCAAGAAAAATTGTATTTGAAAGAGGTTAGCAATATTTTTGGATTTTCAGATCAAGATTTTGAAAGAATTTGTTATTCAAAACTGAATAATTATATGGATCCATACCAAACTCTGGGTGTTTCAAAAGATGCACAATTGGAAGAAATTAAAAATAGGTGGAAAACGCTTGCAATGAAACATCATCCTGACAGATTAATTGCTCAAGGTATGCCTCAAGATATAATAGAAAATAATACTTATAGACTCAAAGAAATAAATAATGCATGGGATTTAATTAAAAATAAAAAGTATGATTTAAATGCCTAAAACTCTGATTACCTTTCAAGACTTTAAAATGTCTCAATCTAATAAAGTTTTATTAGACAACATAAATATCACAATTCATCAATTGGATAGAATTGTTTTGGTAGGGCAAAATGGATGCGGTAAAAGTTCATTATTAAACCTCTTAAAAAACAAAGAAGAATGTGATGCTGGTAGTATTTGGATAGCACCTAACTTAAAAATAGACTATTTGGAACAAGATCCTCCTGAGCCTATTATTAATAATCTTTTAGAATTTTTGTCTAAAAATAATCAACACCCTAACTTATCTAGGACAAAAGAAATTATTGAAGAATTAAATCTAAAAAAAATTAATTTAAAAAATAAATTATCAGGAGGTGAAATTCGTAAAATTTATATTGCGAAATTAATTCTTAGTGAAGCCGAATTATTACTATTAGATGAACCTACCAATCACCTCGACTTGCCAACTATAGATTGGTTAGAAAAAAAACTGTTATCTTTGAATAAAACTATAATTATAGTAAGCCATGACCAAGAGTTTTTAAAAAATATTTCCACAAAAACTTTTTGGATACATCAAGCCCAAATTTTAAAGAGAGAAGGTCCCTATGACAACTTTCATAGTTGGACTAATGAAGTGATAGAAATAGAAAAAATTAAATCTCATAAATTAAAACAAAAATTAAAATCTGAAAAAAAATGGGCTATTGAAGGAATATCAGCGCGAAGAAAAAGAAATATGGGAAGATTAAGAGATTTGGAAAAACTTGCCAAAAATTATGAAAGTACAAAGGCAATAGTAAAAAAACCATTAAATATAATTCTTAATAAAACAAATGAATCTGCACAAAATATAGTTGAAACATTCGATTTGTCTTTTTCTTATGATGTAGAAAATGAAAATTTAAATATTTTCTCAGATTTAAACTTGAAAATCAGAAGAAATGATCGCATTGGAATAATAGGTGCAAATGGTTCGGGGAAAAGTACTTTAGTTAAAATTTTACAGGGAATATACCCTCCCAAAACTGGGAAAATTAAATTTGGTGAAAACGTAAAAATTAAATATTTTGATCAAAATAAAGAAAATATAGATCTAAACAAAACACCGTGGAGTACACTCGCTGGAAATGGAGACCATGTCGATTTTATGGGAGATAAAATACATGTCTTATCATATTTAAAAAAATTTCTATTCGATGAAAAAAAATCTTTGCAGAACAACTCAACGCTTTCAGGCGGTGAAAAAGTAAGATTATCACTGGCTAAGTTATTTATAAATAAACATAATTTTTTAATTTTAGATGAACCTACTAACGACTTAGATTTTGATACTCTTGATTTGTTAAGAGTTGTTATTAAAAACTATGATGGTACTGTATTAATTATAAGCCATGATAGATTCTTTCTCGATAACACAGTAGAAAAACTTCTTGTATTTGAAAACAATAATATAATTCTAAAACATGAGGGAAGTTTCTCAGATTATTACGAAAAATTTGGATTAAGCAAAATTAAAATAATAAATAATCAAGCTAAAAATAAAGTCTCAAATAAAAAAATAATACCTAAAAAAGCTATTAACCAAAAAAAAATGAGCTACAAAGATGCTTACGATTTAAAGATTTTGCCATTAAAAATTGAAAAATTAGAAAAAGAGCTCAAAGAATATGAAATCATTTTAAATGACAAAGATTTATTTAGAAATGACAGAAAAGCCTTTGACAAAGCAGCTATTGAAATAACAAATATTAGAAAAATTATCTCTGAATCTGAAAATAAATGGCTTAAATTGCAAATTTTAAATGACGAAATAAATAATACATAAAATTAAAGTTTGTATTGACCTAAAATTTATAACTTATATCTTAGTTTTGTCAGAGAGCTATGTAGTTGCTTTTTAAAGAGGAAAGTCCGGGCTCTATAGAAATGAGGTGCTGGATAACCTCCAGCAGGGGCAACCCTAGGGAAAGTGCCACAGAAAAAATACCGCCAATTTGGTAAGGGTGAAAAGGTGTGGTAAGAGCGCACCGCATTTTTAGTAATAAAAATGGCACGGCAAACCCCACCTAGAGCAAGACTAAATAGAAGAGACTTATTTTGAATTTCTACAAAGTTTCTTGGGTAGGTCGCTAGAAAAATTTGGTAACAAATTTTCAAGATTAATAACTACAATCATAATTTTTTGATACAAAACCCGGCTTATTGCTCTCTGACCCAATTAATGTGTAAAGAAATTTATGTAAATGATACCATAGAATGGTTAATTTTTCCCATTGACTACCATAAAATCCCATGTTATCCCATTAAAATATTAATTTATTGCTAAGGCAATTTTATTTGGAATTAAAAGTTTGAACTTTATGCAGTTTTATTATTTTTAATTTAGGATATTAAAATCAATGTTTTTATCAACCTCACATAATAAGATTGATTTAAAATGTAGAGTATCTATTCCAGCGTCATTTCGAGTTAATTTAGAAAAATCAAATGAAAGTCTAATTTTATTTAAAAGCCTTCAATTTAAATGCATAGAAGGAACTACTTCAACTCGAATGCAAACATATATAAATGCTATAGACGAGTTAGACGCTTTATCTGACGATGCATTTCTTTTAAGGATGATGATGGCAGATTCCTTTGAAATCAAATTTGATATAAATGGTAGAGTGGTTATTCCAGACACTCTCATGAACTTTGCTAAACTTTCGGACAAGGCTGTTTTTATGGGTATTGGAGAGTCATTTTATATTTGGTCTCCTGAAGAGTATGAAAATCAATATATGAAATCTAAGAAAATTTTAAAAGAAAAAGGTCCACCTAAATTAATTTTAAAAAAGAATTGAGTAAGCAGTATTCAAATGAATGATAAAGTTTTCCATATTCCAGTTTTGCTTGATGAAGTGATAAATGCATTATCTTTATCGAAAAACGAGGTCTATGTTGATGCAACATTTGGTTTGGGAGGTTATACAAAAGCTATTTTAGGCAATCAAAATTGTAAAGTTGTTGCAATTGATAGAGATCCTTATGCTAAAGTTTATGCTGATATTTTAAAAAAAAGTTATGCAGATAGATTTTATTTTAAAAAAGGAAAATTTTCTGAACTAAGTAAATTTTTAAAAGAACTTAAAATTTACAAAGTTGCAGGTGTTGTTTTTGACCTTGGTGTCTCAAGTCCTCAGTTAGATATCCAAGATAGAGGATTTTCTTTCAAATTAGATGGCCCTCTTGATATGAGAATGTCATCTGAGGGACCAACTGCAGAGGAATTTTTAAACGAAGTTGAGGAAGTCACTCTTGCCAATATAATTTATGAACTCGGAGACGAAGTACATTCAAGAAGAATAGCAAAAAATATTATATATCAAAGATCAATTAATAAAATTAAAACGACAGGTCAACTTGCTGATATAATTAGAAATGCAATTCCCAAAAAGAAAAGTAAAATAGATCTAGCCACAAAAACTTTTCAAGCAATTCGTATATATTTAAATGACGAAATCAGAGAATTAGAACAAGGATTAATAGCTGCAGAAAAAGTTTTACGACCAGAGGGTAGATTAGTTGTAGTTTCTTTTCATTCAATTGAAGACAAAATTGTAAAAAATTTCTTTTACAAATGTTTACGAAACAAATCCTCATCAAGACATTTACCTGAGCATCCAAAAGAAAATCCAAGTTTAGAAATATTAACAAAAAAACCTATTCTGCCATCTGCAAAAGAGATTTACATTAATAAAAGATCAAGATCTGCAAAGTTACGAGTTGCAAAACGGACACACTTTTCATCTATATTTGGAGAATTAGCATGATAAGGTATCCATCTTCTTTGATTTTTTTTGTAATACTTTTCACAGGGATCTCACTTTACCAAATCAAACATTCCATTACAAAAAAAGAAATAGAGCTTACTCAAATTAAAAATAATATAAAAAGTGCTCAGTCAAATATAAATATTTTAAAAGCTGAACTTAGTTATCTAAAACGTCCTGATAGAATAGAAAAAATTGCTCTAGAAAAATTAGGGCTTAGAGAAATTTTACCAACAGATATATGGAATATAAATGATCTTGTTAACGCAACCAATATCTTAAGTAATGGTGAAAATAAATGAAAATATTTAATTTTTTTAATTTAGATTTAAGTAAACAAAATCAATCCAAATTTCGTAAAATAAAATTACTAATCTGTAGTCTGTTGTTGATAATGTCTTTTACAATTATTGGTTATAGAACAATATCACTTGCTAGCATAAACAAAGAGGATGTCTCAAATAAAGCCTATGCAGAAATAGAAAATGAACCTAATCTAAAAAGTTTAAGAGGTAATATTTACGATAGAAATAATAAAATATTAGCTACTACAATTAGCACATTAAGTCTTAATGTAAATCCCCAGGAAATTTTGAATTTAGATCAAACAATTACCAAACTAATAAAAATCTTTCCTCAATTAAAAGAAAAAGATTTATATAAAAGATTAAATAGTAATAAAAGACACATTAATTTGTTAAAAGAAATATCTCCTAGAGAATACGTAAATCTATTAAATGCTGGGATAGAGGGTTTAAAAATTGAAACAAAAAATAAAAGAATTTATCCTAATAACACTCTAGCTTCTCATATTCTTGGCGCAACAGATATAGATGGCAATGGGATTGCCGGCATAGAGAAAATGTTTGATAGTCAACTTCAAGGTGGTAGAGATGTAACTCTTTCTATTCATAGTGGTATTCAGCATATAATTAGAAAATTATTATTAAATCAAATAAAAAAATTTGAAGCTGAAGGCGGTGCCGGAATTATAATGAATGCAAAAAATGGTGAAGTGCTTTCTTCAGTTTCACTTCCTGATTATAACGCAAATAATTATAATTCAGTATTAAATGAAAAACTTTTCAATAAAGCAACAAAAGGCATATATGAACTGGGGTCAACTTTAAAGTTGATTACAGCTGCAATTGCTTTTGAGAGTAACTTAATAAATGAAAATGATGTTTTTGACGTCTCAAAACCCTTAAAAGTTTCTTCTAGAATTATAAATGACTTTCATCCTCTAAATTATGCTATTAATATTCCTGAAGTAATTGTTCATTCTAGTAACATTGGTTCAGCAAAAATAGCTGAAAAATTTGGATCATCAACGCAATTAAAATATCTTAAATCACTCGGTTTATTAAGTAAGCTTTCACTAGAAATACCTGAGTTAGGTAAACCTCAAGTGCTAATAGATAAGAAAGTTTTAAGCACAATGACCATTTCGTATGGTCATGGAATCTCAATCACGCCTATGCATCTTGCATCTGCAACGGCAACTATTGTTAATAGTGGTGTAAAGGTTAATCCAACATTGATAAAAGGAAAAATAGATAAAAAAAATGAAGTTATTATTTCAAATAAAACTTCAATAAAAATAAAAAGTATAATGAGGCTGGTTGTAAGTAATGAGTATGGCACTGCAAAAAAAGCAGAAGCACCTGGTTATCTAATTGGAGGGAAAACAGGCACAGCTGAAAAAATTAATCCGTCTGGGGGATATTCTAAAAAAGAGAATATAGTAGCATTTACAGGTGCATTTCCAATGAATGATCCAGAATTTATATTAACTATCATGATTGACAATCCAAAAGGTCAAAAATTTTCCTTTGGGCGTAGAACTGCTGGTTGGGTTGCTGCTCCTATTGTAAAAAAAATAGTAACAAGAATAGCACCAATTTTAGGAGTAAACCCTCAATTAGAAAGTTCATCAAAATTCTCTAATAATCTCTTAAATTACAAGATAAGAGGTAAAAATTACGGAGCAAATTTATAGAATGTTATTAAAAGATCTTATATCAAGGAACAAAATTTTATTCGATTTGCTAAAAAATGTTCCAGATAAAATATTAAATCACCATGTAAATGGAATCTCAGGAAATAGTAAAAATATCAAAAATGACTACATTTTCGTTGCAATTAAAGGTATCCGGGTCAACGGATCAGATTTTATAAATGAAGCAAAACAAAATGGTGCTTTCCTTGTAATTGCTGACAAATCTGAAGACAAAACTGTAATATCTACTAATAAAATTTCAACAAGACTTGTTTACACCATACTTCTCGCTTCTTTTTATAATAAACAACCTAAAGAAATTATTGGAATAACAGGCACTAATGGCAAAACCTCAACTGTTGAATTTTGTAGACAATTATGGGTTCAAGCAGGATGGAAGGCAGCATCAATGGGTACCCTTGGAATAATAATTGAGAATGGCCTGAACAAAAGTTTACTTAAATCTCCAAAAAAAAATCTTACCACTTTTGATCCTGATGAATTATACAAAGAACTATATTCATTAAATCATCAAGAAATTTCACACTTAGCTTTAGAAGCATCCTCCCATGGTCTTGATCAATTTAGACTTGATGGTGTAAAATTTACAGGTGCAATTTTTACGAATTTATCACACGATCATCTCGATTATCATAAAAATATTGAAAATTATTTTCACTGTAAAAAAAGACTTTTTACTGAGATACTTCAAAAGAATTCTTCTGTAGCTATTAATATTGATGATGATTTCGGTAAAAGACTTTATAATGAAATTAAAAATTACAAACATATTATTGTTACATTTGGGAAAAGCTCGAATGCAGATGTTAAAATAATTTCTGTAAAACAAAATAATCAAAATATTGATTTAGCCTTAGAATATAATAATAAAATTTATAACTCTACTATTGGAATGATAGGAGAATTTCAATCATATAATGTAGTAGCTGCAGCTTCTATTTGCATTGCATTAGGAATTGATGCAAATCTAATATTTAAATCAATGAGTTACCTTAAACCTGCACGTGGAAGAATGGAAATAATTTCATCCACACATAATAACTCAATGATTATAATTGATTATGCGCATACTCCAGAAGCTTTGCGATACGTTTTAAATTCGATTAGAGAAATAACTAAAGAAAAAATAATTACTTTATTTGGTTGTGGTGGTGATCGAGATAAAGAAAAAAGAAAATCTATGGGTGAGCTTGCAAAAGAATATTCTGATTTAGTAATAGTTACAGATGACAATCCCAGATCTGAGTCTTCATCTGATATTAGAAAAGATATTTTAGAGGGATGTCCAAATGCAAAGGAGATTCCAGATAGAAATAAAGCTATTAATTATGCTATTTCAAAATTACAGAAAAATGATTTTTTAATTATTGCTGGCAAAGGCCATGAAACCACTCAAACAATTGGAATGGAAACACTTCCTTTTGATGACTATACAGTTGCAAAGGAAACTATAAAGAACATTGAAAAATCAAGGGAATCTGACTAATGCCGTTATGGACAAAAAAAGACTTAATGTCTGCTTCTAAAGCATCAGATCCAACTCTAAATTTTCTCAATAATTCTGAGAATATTCATGGAATAAGTATAGATGACAGAACTATTAAAAAAGGGGAATTATTTATAGCTCTCATTGGAGAAAATTTTGATGGTCACGATTTTATTGAAACTGCAATCTCAAAAGGTGCCTGCGGAGTTTTAGTGTCAAATATTGGATTAGCTAAAAAGTATAATGGATTATTTGTAAACGATACAAAAGAAGCATTAATAAACATTGGTAAATTTGCCAGAAACAGGTTTAATGGAATTACTGTTGGAATTACAGGTAGTAGTGGCAAAACTAGTACTAATTACTTTTTATCAAATGCATTAAATCAATTTGGCAAAACTCACAAAACATTTCGGAATAATAATAATTTAATTGGACTTTCTTTAACATTGTCCAGATTACCCCATGATTTTAATTTTTGTGTTCTCGAGTTAGGAATGAATAATAGTGGTGAAATTAGAAAATTAACCAACATTGCCAAACCTAATATTGCGGTAATCACTAATGTATCAAACTCTCATATACAAAATTTTAAAAATGAAAAAGAAATTGCCAAAGCAAAAAGTGAAATATTCTTAGGGTTAGAAAAATATGGTGTTGCAATTATAAACTCAGATAACGCTTGGAAAGATTTTTTAATTACTGAAGCAAAAAAAGTTAACGCTAAAATCCATCTATTTGGTTGCTCTGAAGATTCAAATACTCAAATTATAAAATTAGTTGCCGAAAAAGAAGGATCAACAGTTTGCTACGATAAAATAAAGAATTGGCATTTGAAACATTTAAATACAACACAAGCTGAAAATGTAATTGCATCTATTTCTGTAATTAAGGAATTAAAACTTCCAACCAGTAAAGTTGCAAAAGTTATAAGTAACCTAAAGCCTTTATCTGGGAGAGGTGAAAAACTTATAATTAATTTTGATAATAAAGAGAGGACAATAATAATTGATGATAGTTATAATGCTAATCCTTCATCGATGAAAGCTGCTCTATATAATTTTAATAATTTAAAAATTCAACATCCTAAATTTGAAGCAGTGGTGATAATTGGCGATATGCTTGAGTTAGGCAATAGTGCAACAAAAATGCATTTAAGTCTTGTTCCAATATTAAATAGCATAAATCCAAATTTAGTTTTAACGCTAGGAAAATACACAAAAAACATAAAGAAAAAATTAAATTTAACAATAAAATGTCATTCATATGATGAAATCAATGAACTAATCAAGGACATAAAACAGTTTATAAGACCTAATCAAATAGTTCTTTTAAAAGGTTCAAATGGGACTGGTTTATGGAAACTTATACCAATCTTTAGAAATATTATTCAAGAGAACGCCAATGCTGCCTGACCTTTTATTAAATTATACTAACTTCTTTCAACCGTTTAATCTGTTTAACTATATTTCATTTAGAACAATTGGCGCTCTCTTAACCGCATTACTAATAAGTTTTATTTTTGGTCCAAGTATTATAACTCTTTTGAAAAAAACCCAAAAAAAAGGTCAACCAATTCGAACTGATGGCCCAAAAAGTCATATCATTTTCAAAGCTGGCACACCTACTATGGGCGGTTTATTGATTCTGTTAGCATTTTCTATTTCAACAATTTTGTGGGCTAGATTGGATAATCTATACATATGGACAGTACTGGTAGTAGCCATACTTTTCGGTGTGATTGGTCTTCTAGATGACTGGTTAAAAGTATCAAGAATGAATAGCAGTGGTTTAAAAAGCTATCAAAAAATTATTCCCCAACTTTTTATAGCTTTTTTTGCGGCTTGGATGATTTCAGAAAGCAGTTCAGAAAGTTTGCAAAACACATTATCAATTCCTTTTTTAAAGGATAGTATCTTATATTTAGGAATTTTTTATATCCCATTTACAATCTTGGTCATTGTGGGTTCATCTAATGCTGTAAATTTGACTGATGGGCTAGATGGGTTAGCAATAGTACCAGTAATGATAGCAGCAGGTTCATTTGCAGTAATAGCATACGTAGTTGGTAATATTAATTTCTCCAATTATTTACAATTAAACTATGTTCCAGGTGTTGGTGAAATAACTGTATTGTTAGGTGCGATTATAGGATCAGGACTAGGTTTCTTATGGTTTAATGCACCACCTGCAATGGTTTTTATGGGTGATACTGGTTCATTATCCCTAGGCGGAGTGATTGGTGTAACTGCATCAGCATCAAGACATGAATTAGTATTAATTATAATCGGAGGTCTTTTTGTATTAGAGACAGTGTCAGTAATTGTTCAAATTTTGTCATTTAAACTTACAGGTAAGAGAATATTTAGAATGGCGCCATTACACCATCATTTTGAGCAAAAAGGATGGGCAGAATCTACAATAGTAATAAGGTTTTGGATTATTGCTGTAATTTTGGCTTTAATCGGCATTTCTTCACTTAAACTAAGGTAACAAATTGATAAGTATTAGTTGTTATGAAAATAAAGTTATTGGGATTTTAGGAGCTGGATTATCAGGCATGGCTGCAGCTAAAATTCTTTTAAGTTCAAAAGCAAATATATTTATCTTTGATGATAAAAAAGACAAGCCTGAATTTATTAATAGTAATTGTTGGAAAAATTATAAACTTTGGCCATGGGGAACCTTAACTGCATTGGTTGTAAGTCCGGGTATACCAATAAATGCAAAAAATAAACATCTGGCTATTGAACTCGCTATAAAAAATAAAATTAAAATTATAAATGAAATTGATTTATTTTTTCAAACTAAACCAGAAGCAAAAATAATTGGAATAACTGGTACTAATGGTAAGTCAACAACAGTTGCACTATTATTTCATATATTAAAATATAATAAAATTAAATGTGTTATTGGTGGAAACTATGGTTTTCCAGCATGTGAAATTAATGACCCTGGTAAGAATGGTGTTATAATTCTTGAATTATCTAGTTATCAATTAGATGGCGCGAAACAGTTAAGCCTAGATCTAGCTGCAATAACAAATATTACTAAAGATCATCTAGATTATCACGAAACTTTTAAAAATTATAAATTTTCTAAACTCAAAATCATAAATTTTTTAAAAGAAAACGGAACATTTATTTTAGACGCTGACAACAAACTTCTAAATGAAACAGTAACTGAGAAAAATTTCAAATCTATAAATATTATTAAGATTAAAAAAAATGAAACTTACAATTATGTTAATGATAATGACTACCTGCAAGGAGCTCATAATGTGTCTAATAGCTCTATAGCTGTATCAATAGCTAAATATCTTAATATCAATCCTAAAAAAATTAGCTTAGCTATAAATAATTTCAAAGGGTTGCCACACAGAATGGAACCTTTATATACTTCAGATAGAATTAAAATAATAAATGATAGTAAATCTACTAATGGAGAGTCTACTGCCGCTGCTCTAAAGTCTTTCGAAAATATTTTTTGGATTGCAGGAGGTCAACCTAAATCTGATGGTATTGGTGAGGCTAAAAATTTTTTAGATAAAGTAAAAGAAGTTTTTTTAATCGGCAAATCAACTGATTTTTTTTGTAAAGAAATTTTAAAATACAAAAAAGATTTAAAAATACATAATTGTTTTTCATTGGAAAAAGCAACCAAACTCGCTTTTGAAAAAGCTACATTTTCTAATTTAAAAAAATATGTAATTTTATTGTCACCATCCGCAGCTAGTTTTGATCAATATATTAACTTTGAGGATAGAGGGAATAAATTTAAAGAAATAGTTAATCAACAACTGAATGAAGGTTTAATAAAATGAACATTACTCGTTCAGACAGATCTAGCCTTGCAATTTGGTGGTGGACAATAGATAGATATTTATTGACTTCATTTTTTATATTAATGATGTTTGGAATATTTTTAGTAATGGCATCAAGCCAACATCTAGCAGAAAATTTAAATATTCCTTCACATCATTTTACGATCAGACACATTCTATATGGCGCCTTGAGTATCCCAATAATAATTTTCTTTTCAATATTAGATGAAAGACAAACAAAAATAATATGCATTTTAGGTATAACAATTACAACGTTACTACTTTTTGTTATTTTATTTGATGGAGAGAAAATAAAAGGAGCACAAAGATGGTTTTTTGTTGGTGGTTTAAGTTTTCAACCAAGTGAAATAGGAAAACCACTATATGTAGTTTTTAATGCTTGGCTGTTGTCTTTATGGGTACAAAAAACTCAATTTCCTGGTTGGATGTGGTCAATTGCTTCAATAATTCTAATTTCATCATTATTATTATTTCAGCCTGACTTAGGAATGACAATTATAATGATGTTTACATGGGGTTTCCAATTATTTATTACAGGAATACCATTAATTATCGTCGTATGCCTAATTATGGCATTCCCAATATTCATGATCTTTTCATATCAACATTTTGATCATGTTAAAATAAGAATAGATAATTTTCTTGAAGGTAAAACGTATCAGGTATCTAAATCTTTGCAATCATTTGAATCTGGTGGTTTTTGGGGAAAAGGTCCAGGTGAAGGATTTTA
>CACBXG010000007.1 GCA_902543145.1 uncultured SAR116 cluster alpha proteobacterium | reverse complement strand
TTAAGATCTGGAATGATTTTGTTAGATGGAAAAAAAGTTAAATCATCAACTAATGTTTCTTTTGGCCAAGAACTAAATTATTCACAAAAAATAAGTTTTGAGGAGCCTTTTCAAGTAAAAAAAATAAGTGATTATAGTGAAACTTTATATAAAAACTTATTTAAAAAAATATTTATAAAAGAAACAAGTGAATATATAGCGATAAACAAACCTAGCGGTCTTGCTGTACAAGGAGGTAGTAAGCAAAAGCTCCATGTCGACGATATGCTAAAGTGTATTTCTACTGAAAATAATTTACTAAAACTTGTCCACAGAATTGACAAAGACACATCTGGTTTATTGTTGCTTGCAAAAGACAATAAAGCAGCAAAAAAATTTGCATCTTTTTTTAAAGATCGAAAAATTATTAAAACATATCTTGCAATTGTTTCACCTTGTCCAAATGATCATGGAGGTACTATTGATTTGCCATTATCAAAATCTGGTACCAAACACTATCAAAGAATGTCAGTTGACCAAAATATGGGTAAAAGAGCTATAACTGATTATAAAGTTTTAGATAAGGTTGGATCACGCGTGGCTTTAGTTGCTCTTTTTCCAAAAACAGGTCGCACTCATCAATTAAGAGTTCATCTAGAATATATAAATGCTCCTATAGTTGGAGATAATAAATATAGGGGTACATCAGAAGTTTATATGTCTTCTCAAAATTTACCAGAACATAAGAAACTTTCTCAGATTAAATGGATACCAAATAATATAAATAACTTACAATTACACGCTTATTCAATTAGAATACCTGAGAGTGAAACTATTACAGCAGAAGTCTCAGAAGATTTTAAACAAAACCTAAAATTCTTAGGGTTAAAATTACCAAAAAAATTACATGATATTTTTATTTAATTGTTGGGGAGTACAAATTGTCAGAAGATCTAAAATTAGCTTTATTTGATTATGATGGAACAATAGTCGACTCTGCGATAATGATTGTTAAAGGTGCTATTGAAGCTTTTAGAATGTGTGGATTACCAGACCCCGATCCAAAAAAAGTTAGAGAAAATATTGGCAAGCCACTGGCGATTGCCCTAGATGATTATATGCCACCAGGTTTTAATGTAACACCAGAACAAATTTCAGATGCTTACAGAACATGGTATGCAGAACAAGGTAGATTAGGATTACAAAATGAACCACTATACCCTGGTTTGGTTGAATTGTTGAATGAACTTAAAAAAAGCAATTGGTTAATTGGAATTGCAACAAACAAGTCTAGAATTGGATTGACAAATGGTTTGGCTAAACATGATTTATCTAATATTTTTGATATAACAATGAGTACAGACGAAAATATACCCAAACCTAACCCAGCCATGGCAATTAAAGCTATGAATGATTTAGGTGTGCAAAAGGATCGTTGTGTAATGATTGGCGATACAATTAATGATATTGGATTAGCAGTTAATGCCGGTATTATTAGCATAGGAGTTACATGGGGTTATAATAGTGAGGAATTATTATCTTCAGCTGGTTCAAGTTATTTAGTCCATGACTCGACTGAATTGAGTAGATTAATGAAAATAATATGTCCCTAAAATGAAAAAATTTTGGGAAAAAGTAAGTATAAAAAAAATATCATCTGATTCTTTTTGTGTCATGTTGGACAAAAGAATTCTAAAAACCCCCTTAAAAAGAGAGTTATTATTACCAAACTTAAATTTAGCACAAGAGATTGTAAAAGAATGGGATCAAGATTCAAAAAATATTAATACTGAATCAATGATTTTTTATGGTCTTATATCGACTTCTTTAGATAAAATAATAGATAATAAAAATCTGTATATTAACGATATTCTTGATTATATAGATACTGATTTAATTTGTTATCGCGCTGAAAATCCAAAAGAATTAGTTGAACTCCAAAAAAACAAATGGGATCCTATAATTTTACTTCTAGAAAAATACATTGGGACTAAAGTAGAGGTGTTTCAAGGTGTTTTACCTAAAAAACAACACGCTACTATTCATCTTAAGTTAAATAATATAATTAATCAGTTTGATATTTTTGAGATTTCAGCATTATATAGAATCACAAATATTACAGGATCTATTTTCTTATCATTATGTGTTTTAAAAAAAGATATTTCAAAAAATGAAGTTTTTGAGTTGTCGTTTTTAGATGAATTGTGGCAAGCAGAAAATTGGGGTTTTGACGAAGAAACTTCACAGAAAAGAAAAGAAATATCTATTGAGTTAAATAAATGTATATCTTTTTTAGATTGTCTTTAATGAAAAGCTGTTTTTAATATGACACAAAAGATAAATGAAGATTTCATAAAACAATTAAATCCTCAAGCCAAAGTGTTATTTCAAGAGTACAATATTGCGTTCGAAAATAAAATGTGGGCGTCAGTCATGATATTATCACTTACAATTATTGATAACATTTTGAATGATACAGATAATTTAGATTATGTTGATGGATTAGATATAAATCACTTTAAAAGCTCAAAAGATTTTCATTGGTTAAGAATTAGACGTAATCAAATATTGCATTTTGAAAAACCTATAGAAGGATTTCTTGGAAATAAAGATAGTAATAAAACTTTAAAATTAGACGCAGTTCGTGCTAACAAGACCTTAAAAGAATGCTTATATATTCTGTTCAGGAAATAAAAATTATTTCAGTTTAAATAAACCTTCATTACCAAAAACTTTATTAAAATTTTTTTTTAAATGGATATCTAATTCTTTAAGAGCTATTTTTTTACCTAATTTGTAAAAACTAGTAACACCAGAATTCTTTATCCCACACGGTACAATATTATTGAATTCATCCAGATTTGGATTTACATTTATAGATATTCCATGAAAAGTTATCCAACTTGATATTCTAATACCAAGTGCAGCAATTTTATCGCATCCATTATTATCTTTTACCCATACACCAGGCTGGCCATTAATTCTTACACCATCAATATAGAAATCTTTTAAAGTAAGAATTATTAATTCCTCTAGTGCATATATGTATGCTTTCACATCCTGTAATCTATTATTTAAATTTAACATTAAATAAACAACTCTTTGACCAGGACCATGCCAAGTCCACTGTCCACCTCTACCGGTATATTGAAAATTTACTTTACTATTTTTTAAATCTTCTAGTTTAGCAGATGTTCCAGCAGTAAAAATAGAATTATGCTCTAACAGCCAGACCATCTCAAACGCAGAATTTTTTTTAATCTTTAAAACACGTTTTTTCATTTCTGAAACTGCAAAATCATATTCTACAAGATTATTTGATGTTTTCCATTCTATTTCATTAATCAAAATAATTGCTTCCGTTAAATTCAATACATAATATATTATTTATCTTGCAATAATTATATCATTTTGTTATCGCAGAAGAGTATTTTTATTGCGGCTGTGGCGGAACTGGTAGACGCGCAGCGTTGAGGTCGCTGTGGGATAAAACCCGTGGAAGTTCGAGTCTTCTCAGCCGCACCATATACTTCAAATATAGATTTTATTTAAAATTTTATGAATTATGCAGATTTCATATTAACTCTCACGCAACTTTTACTTATCATGACAGGGTAACTAAGTGCAATTAAAAGTTCAGTTTCCATTTCTTTTATTCTGATATTACACTTATCCTTTGTTAAATAGTAGCCATTGGTATCTTCAATTCCAAAGCATTCATTACCATGATGTATAAGATTGAGAGGAGAGCAAACTAGCATTATTGCAAAAAACATTATATTTCCTTCTATAAATTACCTCACTAAATTTATTGCAAATTATTTTAATAACAATGATAATAAAAACTTCTCAATCACAAAAACTCTAAATGTGATTTTTTTATGCATTAACTTAAATTTAATTAAAATTTAATCAATTTGAATTAATTAAATTTTATACAACTATTCTAAATACAATTGATTATTAAGAAATAAGCTGTTTAAAGAAAATGTAAAAATTTAGTTAACTTTGTTTTCTGAAATTTTAGATTCTTTTTTGATCTTTTGCTCTAAGTGATCAATCATTATTCGTCTCATATACTCAGCTCTCGCTAAATTTGTAAATGAATACTCACGAATATCATCATGGGCTATTCTTATAGAAAAATTATAGAATGCACCGCTTTTCTTTATACTAGATGCACTACCTGCAGCTATTTTACTAGTATTTACTAATGTACCAAATTTAGTTTCGATTATGTTTGACATAGTTAATCTCCATAAAATTAAGCATATTTAATATTATGATATTAAAAATTAAAATATGTCAAAATAAAACTCTATTTATATTAAATTAAAATTTAACAATATTGATACAAAAAATGCGATCTATCATAAGTATGTTGCCTTACTTCTGTACTCCATCGTCCTTTTTCAACAGCAATTGCCCATTCTTTACTATTGATAACTTCTGGATTATCAATTTCGTACATAGCTACAAACTTTTGATTGGGTGAATCCATTGATTTTGTTTCACCACCTATAGAAAAATTAAAAGGTATTCCTTTCCCTCTAGTTACTTTATTCACTCCTGGAACATTAAGCAAATGCGGTACATGTTCTTCATCATATACTTCATTAAATAAATCTTCATATTTTTTTTTAACATTCATAGAGACTATAAAAACAAATTTAGAAATACTCATTATGACTCCTTTTTTTATTATATGATTTGACTAATAATTCTTTATTTTTTTTATCAAGTTTTTTTATTTCTATTTCTCTTTTAATAGCTTTGCTTCTACTTAGGCACTTCTCAGTGTAAATTAATTTAAAAGGTAATTTGGCTCTAACATATTTTGAACCATTACCCTTTGCATGAGTATCTAATCTCCTATTTAAATTATTTGAGATCCCAGTGTAGATAGAACTATCATTACATTTCAACATATAAACAACCCAGTTCATTGTATTATTTCATCTAATTATCTTTGATCAAATTAACAAAAACTTCTTCAAGGCGGACGTTTTTAGTCGATAAATCTAATATTTTTAAATCTGTTTTATAAATTGTTTCTATAATTTTATTCATAGATGTGTGTCTAGGGTCGAAGTATATTTCAATTTTATTTTTAAGAATTTTAACATCACCAATATTTTTAAGACAGTTCTTATCTTTTTCAGAAATCTTGTCGTTAGTCAATGTAATAAATATTACTTTTTGACTTGATTTTGTAAGCAATGATTTTTTTGTTTCATTAGCAATAATTTTGCCTTTATTGATTATTGCAATATGATCGCATAAAAATTCAGCCTCTTCTAAATAATGTGTAGTTAATATTATTGTAACACCTAATTCATTTAATTTTTTAAAATAAGTCCATAGTTTTTGTCTTAATTCTACATCTACTCCTGCAGTTGGTTCATCTAATATGATAATAGGTGGTGAATGAACCATCGCTTTAGCTACTAATAGTCTTCGTCTCATTCCGCCAGATAATTTTCGACTATATATTTCAGCTTTGTCAGTCAAATCCATTAATTTTAAAAGCTCATCTGTTCGCCAATTATTTTTTGGAACATTAAACATTCCAGAATGCAGATTAAGAGTTTCTTTGGGTGTAAAAAAAGCATCTATATTGAGTTCTTGTGGTACAACACCAACAGCGAGTTTAGATTGTTTTCTATATTTATCTATATCTAAACCCCATATACTTACTTTCCCAGAAGTTTTTATAACTGCTCCAGAAATAATATTAATTAGGGTTGATTTTCCAGCACCATTAGGTCCAAGTAAACCAAATATACTTCCAACGGGGACATTTAAGGATATATTATCTAAGGCAATATTATTGACTTTATCATTATAAATTTTAGATAACTTTTCAATTTGCAATGCTAATTGATTATGTGGAACTTCCCAATACTTATCTGCCACTTAAGATCTTTCTTTTCTTAAATATATAATAACTAATAAAATGACATTAATTTTGATTTAATGACAACTCTCTAATAATTAATTATAATAATACTGTTAATAAATAGGTTGCAAGGTAGTTTTAAATGCAATTTTTCTTAAACGAAAATAAATCTAATAAAAAGAATTCCTTAAATTAAATGAATATATCTATTGAAAACAACCCAAGACCTAATCTTAAATTAAATGATCCAAATAATTTATTTCTTATTGATGGGTCGGGATATATTTTTAGAGCTTTTTATGGCCTACCTTCAATGAGCAACAATGATGGTGTTCCAGTAAATGCAGTATTTGGTTATACTAAAATGCTTCTAAAGCTTATTGAAGATTTTAAACCAATTTATGTAGCAGTTATATTTGACGTTGCTAGAAAAACTTTTAGAAATGATTTGTATGATTTGTATAAAGCAAATAGATCTGATCCTCCTGATGAATTAATCCCTCAATTTTCAATTATACGAGATGCCACTAACGCGATTGGGTTACCAGTTGTTGAAATGGAAGGGTATGAAGCTGATGACTTAATTGCTACATATTCAGATATAGCGTCAAAAATGAATAAAAATGTTATAATTGTATCTAGTGATAAAGATTTGATGCAGCTAGTTGATCAAAATACAACTTTATTCGATCCTATGAAACAATTCTGGATAAATGATGATAAGGTTTTTGAAAAATTTGGAGTTTATCCTAATAAAGTAATTGATGTTCAATCTCTTGCAGGTGATACAAGTGATAACATACCTGGTGTGCCAGGAATTGGTATTAAAACAGCAGCAGAATTGATTAACGAATATGGAGACCTCGATCAATTATTAAATAGAGCTTCTGAAATAAAACAAAATAAAAGGAGAGAAAATTTAATAGAGTTTGCAAATCAAGCAATATTGTCCAGATCATTAGTAACACTTAAAAAAGATGTTCCTATCAAATCTCAGATAGAAGAATTTAAAATAAGTTCTGAATTAGAGTTAAATAAATTAATTCCTTTTTTAAAGACACATGGTTTTAAAAGCATACTAAATAAATATGAAAATAGTAGAGAACTACAAACGAATATCTCTAAATCTGAGATAAAAATTAATCCTGTTAAAAATATAAACGAATATAGCTCTATTTCCAAAAAATATGAATTAATTGAAAATAAAGATCAATTGATAAAATTTTTAGAGAATTGTTATAGTAAATCAGTAATTGGATTTGATTGTGAAACAAATTCTTTAAATGCAAAAACTGCAGATTTAATAGGGATTTCTCTTTCATGTGGAGAAGGTTTAGCCTGTTATATACCATTGAGACATGGACAAAAACTAGATGATAATCAATCCGACTTTAATTTTGATAATGTAAAATCTTTTAATCAAATTCATTTTGAAGATGCCATTGAATTACTCAAACCCATTTTAGAGGATAAATCCATTTTAAAAATTGGTCATAACATCAAATTTGATGCGCTAGTAGTTAAACAATTACATAATGGTTGTATGAATATTGATCCAATTGGAGATACTATGTGCCTTTCTTATGTTGTTGATTCAGGTAGAGTAGATAGTCACAAATTGGATGCTATGGCTTTTCGTGAATTAAATCACAATACAATCAAATACGAAGATGTTTGTGGAAAGGGCAAAAACAAAATCTTATTTAATCAATTGTCACCATCTGATGCATTGGATTATGCATCTGAAGATGCAGACATAACTTTAGCAATATATAATAGAGTTTTACCGAGAGTATTTAATGATAAAAAATATTCTGTTTATAAAAGATTAGAAATTCCATTAATTAATGTATTAATTGAAATGGAAAATACCGGTATAACGATAAATGCTGAAAAACTCTCAGAAATTTCAAAAAATTTATCAGATGAAATTATAAAATTAGAAAATAAAATTTTTGATTATAGTGGTAAAACTTTCAATGTTGGTTCTCCAAAACAATTAGGAGAAATTTTATTTGATGAAATGAAGATTGAAGGTGGTAAACGCTCCAAAAATGGATCTTGGCAAACTAGTGTAGAAGTTCTTGAAAATCTATCAGATTTAGGAAATGAAATTGCACAACTAATTCTAAATTGGAGGCATTTTTCTAAGTTAAAGAGTACTTATACTGATGCATTAGTTGAACAAATAAATCCAAAAACAAAAAGAGTCCATACTAATTATTCAATGGTTGGCGCAAGTACTGGAAGATTATCTTCTTCAAATCCTAATTTACAGAATATACCCATAAAAACAGAAGAAGGAAGATTAATTAGGACAGCTTTTGAGTCTAAGCCAGGTTTTAAAATAGTATCTATGGACTATTCACAAATTGAATTAAGGCTAATAGCGCACATAGCTGATGAAATAAAAATGTTGGATGCATTTAATAATGATCTAGACATCCACTCTGACACTGCTTCAAAAGTCTTTCGGGTTTCAATAAATAATATGACATCAGATTTAAGAAGGAAAGCTAAAGCTATAAACTTTGGAATTATATATGGTATTTCTGCATACGGTCTTGCAAAACAATTGAAGTGCTCTGCAAATGAAGCAAAAGAATTTATAGATTCATATTTCAAAAGATTTCCAAGAATTAGAGATTATATGGAAGAGATTAAATCTAAATTAGAAGAAGATGGCTTCGTAGAAACACTGTTCAATAGACGAATCTATATAAATGATAGCAATTCTAAAAATCAAAGGTTAAGAGGATTTGCTGAAAGGCAAGCTATCAATGCGCCTATTCAAGGATCAGCGGCCGATATAATAAAACTAGCAATGGTAAAAATACACAAAAATTTATTTAATTATAAAAATGATGTTTCAATGCTAATGCAAGTTCATGACGAGCTTGTATTTGAGATAAAAGAAAATAGCATTGATAAATATTCAAAGATTATCCAAGAAATTATGGAGCGTGCTAATTTACCAAGAGTTTCGTTGAACGTAAATTTGAAAGTAGATACTGGTTTTGGAGATAATTGGGCTGAAGCTCATTAGATATTATGTATATAAATTAACGTAAATTAGCCTTGAATAAACCAAAATTTTCTATTCAAATTATAATATAATTAAATTTTAATAAAAGCACAGGCAAAAGAATGAGTGAAAAAATAATTCTGATCGATGATGATAATAACATTTTAACCTCAGTTTCAGTCGCTTTAAAAGCTGAAGGTTGGGTGATAGAAACTTACAATGATAGTGAACAAGGGCTAATAGCACTTCAAAGAAACACACCTGATATAGCAATATTAGACATTAAAATGCCAAAACTTGACGGTATGGAAGTTTTAAAAAAACTAAGAGAAACAAATGATGTTCCAGTAATTTTTTTAACAAGTAAAGATGACGAAATTGACGAAGCAATTGGACTTAGAATGGGAGCTGATGATTATATTACTAAGCCTTTTTCACAAAAGCTTTTGGTTGAAAGAATAAGAGCTGTACTCAGAAGAAGTTCATATAAAAATGATGATGTATCAGATAAGTTGATTAAAAGAAATAATTTATCACTTGATCCAGATAGACATCTTTGTAAATGGAAAGGTGAAGAAATAAGACTTACAGTTACTGAATTTTTAATTCTTTATTCTTTAGCTCAAAGACCTGGGTTAGTGAAAAACAGAGATCAACTCATTGATACAGCTTATGGTGAAACTATATATGTCGATGACAGAACAATTGATAGTCATATCAAAAGAATGAGAAGGAAATTTAGAGTTTATGATAAAGATTTTGATCATATTGAGACTTTGTATGGTGTGGGATATAGATATAGAGATTCATAAAAATTGAAATTTATTTTTAAAAAATTAGAGAAGTTATATTTTCCTCTGAAAATGAGGATTTTATTTATAATATTATTACCTGTTATATTATACCCAATCATTTTAATTTATTTTAATAAGTATCAAGATATTCTAATTAAGTCAGAATTTGCAGCTATTGAAAGACAAGGTTTGACACTGACTAAAGCGCTTGCGTTGGCAGAAAATCAGTATGGTTTAATCCAGAATAATCAAATATCAAGTCCAGCTCTACAAAGTCTTATCCCAAAGGTTGAGTATGGTTCTAACATAAGAGCAAGGCTTTTTAATATGTATGGAAATTTAATAGCAGATACAAAAGCAAGTATGAAGTATAGTCCATTTGTTAAAGTGAGCCCGTTACCAGCTGTTGACAATAGTTTTTCCATAACAAATAATTTAACAAAATTTGTATCTTTATTCTCAAATTTAATATCAAAACCTCTTAATTTACCTCTTTATAGAGATAATACAATTTTTTCATTTGAGGACTTCCCAGAAATTATTATGGCTTTAAAAGGGAGAACAAAAAAAATCTTACGACAAGATAGTAAAGGTAAACTTTATTTGTCCGTAGCTATACCAATTAAAAACATTCGTATGGTTAGAGGAGCTGTTCTTCTTTCTGTTTCTGGAAAAAAAATTGAACAAGAATTAGTTGACTTGGAAACTGAACTTTTTAAGGCTTTTGGTCTTATATTGTTAGCAACTGTTGCTCTGGCTATTTATTTTGGAAGATCAATAACAAATCCAATAGTGAGATTGTCTAATGAAGCAGATAAAATTGCAGAAGACAAAACACTGAAAACTTTTAATCTAAATAAATTTAGAAATAGGAAAGATGAAATAGGTAATTTAGCACAATCTTTTTTTAAAATGACTAATGAGTTACAAAAAAGAATAGATCATATTGCAGAGTTTGCTGCTGATGTGGCACACGAGTTAAAAAATCCAATTACTTCCGTTAGATCAGCTTCTGAAACTATTACAAAAGTTAAAAGTTTGAGTGAGCAAAAAAAATTAATTAAAGTAATACAAAATGACGTTGAAAGAATAGATAGATTGATAAATGATATTTCTGCTGCTTCTAGATTAGACGCAGAATTATCAAGAATAGAAATTAAACAAATCAATATTTCAAATCTTCTTGAAACTCTTGTTGATATAAGGTCAACTACAATAAATTCAAAAATTAATCTTTTGAAGCACGTAGAGGATATACATATTTTAGGTGATGAAAATAAGATTGCTCAAGTTTTTGATAATTTGATACAAAATGCTTCTTCTTTTTCAAAGGAAAATAATTTTATAAATATTAGAATAGAAAAAAATTTAGAAAATGTAACCATTACGGTTGAAGATAATGGCCCAGGTTTTTCAAAAGGATCTCTAAAAAAGGTCTTTGACAGATTTTATACAGACAGACCTAAAAATGAAAAATTTGGTAATCATTCAGGTTTGGGGTTATCTATTTCTAAACAGATCGTTGAAGCTCATAATGGAACAATAGAGGCTTTAAATCGATTAAATCAAAAGAATGAATGTCTTGGGGGTAGTGTTAAAGTTACTTTTGCAGAAGCAAAAAATTAAACTTTAAATTTATTAATTCGAGCTTTAATTGGGTGACTTTAAATGTTATAGAATTACAAATTTTAAAAAAGGATTATTATGAAAGATTATTCAATCACAGATATAAAACTTGCTGAATGGGGAAGAAAAGAAATATCAATCGCTGAGACTGAAATGCCAGGGTTAATAGCATGTAGAGAATTATTTTCAAAGGATAAACCATTAAAAGGTACAAGGATTGCAGGCTGTTTGCATATGACGATTCAAACAGCAGTCCTCATAGAAACCTTGACAAGTCTTGGGGCAAGCGTTAGATGGGCTAGTTGTAATATTTTTTCAACACAAGATCACGCAGCTGCGGCAATAGCAAAACAAGATATTCCAGTTTTTGCAAAAAAAGGTGAAACTTTAAAAGAATATTGGAATTATGTAGATCAAATATTTACTTGGTCAGATGATACAGTTGCGAATATGATCCTAGATGATGGTGGTGATGCAACTTTGTACATTATATTAGGCGCTAAAGCAGAAAGTGGTGAACAAGTTTTACCTAACCCTGCTAATGAAGAAGAAGAGGCTCTTAAATCACAAATTTTATCTAGACTTGAAAGTTCTCCAGGATGGTTCACAAAAGTAAAAAATAGCATTAAAGGGGTTACTGAAGAAACAACTACAGGGGTTCTTAGATTATATCAAATGGCAGAAAAAGGCGATCTTCCTTTTCCGGCAATCAATGTGAATGATTCAGTAACAAAATCTAAATTTGATAATCTTTATGGATGCAGGGAATCTCTAGTAGATGGTATTAGAAGAGCCACTGACGTGATGTTATCTGGTAAAGTTGCTGTTGTTGCAGGTTATGGTGATGTAGGAAAAGGATCTGCAGCTTCACTTCGTCAAGGTGGAGCTAGAGTGATTGTAACTGAAATTGACCCTATTTGTGCATTACAAGCTGCAATGGAAGGATATGAAGTGTGTTCAATGGAAGAGGCATGTTCTAGGGGAGATATATTTGTAACAGCAACTGGGAATAAAGATGTTATTACTGTGGATCATATGAGGGAAATGAAAGATAGGGCAATTATATGTAACATTGGTCATTTTGATTCAGAAATTCAAGTTGAGTCACTTCAAAATATGAAATGGTCAGAGGTTAAGCCTCAAGTGGATGAGGTTGAATTTCAAGATGGAAAACGTCTAATAGTTTTAGCAAAAGGAAGATTGGTAAACCTGGGATGTGCTACTGGACATCCTAGTTTTGTTATGAGTGCCTCTTTTACTAATCAAGTTCTTGCACAAATAGAGTTATGGGAAAAGCCAGAAAATTATGTAAATAAGGTATATACTCTGCCAAGACATTTAGATGAAAAAGTTGCTAAATTACATCTTGATAAAGTTGGCGCTACTTTAAGTAAGCTTTCAAACGAACAGGCGGATTATATTGGAGTTCCAGTTCAAGGACCTTTTAAATCAGAAAATTATAGATACTAATTTATGAAATTGTTACTAGAAATAACGATTAAATCTAAAACTGAAATGCATAACTTTGGTATACAATTGGCAAAGTTATTTTCACTAAATGATCTTATTACATTTAATGGAGATTTAGGTGTTGGAAAAACTTTTCTGTGTAAATCAATCATAAATTATTTAACAAAAATTAATGAAGTTATAAGTCCTACATTTAATATTGTTCAAACATATCCATTACAAAAAGAAAAAGAAATCTGGCACTGTGATTTTTATAGGATTAATAGTTTTGAAGAAGTAGATGAGATTGGTATTTTTGAGGACTTAAAAAAAAAATTATTCTTCTTGAGTGGCCAAAATTTAAATTTGAATTAAGTCACTTTGATCCCTTGAACCTTAATATTGAGATTATAAAAAATAATAAAAGTAATTTATCTGAATATAGAAAAATTACTTTATCTGGTTCAAAAAAATGGGATAATAAAATTAAAAATTTAAGAAACTTTTTAGCTTTGTGAGGTCAATAATTTGAATTATGTCTTCTATGATTTAGAAACTACAGGAAGAAATTCTACCTGGGATCAAATTATTCAAGTGGCAGCTATACTTACAGACAATAAATTTAATGTAATTGACAAAATTGAAGAGAGATGTCGATTAAAAAAAGGTTTAGTGCCTTATCCTGAAGCATTGATTGTAAATAAAACATCCGTAGAAATTCTAAAAAATGTAAATTTGTCACATTATGATTTAATAAAAAAAATAGAAACAACATTTAAGAAATGGTCACCAGCTATTTTTGTTGGATATAACTCAATAAACTTTGATGAAGAATTTATTAGAAAAACTTTCTTTAAAAGTCTTTTAGAACCTTATTTAACACAATTTCATGGCAATAAAAGAGCTGATGTCATAGGAATGACTAGAGCATCTAAGTTTTATTTTCCTGATTGTTTAAAAGTTGGAATTAATGAAAAGGGTAATCAAGTTTTTAAATTAGATGTCTTAACTGAACTTAATAATATTTTTCATAATGCTCATGATGCTATGGGTGATGTAGATGCTACTATTGAAATTGCTAAAATTTTACAGAAAAATTCTAATAAAGTTTGGAATGCTGGGCTTAACAATAATAATAAAATAGATGTAGATAACTTTCTAATCCAAAATAATATTGTTTGTATGGATGAATATCTTTTTGGTAAATTCAATGTTCATGCTGTTACTTATATTTGCAAGAATCAATTTAATTATCCTCAATGTTTTGATTTATTGCATGATCCACTTGATTATATTGATATGTCTATTAAAGATTTAAAAATTAAAATGAAACAAAAACCTAAATTAATTAAAGAAATTAAAAATAATAAAAATCCAATCTTATTAGACTCAAGCGTTATTGATAAAATCCCAGTGTATCAATCAATTGGGATGGAAGTTTTAACTCACAGAGCAGAAATTATTAAACAAAGTTCTGATTTTAAAAATAAAATCCAAACAATTCTTTTTGAAGAGCATGAGACAAGACAAATGACTAAATCACAGATTGATTTAATGCCAGAAGAAAGTATTTATTCTGGTGGTTTCCCTGATAATCACGAAAAATCCAAAATGGTTGATTTTCATAATGCTGATTGGGAAGAAAGATTTTATATTTCTAATCAGTTTAAAGATGAACGTTATAAATATTTTGCTCATATATTAATTTATGAAGAGATGCCTCATGTACTTCCTAAATCTGATTATGAAAATATCCATAAAATTATTGCCAATCAAATTTTAAGCACTGATAATGAAAAGTGGAATACAATTCCTAAAGCATATCACGAGCTAGATAATTTACGTGAAGAATATGAAAGACAAGGTAATGATGAAAAGTTGTTATTCTTAGAGGATTGGGATCATTTTTTACAAGATCTTGAAAAACAGTATCAACTAATTTAAATTTTGTTAACTAAGGAGAGATTAAAATGGCGACAAATAAAACAGATGATCAAAACTTTAAAGCAGATGTATTAGAAGCTAAAGAACCTGTGTTAGTTGATTTTTGGGCAGAATGGTGTGGACCTTGTAAAGCAATTGCACCCTCCTTGGAAGAATTATCTGAAGAAATGAGTAACAAATTAAAAGTTGTTAAAATTAATGTTGATGAAAATCCTTCAACATCTCAAGCATATAGTATTAGAAGTATTCCCGCTTTAATGATCTTTAGGGGTGGAAAAAAAATCTCTGAGAAGATGGGTGCCCTTCCAAAATCCGCTCTTGAGTCATGGATTAAAGATACAATCTAATCAATTATGGTTTCGTTGAATTTCAATGCATGACCTGCTAAATATAAAGATCCAGTAATCAATAATGGAATCTTATTGTTGGCCTTTCTAAGAGCATCTTCGAAATTGTTTGAAACATTTGTATCAAAACCTAAAGTATCTAATTTATATTTTAGGTCTAGAGCTGAGTGTGAATTGTTTGATTCAGGAATAGTAATGGCATAAATTTGATTAATGTGGTTTTTAAAAATTTCGACGAAATCTTTAACTTCTCTATTATTCAACATACCAATAATAATGTTCCATTTACCTAATGATTTTTTAGTCAAATATTGATCAAGAACAATTGCACCATCTTGATTATGTGATCCATCAATAATAGTAATATTTTCCCTGAGATTGAAAATCTTACCATCATTTAACTTTTGAATTCTTCCATACCAAGAAGTACTCTCAAGTGCTTGCCTTACTTTATATGCGGATATCGATGATATTAAAAATTTACCAGCTGTAAACGCTGTTGATGCATTTTCGTATTGAAAGTCACCAACCAAACCTAATTTTGTATTCTTTGAAATTCTTTTTACCTTGATCGGCATTGAATTTAATTCTTTTGCTGCATTTACTAGTGTTTTCATTGCTTCATCTTTACTCTGTTTAGCAATAATAACAGGTATATTTTTTCTTAAAATTCCTGCTTTCTCTTTTGCTATTTTTTGAATATTGTTTCCTAAAAATTCTTCATGATCAAAGCCAATTTTAGTTATAATGGTAAGCTTTTTATTTTCTATGATATTTGTTGCATCTAACCTTCCACCTAACCCAGTCTCAAAAATGTTAATATCAGCAGGAAATCGTTTGAAAGCAATAAATGCTGCTGCAGTAGTAATTTCAAAAAATGTTATTGGATTACGATCATTTTTTAGCTCAACTTCTTCTAATATATTTATTAAATTGTTATCTGAAATTAATTTTTTGTTTATTCTGATTCGTTCATTAAAATTTATTAAATGAGGAGAAGTATATATATTAACAGATAAATTATGAACTTCTAAAATTTCTCTTAGAAATGCTGCAGTTGAACCTTTACCATTTGTCCCTGCTATATGAACTACATTGTTTAAATTATTTTGTGGATTATGAAATTTATCCATTAAAATTTTTAATCTTTTTAGATCGAAATCTATAAGTTTTGGATGTAAATCAAGCATCCTTTTTAAGGTTAAAGATAATTTGTTTTTATTATTACTCAATTTAAATTAAAAATTTGTAGTGCTAATTTAAATAAAAAGTTAGAGATTTTAAAATTTTTGAAATTTTAGTTTTTTGTTCTGATCTAGGAACAACAATATCTATCATACCATGAGATTTTAAATATTCAGCTGTTTGAAAATCTTCAGGTAATTTTTCTTTAACTGTTTCTTCAATAACTCTTCTACCAGCAAATCCAATAATAGCTCCTGGTTCTGCAATATGAATATCACCAAGCATAGCAAAGCTTGCTGTAACACCACCAGTAGTTGGATTTGTGTGTAAAACTATATATGGAAGCTTTGCTTTTTTTATTTTATTAATTGCAATTGTTGATCTAGGCATTTGCATTAAGGAAAATATGCCTTCTTGCATTCTTGCACCACCTGAAGATGGAACTACTATAAGAGAACATTTTCTTTTTATAGCTTCTTCAGAGGCTAAAATTAATCCATCTCCTACATATCTTCCCATTGATCCAGCCATAAATGCAAAATCAAAACATGCCAAGATTACTGGTGTTTTGTCAATGAATCCAAAACTAACTAACAAAGCATCATCTAGTTTTGTTTTGCTTTGAGCATCTTTTATTCTATCGCTATATTTTTTTTTATCTTTAAAATTTAATGGATCTAATTTTGGTTTTGGTATTGTAATATTTTCTATCGAGTCTTTATCAAGAAGAAATTCAATTCTTTCTCTTGCTGATAAGTGATCATGATAACCACATGTTTTACAAACATTATGATTTGAAGAAAATTCTTTGTGAAATATCATTTGAGAACAAGATTTGCATTTTACCCACAATACTTCCTCTGGTTCTTTTATTTTAACAAAAGCTTTAAACTTAGGTAAAACTGTCTCTTTAATCCAATTCAATTATCTTTCCTTTTTTAAAATATTATTTAACCAAATAAATAAGGCTTAATTATGTTTTAAAGCTTTTGATATTTCTTTAGTAAAGTCTAAACATGTCGTTAATTCTTCACCGCCTGAAACACCCTCACCATCTATACTTTTTTTAATTAAATCAACTACTGCAGATCCAATAACAATACCGTCAGATACATCTGACATCAAAGTTGCTTGACCTGGTGATCTTATCCCAAACCCAATAACAATTGGTAAGTCTGTAACCTGTTTAATTTTTTTTATATTATCTTGTACGTTTTTAATATTAGGGGCTTGGGTACCAGTTATGCCGGTTATTGAGACATAATACACAAATCCAGAAGCATTTAACAAAATCTTTTTAAGTCTTTTTTCATCAGTGGTAGGGGTCACTAATCTTATCATAGATAAGTTATTTTTTTCAGCTTCAAAATAAAACTCATCATCTTCTTCAGGAGGTAAGTCTACAATGATAAGTGCATCTACACCGAACTCTATACATTTTTTAATAAATTTTTCTTTTCCAAACTTATAAATTGGGTTGTAATATCCCATCAAAATAAGAGGCGTATGAATATTTTTTTCTCTAAAAATTTTAATTAGTGATAAACATTTTTTAATGTTCATACCTGATTTAAGAGCTCTTTGACTTGATAATTGTATTGATGGTCCATCCGCCATGGGGTCTGAAAACGGCATGCCAATTTCAATAAAATCTGCGCCATTATCAGGCAGATTAGTAATGAGTTTCAAGGAGTTTTCAAAATTAGGGTCACCAGCGGTTATAAAAATTCCTAAGGCTTTTTTATTTTCTTTATTTAATTTATTAAAAGTTTTTTTTATACGATTCATAGTTTATATTAAGTATCGTTTTTCATTATTAATGGTAACACAGATGACAAATCTTTGTCTCCTCTACCACACATATTCATAATTATAATTTGGCCTTTTCTCTCAGAAGCTAGTTTTCCTGTAATATGTAGGGCATGAGCAGGTTCAAGAGCAGGAATTATACCTTCCAAGCTGCTACATAACTTAAAAGCATCCAAACTCTGATCATCTGTAGTTGACAAATATTTAATTCTACCAATATCATGAAGCCACGAGTGTTCTGGCCCGATACCAGGATAATCCAAACCTGCAGATATAGAATGAGCATCAATTATTTGACCATCATCATCTTGAAGTAAATAAGTTCTATTTCCATGCAGCACTCCTGGTGAACCAGCAGTAAGAGATGCAGCGTGCAAATTAGAATTCAGTCCTTTACCTGCTGCTTCAACTCCAAATATTTCAACCTCCTCATCATCAAGGAAAGGATGAAACAAACCTAGTGCATTTGATCCTCCTCCAATGCACGCAACTAGAGCATTTGGAAGTTGATTTTCTTTTTCTAAAATTTGCTTTTTGGCCTCTTCACCTATTATTGATTGAAAATCTCTAACCATTTTAGGATATGGATGTGGTCCAGCTGCAGTTCCAATAATATAAAAATGAGTATTTGCATTACTTACCCAGAATCTTAAAGCATCATTCATTGCATCCTTTAATGTGCCTGTGCCCGAGGTTACTGGATTAATTTTTGCGCCTAATAGTTGCATTCTTTGTACATTTGGTTTTTGACGCTCAATATCTTTTGCACCCATAAAGACTTCACACTCAAAACCAAAAAGGGCACATGCAGTTGCTGTAGCAACTCCATGTTGACCCGCTCCGGTTTCAGCAATAATTTTATTTTTACCCATATTTTTTGCTAATAATATTTGACCTATAACATTATTAATTTTATGAGCACCAGTGTGATTGAGTTCATCTCTTTTCAAATAAATTTTAGCTCCACCAAAATGTTCAGTAAGTCTTTCTGCAAAATATAATGGACTAGGCCTTCCAATATAATCTCTTCTATACATATCTAATTCATTAATGAAAGACTGATCCTTTATTGCCTTTTCATATGCATTTTCAACATCCAAAATTAATGGCATTAGAGTTTCAGCTACAAATCTTCCACCATGAATACCAAATTTACCGTAAGCATCTGGACCAGTTCTTAAGCTATTTAAATTCATTTTCGTCATAAGTAAGCCATCATAAACTTTTACATTTTATTACAAAATCTTTAATTAATTGAGGATCTTTTAGACCTTTCCTAATTTCCAGACCCGAAGAAATATCAATTGCTGGTGCTTTAGTAATATCAATGGCATTTTCTATATTTTCTATGTTTAAACCTCCTGCAAGCATCCATTTTTTTTTAGATTTAAAGTCCTTAAGGATATCCCAGTCAAATTTTTTACCATTACCACCTGGTAAGGATTCAGATTGAGCGTCAAATAACAGGATATCACAAATATCCTCAAATTCTTTATTTTTTCTTATTAGATCAATTTTATTCTTAACATTGATACCTTTTATCAAAGGAATATTTATTTTGTGTTTAATGTCAAGACATCTTCTAGAATTTTCGTTTCCGTGAAGTTGTATATAGTCAGGATTAATAATTTTTTTAATTTCATTTAAAAAATCATCATTAGGGTCAACAGTGAGGGCTACTATTTTAGTTATTTTGTTTCTTGATTTAAGTAATTCTTTAGATAGATTAATCGAGACGTTTCGTGGTGAATTTTGATAAAAAACCAATCCTATATAATCCACTTTACATTTAAGTGCTGTGTTCATTGATGTTATATCATTTATACCACAAACTTTGATTTCAAATAGACTATTCATTTTAAATTAGATATTTTTTTAGTACTAGAAAATTTAAGAATATAGTTATTTATTTAAACGATCTTTCATGCCTTTACCCATTCTGAAATAGGGCACATTTTTTTCTGGAACGGCTACAGCGGCGCCATTTTTTGGATTTCTTGCAATGCGTGCTTTTCTTTTTTTTACATCGAAAACTCCAAAACCTCGTAATTCAACTCTTTCATTTCTAGAAAGAGCTTTGGTTATGGTATCAAAAAAAACGTTCACAATTTTAGTTGCATCTTTTTGATAAATGCTTGCGTTTAGATTTGCAATTTTAATTATAAGATCTGATTTATTCAAAATAACACCTTTTAGGAGGATTTCTCATCTTTTTTCGCCAGTGCTGCTCCTAATATATCACCTAAACTTGCTCCACTATCAGATGATCCGTACTCTGCCATGGCTTTCTTTTCTTCTTCAATTTCTTTAGCCTTGATTGAAAGAGAAATTTTTTTGGTTTTTTTATCAATATTAGTAACAGTAGCATCAACTTTATCACCAAGACCATAACGATCTGTCTTTTGATCTGCTCTTTCGCGTGATAAATCATTTTTCCTAATAAAACCTTTTAATTTATCGCCTACATTAACTTCTAAACCATTTTCATTTATTTCAGAAATTGTACAAGTAACTGTTGAACCTTTTCTAATGTTGTCGATTTCAGTAGCAGCAATATCCTCTGTAAGTTGTTTAATGCCAAGAGATATTCTTTCTTTTTCAACGTCTATATCTAGTATTTTAGCTTGAATAGTTGAACCTTTTACATAGTTTTTAATAAGTTCATCACCGTTACCATCCCAGCTTATATCTGATAGGTGTACCAGACCATCTATATCCTCTGTAAGAGCTATAAAAAGACCAAATTCAGTTATATTCCTAATCTCACCATCAATAATGTCATCAACTTTATTTATTTTTTTAAATTTTTCCCAAGGATTCTCTACACATTGTTTTATGCCAAGAGAAATTCTTCTTTTTTGAACATCAATCTCTAGCACCATTACCTCAACTTTTTCTGAGGTAGATACAATTTTTCCAGGATGAACGTTTTTCTTGGTCCAACTCATCTCTGATACATGAACTAATCCTTCAATACCGTCCTCTAATTCAACGAAAGAACCATAATCAGTAATATTAGTAACAATTCCTGACATTTTTGCACCTACAGGAAACCTTTCAAATACTTTAAGCCATGGATCCTCAGTAAGTTGTTTTATTCCAAGTGATATTCTCTGTGTTTCATCATTGAATTTTATAACTTTGACTTGAACAGACTCGCCCACTTGAAGCGCTTCAGATGGATGGTTGATTCTTTTCCATGAAATATCAGTTACATGCAATAAACCATCAACACCACCTAAATCGACAAATGCACCGTAATCTGTAATATTTTTAATAACACCTTGCAAAACTTGACCCTCTTGTAGATTTGCAACTAGTTCAGTTCTAGCTTCAGCTCTGCTGTCTTCCAATACTGCTCTTCTTGAAACAACGATATTACCCCTTCTTCTATCCATTTTGAGTATTTGAAAGGGTTGAGGTGTTCCCATTAACACACCGAGATCTTTAATAGGACGAATATCTACTTGACTTCCAGGTAAAAAAGCTGTTGCACCTTCTAAATCAACAGTAAAACCTCCCTTGACTTTTCCAAAAATAATACCGTTTACTCTTTGTTGTTTTTCAAGAGCAACCTCAAGATTTACCCAAGCTTCCTCTCTTCTTGCTTTTTCTCTACTTAATATTGCTTGGCCATTAATATCTTCAAGTCTTTCTATATATACCTCAACTGTGTCACCAACATTAATCTTCGCTTCTTCTCCATTATTTCCAAATTCTCTTAAAGGAACACGACCTTCACATTTTAAACCAACATCGATTATAATGATATCTTTTTCAATAGAAATTACCGTTCCAGATACTACTGAACCTTCAATACTTGTCATTTCTTGAAAGCTTTGGTCTAATAACTCTGAGAAGCTTTCTTGTGAAGGTTTGGCAGTGGTTTCAGTTTGAGTCAATATTTTCTCCTATATAAAGTCTACAATTTGCATTTTTTAGATGTTATAAATATGGAAAGTCAAGAAATCAATGAATATATTTTGATAAAACTTCAAATTCCTTCTATTATTTTAGTCACCTTTAATAATAATTCATCAGCATCAATAAAACTTGTATCAATTACATGCGCATCAACAGCTGGAACAAGAGGTGATGTTATTCTACTACTATCTAACTTATCTCTTTCTTTCATTTCTCTAATCAAAGATTGCAACATACACTTTTCATCATTTTCATGCAAGAAAGATATGTTTTTTTCTAATAATCTTCTTTTTGCTCTAATTTCTATGAATGCATCAATAAAAAATTTGAAATCAGCATTTGGAAGAATTTTTGTACCAATATCCCTACCATCAAGGATACAGCCATGAAATTTTGTTTTGCTATTATCTACAAATTCTTTTTGTTTTGAACTTAATATTTCTCTTAATTTAGGATAAGTCGCAATAAGAGATGCTAGTTTAGCAATTTCTTCTGATCTTAAATTTTCTTTTCTTAATTCTATAAAATTTAAATTTCTTGCGATTTCAAAGCTATAATTTTCTAAATTTGTAGAAGTATGCTTTTTTTTAACAATTAACTCACTAGCAACTTTTCTATACAAAAGTCCTGTATCTAAATGTACAAAACCATATTTTTTAGCCAATTTTTTAGCTAAAGTACCTTTGCCGGATGCAGCGGTTCCATCTATTGCAATCTCTATCATTAAAGCTATCTTTTTTTATATTAAAATATTTTACTTATCTATCTATGTACGTATCAAATTAGCACCAATTTTATTCATTATTTCAAAAAATGAAGGAAAAGATGAGTTTATAGTATCAGTATCCAGCACTTTTATAGGATTTTCAGTTATTAATCCTAAACATAAAAACGACATAGCAATTCTATGGTCCAATCTAGATTTGATTGTAACGTTTCCATTTATAGAATATTCTGATCCTTTACCCTTTATAATCATACTATCTTTTTTTTCTTTTGTTTCGATACCAACTGATCTTATACCCTCACTCATTGCATGGATTCTATCAGTCTCTTTAAATCTAAGTTCCTCAATACCTTCCATCTTTGTTTCACCAAACGCTCTAATAGCAGCTATAGAAAGTATTGGAAATTCATCTATCATAGAAGCAACTCTTGACTTTGGAATATTAATTCCTTTAAGGATACTATACTTTGCAGAAACATCTGCAATTGGTTCACCATTTATTTCTCGTCTGTTTGAAAATGAAATATTTGCTCCCATTTCTATGAGGCTTTTATATAAGCCCATCCTTAAATCATTCACACATACATTCACTACTTTAACCTTACTATTAGGTGTTATTATTGAAGCTACTATAGGAAACGCTGCACTTGACGGATCTGAAGGAATTTCAATGTCAAGTGGTTTAAGCGAAGGCAAGCCTTTTAAAGTAATTTTCCAAGAAGAATTAGATAATTTTGTAGTAGTAATTTCAGCTCCCAAATATTTTAACATTCTTTCAGTGTGATCTCTTGACAAAGCAGGTTCAATAACTGTTGTATTTCCTATTGAAGATAATCCGGCCAATAGAATACTGGATTTTATTTGAGCTGAAGCAACCGGACTGTTGTATTCAAGTGGTAATGGAATTTTAGAGCCTCTAATTTTAATTGGTAAATTGTCATTAATTGGATTATCAAAAATTGCTCCAGTTTTTAAGAGTGGTTTAATTATTCTTTTCATTGGTCTTTTCGACAAAGATTCATCTCCTAAAATTGTTGCTTCAACATCAGACCCAGCTATTAGTCCCATAAGCAATCTTGATCCAGTTCCTGAATTACCCATATCTAACCTATAATCAGAACCAGATAAATTTCCGATTCCACAACCAAGGACTTCCCAAATATTTTTATTCTTTTTTATTTTTATTCCTAAAGTTTTTAATGCCTCTGATGTTGCAATAACATCATCGCTTTCAAGAAGGTTTTTAATTTTAACTTTACCTGTCACTAATGATCCTATTATGAGAGCACGATGAGAAATTGATTTGTCTCCAGGCACATTGATAACACCTGATAAGTTTAAAGATTTATTTGAGGAGATAGAACTCATGTATAAATTTTTTCCTGAATTGGTAAAAGCTTAATATATATTTAATTTGGCAAAAGTTAACAAATTTCTTAAAAAAACTTTTGACATATTCAATAATTTAAGTCTATTCCAATATTAGGAAATATTTACTAAGGAGATTAGCCATGGCAAAACCAGAATGGGGTATGAAGAAAACTTGTCAAGCCTGTGGAAAAAAATTTTATGATCTTAATAAATTTCCTATTATTTGCCCCTATTGTGGTGCTGAATTTGACCCCAACGATCATTTAAGAACAAGAAAAGGTAAAAGTGTTCCTTCAAAGTCATCACTTGAAAATAAAGATGATTTAACAGATGATATTGAAAACATTGATGATATTGAGATCGATTCTGATGCTGAAGTTGTAAGTGACGATGATCCATTACTTGAAATAAATAAAGATGATCAAAATACATTAGTTGATGAAGAAGACGATATTTCTTTCATTCATGATGATGAAATTACAGAGGATGATAATAGTATTGATGTAGAAATAAATGATGATGATAATAGTATTGACGTAGAAATAAATGACGATGACAAGAATTAAAATATTTTTGGGGCTATAGCTCAGTTGGGAGAGCGCTACACTGGCAGTGTAGAGGTCAGGGGTTCGACCCCCCTTAGCTCCACCATTACCTCAGGAGTTTTAAAATATATACTTTTCAGACTTAATTATTAGAATTTGGAATTGATGATGTCGGTTGTTGCTTTTTATAGTAATCAAAGTAATTTAGAGTTGCAAAAAGAATGGGAAAACAAGTTAAAAGTATATAACCCATTAATTACCTTAGTGCCATTGTTAAGTGATCATGCAGAATATGCTATAACTGCCCTATTGTGGAAAGCACCGCTTGAAAGAGTAAAAAAATTAAAAAACTTGAAGGGTTTAATATCCTTAGGTCAAGGTGTAGATCACATACTAAAAGACAACATAATTGATTATGAAATACCGATTGTTAGAGTAGTAGATCCTTTTATGGCGAAATCAATGAGTCATTGGGTGGTAATGTCAATTCTCAACTACATTAGGGATACATTTGGTTATGATACGCAGCAAAAAAATAAAATATATAAACCTAGAAAGGAAATTAACTTTACTACCTTAAAAATTGCGGTTTATGGTGTTGGAGCCATAGGTAGTGTTGTTGCTTTAGACCTGAAACAATTAGGATTTAAAGTTTATGGGTGGAGTAGAACTCAAAAAAATATTCCTGGTATAAATTGTTTTATTGGTAAAGATAAATTTAAATATCTTCTCGAAACCTGTGACATTCATATTTGTCTGCTCCCATTAACAATCGAGACAAATAACATTTTTAATAACTCTTCATTTAAAATCATGAAACATGGTTCATGTTTCATAAATGCTGGAAGGGGAGAACAAGTAGTGGAAGAACATTTGATTGAAAACTGTAAATCAGGTCATATTTCAGCTGGAATACTAGATGTTTACCGTAAAGAACCATTACCAAAAGAGAGTAAGCTGTGGGATCTAAAAGAAATAAGAATTTGGCCTCATGTAGCTGCAGAAACAAATCCTGAAACTGCCGCCAAACAAATTGCAAATGCAATAAAACATATTGAAAATGGGGAAATACCGCCTAACACAATAGAAAGAAAACTAGGTTATTAATGTTTAAAATTTTGGGGAGTTACTTATGGACTTAAAAAAAAAGGTAACAACATCGACTCAACTACGTGGTGCAATGATTTTTGAATTTTTTAGTCCTGGAATACCAATTATACTTAAAAATGCAGGTTGCGAGTTCATAATTTTTGACATGGAGCATGGAGGTCTTTCTTTAGAACAATTTAAGACTCTTTCAATAATATCTAATGCGAATAAAATTGCACCATTTTTAAGAATTCCTGAAATTAATTATAATTATATAGCTAGAGCTTTAGATTTAGGTGCATCAGGTATTATGGTTCCAATGGTAAATACACCTAATGATGCAATAAAAATTGTCCAATCATCTAAATATCCTCCAAAGGGTAAACGTGGTGCTGGGTTTGGTTTTGCACACGATAATTATATTAATCAAAACCCTTTATCTTATATTGAAAAAGCAAATAATTCTCTAATCAACATTATTCAAATTGAAACAAAACAAGGTTTGGAAAATGTAAAAGAAATTGCTTCAGTAGATGGTGTGGATTGTCTATGGGTTGGACATTTTGATTTAACTAATTTTTTAGGAATACCTGGAGATTTTTCTTCAACGATATATCTAGATGCAATTAATGAAATTGCTTTTGCTGCGAATTCTTACAATAAAAGCCTAGGTATAATGGTTAATAATAAACAAGAATTAGAGACTTATTCCAAACTTGGTTTTAATATGATTGCAGTTGGAACAGAAATGAATATTTTATCAAGATCAATTTCTCAAATTTTAAAATAATTTTGATAATAAAAATTATGGAGTAAAATTATGTTTAGGGTTGGTATTTCAGGTGATTTGTTAAATAGTCGTGATGAGCCATGTTTTGGAATGGAACCATTAAATCTCTTAAAACACAGAGAAGATATTGAAATATATTGGATGGATAAATCAATAATTGAATTAGACACAGAAATGACTTCAAAATTTGATGCAATTCTTTTGAATTTACCAAAAGCAAATGCAAATTGTGTGTCTGATTCTAATTGTAAATTAAAAATAATCTCTAGATTTGGTGTTGGTTTTGATTCTGTCGATATTGAAGCTATGAAAAAGAAAGATATTATAGTTACTAATACTCCTAATGCAGTTAGAAGACCAGTTGCCGTTGCAGCTTTAACAATGATTTTTGCAACAGCTGGAAAATTATTACAAAAAGATCATCTTGTAAGGAGTGGTAAATGGAATGACAGAACTAATTTTATGGGCACAGGGTTAGCGCAAAAGACATTAGGGGTCATAGGAGCAGGAAGTATAGGCAGTGAGACAATTAAGTTGTCAAAGCCTTTCTTTAAGAATATTTTAGCATATGATCCATTTAAATCGGAAAAACAATTAACAGAAATTGGTGCAATTAAAGTTGATCTGATTGAATTAGCATGTAAAAGCGATTTTATTGTAATTCTCTGTAATCTTGATAGTAATACAAAAGGCATGATTCAAAGTAATTTTTTTTCAAATATGAAAAAAAGTGCTTATATTTTTAATTTATCAAGAGGCCCTGTAATTAATGAAAGTCATTTGGAAAATGCACTTCAAGAAAATGAAATTGCGGGTGCTGGTCTAGATGTGACCGAAAAAGAACCTCTTTCAACAGACAGTAAATTATTAAAATATCAAAATGTTATAATAACTCCTCATGCTCTTTGTTGGACAGATGAGTGTTTTAACGATATAGCAACGGAAGCAATAAGTTCTATACTAAACTATATAGATAAAAAACCGATATTAAACCAAGTAAACAAATGATTTATTATGCAGCTTCTTCTCTAATTGATTGAGAAATTACAGCAAGAGCACTTTCATTGCTTTTGCAACCTCTTAATTTTGTTGTAAGCTCTTTGTTTCTTAATAATCGTGATATTAGGGCTAGAGCTTGTAGATGTTCTGAGCCTTTGTTGTCTGGAGCAATTAATAGAAAGATAATATCCACAGGCATATCATCTGAAGAATTAAAGTCTAATCCATTAACTAGTGTTGATACAAAAACATAAGGTTTATCAATATTTGTTACATTAGCATGAGGAATAGCAATTCCATTTCCAACTGCTGTTGAGCCTAATTTTTCTCTTTTTGCTAAATCTTCTAAAAGTTTTCTAGAATTTATTCCTAGTTTGGTTTCTGCTAATTTACTTAATTCGTCTAATACTTGTTTTTTACTCGTGCCCTCAAAATTCACTAAGAAAGCATCATCAGACAACATATCATTGATATTCATATTTAACCTTCGATTTTAGGAATAACTAATTAAGTGTTCGTTTAATTAATACCAACTTCGACATCAGTCAAGTATATATTTTAAAAACTTTAGTTTTAAAAATTATTTCCAAGATATACATCTCTAACGGTACTATCTATTTTAATTTCGCTTGGGCTGCCTGACATGATAACAGACCCATCAAAAAGTATATATGCTCTGTCAACTATACTTAGAGTTTCTCTGACGTTGTGATCTGTAATAAGTACACCTATATTTTTTGATTTTAATTTATTGATTAAATTTCTAACATCATTAATTGCAATGGGATCTATACCTGCAAGCGGTTCATCTAGAAGAATGAAACTTGGACTTGAAGCTAAGGCTCGAGCAATCTCAGTTCTTCTTCTTTCTCCCCCAGACAATGTTGCACCATTTGAGTTTCTTATTTTATTTAAATTAAATTCAGCCAATAGTTCTTCTAAAATTTGAAATTTATAGTTCTTGTTATATTTTTGTACTTCCAAAATAGACAATATATTTTCTTCAACTGTTAATCCTCTAAAAATAGATGATTCTTGTGGTAAGTAACCAATCCCTTCTTTTGAACGCATATGCATTGGCAAGTGATTAATACGTTCTTTATTTAAAAAAATGTCACCTTCATCAGTATCAATAAGTCCTGCAATCATGTAAAAACAGGTAGTTTTACCAGCTCCATTTGGGCCAAGAAGCCCAACAGCTTCTCCTCTATTTAACTTTAAAGAAACTTTATTAACAACTTTTCTTTTGTTGTATGATTTAGAAATAGAATTTACTTTTAATTCTTGACTTGGAATTGTATCTTTAGATTTATTAAATGCATAAGATATAGAAGCATTTTTATTGTTTTTATCACTTAATGATGATTTTAAACGTTTGAGCTCTTCTTCTAAACTAGTCAGTTTAATCTCCTTTTTTTTGTTTTTTAACGGGAGAAAAAGTGCCTTTAACACGTTTCTTATTTTTTTTATCACCAACAATATTACTAATACCAGTTCTCAAATTTGTAACACCTTTAGAGCCTGAAAGTTTAGATTTTTGGTTAATTATTACAACATTACCGGTTAATCGTATAATTTCATCATTTGCATTATAAACTCCAAAATCAGCTTTAGATGTTCTATCTTTTGCCTTGTTTTCAATGATAACATTTCCCTTAGCAATAGCCTTTTTTAAAGATTTGTTAGTAGGTTCAAAATTAGCTTTAACATTATCTGCATAAATTATAGTTTTATTTGATAAAATTATTTTAACATTTCCTTCTGCTTCGGCTTTGTTATTCACATCGTCAAAAATAATATTTTTTGTTGATTCTACGTATCCAGATGGAGATGAAAATGTCTGGAAAGTACCTGATATCTTTGCAATCTTGTCATTTAAATTATATGTTATATATTGACCAGTTGCTTTTGTGTTTTCTTTTGTTAAAACAACTTTATCTTTTGCAATTATTTTTTTCAAAATATTTTCTCCATTTTGAAGAACATAATCAGCTTTAACAGTATTTGCTTTTAGAATAACACCATCTTTTTTCAAAATAACATTTCCTTTTGCAAGATAGTATTTTTCCTTTTCAAACCATTCTAATGATTCGTCAGCCTCCACAGTTAATTCTGACTTATTATTTGTTTTTGCCCACACTGGTTGTGAAAAAGAAGTAATCAAAATTAAAACAAGTAAAGTTAATTTATTAGTTGGCATTTTTTTGTGATAAAAGCATTTTTAATTTTGCTTTTCCTTTAATTTTTATATATTCACCATTTTTTTTAATTTGAATACCTTTACCTGTTATTACGGTATTCCCAGAAACTATATCGACATCATCATTTGTATGATAATTACCTTTTTTAAAAGTTCCAGTTAATGATTTTGTAGTAAGAGTGAATTTTCTAGTTTTTTTTGTGATTTTTACTTTGTTTGAAAAAATGAAATCATTGTAATCATTGGTTATGATTGCATTTCCTGCTGAAATTTTAGTTAAAATACCTTTTTGATCAATTGTTGTTAAAGAATTTTCTAAAATGACCTTCTTCTCTTTTGATTTTATTTCTTCTAAGGTATCAGCCATAATTAAGAATTTATCTCCTTGTTTATTTTGTTGTCTTATTTCAACACCAATTATCTTATCTTGGTTCTGTGAGCTTCTTTTATATTTATCTTTCTCTCTAAAAAAATCATCGTTGTTTAAGAAATTATTAACCACAAAACTCATAATAAGAAGAAAAACTAAAGAAGCGAAGATTATTTTACCACTAATTATTTTCATTTTTATCTAAAAATTTTTGTTAAGTTTTAATTTATCAATGAGCAAATATATCTAAATTATCAAATCCAATTAAATCTAATTCTGATCGTGTTTTTAAAAATTCAAAACACTTTTGAGCAATTTCTTCTTTATTCTCACGTATAAGTAATTGATCTAATTTATTCTTTATTTGATGTAGATGAAGAACATCTGAAGCGGCGTATTTTAATTGAGCCTCACTAAGATTTTCTAATCCCCAATCAGAAGTTTGATTTTGTTTATCTAACTCTAAATTCAAAAGATCTTTACATAAGTCAGCTAGACCATGTTTTGCGCCAAAAGTTCTCGATAACTTTGATGCTATTTTTGTACAATACAATGGACCATCTAATTTACATATATTTTTTTCTATAACAGCTATATCAAATCTTGCAAAATGAAATAATTTTGTTGAATTTGGATTTTTAAAAATATTTTTTAGATTAGTAAAATTATTTTCTTTTTCTAAGCTTTTTTTGGATATTTGAACAAGATGCGCATTTCCATCTCCACTTGATAGCTGTATCAAACATAATCTATCTCTATTAATATTGAGTCCCATAGTTTCAGTGTCAATTGCTATAACATCACCAAACTTCACTTCAGATGAAATGTCATCATTATATAAAAAATAAGTCATTTATTATCCATAAAACTTTAAAAAATATGTGTCATGACTAAATATAATAAGTAGTTAAATAAATCTATAAACAAAATCATATTTCAATATAGCATAAAAGGTAAATCCAATGGGAACAAATATAAATAAAAAAATTGCAGTTATTGGGGGTAGTGGGTTTTTAGGAAAATTATTGTTGAAATTACTTTTAAATGTAAATGCTGAAATAATTTTATTTACACGAAAAAATAATTATCAAAAAAATTTAAACAAAATTTTTCCTGACAATAATATTAAATGTATTCAGTGGAATATTAACAATTTAAATATCATTGAAGAAAATATTAAAAATGTAGATTCTATAATTAATTTATGTGGTATTCTTTTTGAAAATAAAAGTGGTGATTTTTTTAGAGTACATACAGATATTCCTGCTTTTTTAGGAAAGATTTCTTCAAAACATAAAATAAATACTTTAATTCATGTTTCTGCACTTGGTGTATCTACGAATTCTGAAAGTAAATATTCTAGAAGTAAAGCAGAGGGAGAATACCAATTGCTAAAACATTTTCCTAATGGAAAAATTTTAAGACCTTCATTACTCTATGGTAAGGGCGATAATTTTTTTGGACAGTTTTCTGACATGACTAAGATTTCTCCCTTTTTGCCATTAATATCTAGATCAACAAAATTCCAACCAGTTTTTGTTGAAGATGTTGCAAAAGCAATAATAAAATTAATAAAAGATAGAAAAAATAAAAATAATATTTATGAATTAGCAGGTGATACAATCTTCTCTTTTGAAGAACTGTTAAAAATCTTATTAGAAATTAAAAATATTAAAAGATTTCTTATTCCGCTAAATCCAAAACTCATGATGATTCCTGCTTTTTTTTTACAAAATTTACCTAAACCTCCTTTTACAGTAGATCAAATGATACTTCTTAAAACAGATAATATATTAAAGAATGGTTTACCTGGGTTAAAAGATTTAGGTATTAAAACATCTGACATGAAAACTGAGCTTCTTAAGATATATTAATAAAACTAAGTTAAATGTAAGCATATATTAAGATCAGAATCCCAAGCATAATTCTATATGCAACGAAAATTTTAAGTGAAGCTTTATTAATCCAGTTCATAAATAACCTAATCGTAATTAAAGCGACGCAAAAACTTAAAATGATACCCATAATCATTTCATTATTAAAAAAGAAACCTTTTTCGATGAACAAGTTTATGCTTTCCAAAGTAGTTGCGGCTATTATAACTGGGATTGATAATAAAAGAGAATATTTAGACGCATCAAAACGGCTGAAACCCATATATAATCCAGCAGTTATAACAATGCCTGATCTACTAGTTCCAGGAATAATTGCTAGTGTCTGAGCAATGCCAATTACAAGTGCGTCCTTTAAATTCAAATTTTTAAAATATTTTATAACTTTAAGATTTCTGTCTGTAATACCTAATAATATTCCAAATATTAAGGTGGTCCATCCAATGACTTCTAAGCTTCTAATTATATCAAAATTATTTATATGAACCAAAAATCCTACAATAATAACTGGTATAGTGCTTATTATTAGATTTTTTAAAATAATAAAGCCTTCGTTATCTATTTTAAAATATATTGTATCTGAAATTATTTTCATTAAATCCTTCTTTAAATAATATATTACAGCTAATAAAGACCCAAAGTGAAGAGAGACGTCAAATCCTCTGCTGGAATCTACATTAAAAAAAAATTCAGGTATTATGATTAGATGGGCACTAGATGAAATAGGTAAAAATTCTGTAATTCCTTGAATTAATGATAAAATAATTATTATTTCTAAAGCCATTTAAAACTCTATCTTTTACATAAACTTTATTTATCTTATATATTGATAATATCTAATTAAAAATAGGATTAATTATTATTTTAATTTCTTTTAAAATTTTTTAAGCTGTAATTGTATGAATTGGAATAGACATAACCCATATTTAGCTAAAATCACTTCAAAAAAACTTTTATCTGGCAAACAGTCAAACAAAGAAGTTTTTCATTATGAAATTTCTCTGGGTGATAGTGGTATTATTTATCAACCTGGAGATAGCTTAGGAATTTTCCCAGTAAATAATGATACTTTAGTAAGAGCTATTATAAATAGATTACAAATAAATCCCACATACATACCAGAAGGGTATGATCTTAACATTTATGAGTTACTTGAAAAAAAATTTGAGATTCTTACGCCAACGAACAGATTAATAAAATTTGTTAACGATAATATTAATCATAAAGAATTAAATTATGCTTTAGATACTAAAAACATTAATATATTGATGGATTTTAAATATGGAAAAGATGTTTTAGATTTCATGAATTTAGATGAAAGTCTTAAATTTGATATATTGCATTTTTTAACTCTTTTAAAACCACTACAGCATAGATCATATTCTATTGCATCAAGTAACTTAATTTTTAAAAACTCAGTGCATCTAACTGTTTCAACTCAACGATGGCAAAGAAAAAAAAGAGATTATGATGGTGTTTGTTCGACTTTTTTATCTGATAGTTGTGAATTAGGTGATAAAATAAAGGTCTTCTTAATTCCAAATAAATTGTTCAAATTGCCTGATAACCAAAATAAGCCAATAATTATGATTGGTCCTGGTACAGGTGTGGCGCCCTTTTTATCTTTTATACAAGAAAGAAAATATCTAAAGAGTAATGGGAAAAATTGGTTGTTCTTTGGTGCTCAGACTAGGAAAAATGATTTTATATATGGTGATCAAATTTTAAATTTTGTAGAAGAAAAAATTTTGAATAATTTAGATACTGCTTTTTCAAGAGATCAAGATAAAAAAATTTATGTACAGGATAAAATTTATGAAAGAAGTTATGAATTTTTCCAATGGTTAGAAAATGATGCAATAATTTACGTATGTGGAGATGCTCAAAAAATGGCTAAAGATGTTGAAGTCACAATTATAAATATAATTGCAAAAGAGCTTAAATGTGACGACAAAAAAGCTTTGGAATATTTAAAAATGTTAAAAAAAGAAAAAAGATATTTATTAGATGTGTATTAAAAAGATTATTATAAAATTTAAAAGAGTATAGAGGTTATTTATGAAGTGGGATAGATTAAGATTATTTAATATCGTTGCCCAAACTCGAAATATTACCGAAGCTTCTTATATCTTGCAAATGAGTCAGTCTGCATTGAGCAGACAAATGAAGGCGCTGGAAAATGAATTGGGTGTTAGGCTTTTTTTAAGAAACTCAGATGGTATTTCTCTAACTAAAGCCGGTATGAGATTATCTTCTTCTGTTCAAATTTTAGCCTCTGATATAAGCAAGACTCACAACCAACTTCTTGAGGATATGGACGTTCCATCGGGTAGATTGAATGTTAGTGCTACAAATGCGTTTGGGGCTTTATGGGTTGCTCCTAGAATGTCAAAATTCAAAAATTTATTTCCAGAAATAAATGTTGCGCTTAGCCTAAGAGATTCTGAACCTCGAGTTACCAATTTTAACTCTGACATTGAGGTTAGAATGACACCCAGTGTTTCCCAAGACGATATTCAAATTAAATTAGCTGACTGTAGATATAAGATATTTGCATCAAATGAATATATTTCTAAAAATGGATATCCAAAAACTAGTACTGATTTGGATAATCATAAAATAATATCTTATGGAGAAGATGCACAACCCCCTCTTGATAGGCATCGATTGAATTGGCTATTAACAATTGGAAAAGAAAATAAAAGACCAAGAAAGCCAATTTTAGAGGTTTCTAGTATATATGGAATAGCAAAGGCAACTGAGGTTGGTATGGGAATAGCCTCATTACCAGATTGGATGGAATTTGAAATGATAGAATTAATAGAAATTTTATCACAACTAGAAGGACCTAAAATGTCAATTTCTTTATGTTTTAATTATGAGTTGAGAAATGATTCTAGAATTAAGGCATTTAAGGATTTTATGATTAAAGAAGCAGAGATAATTAATTAATTAATTCGTTAATCAATTTTGTAATGCAATTGATGCATATCTGACATATAATGAATAATTTTACAAATAAATGTAAATTCTCTATGTTCCACGTTCTTCATTAGGGAATAAGTATATTAAGCATTAATTATAGTTAATTGATTTTATAGATTTACAGGAATTAAATGAGTATTAAAAAATTGAACAAAATGGGTTTTCCTGAAAAATATGGTTTATATGACTCAGATAACGAACATGAGAATTGTGGTTTTGGTTTTATTGCAAATATTAAAAATGAACCCAAACATGAGATAGTTCATCAAGCCCTGGAGATTGTTCATAACCTTGACCATAGAGGTGCTATTGGGGCTGACCCTTTAGCGGGTGATGGTGCTGGTATTTTAATTCAAATACCACATGATTTTTTTAAAGAAGAATTTTTAAAGACTGATATAAAACTTCCAGAAATTGGTAATTATGGGGTCGGCATGATTTTCCTGCCTCCAGAAAAAAATAGAGCTAGTTCTGCAATCAAATCAGTTGAAGAAGCAATCAATAAAGAAGGTCAATCTCTAATTGGATGGAGAGATGTTCCAGTTGATGATTCTGTTTTAGGAGAAACTGTAAAAAATAATGCGCCGATTATTAGGCAATTTTTTATTCAAAAAGGAAAAAACACAAAAACTGAAAAAGAATTTCAAAGAAAATTATATGTTATAAGAAAACAAAGTCTTTTCTTACTTCAACAAAAATTACAAGATGATTGCCATGATTTTTATATTGTATCACTCTCAACGAGAACGATAATATTTAAAGGAATGGTATTAGCACCAAACCTATCAAAATTTTATATTGATTTTCAAAATAAGAATTTTAAAACTGCTATAGCTCTTTTCCATCAAAGGTTTTCAACAAACACATTTCCATCATGGCGTCTAGCCCAACCTTTTAGATATTTATGTCACAATGGTGAGATTAATACTGTAAAAGGGAATACAAATTGGATGAACTCTAGACGATATAGTATGTATTCTGAACTTTTAGGAGATGATCTAAAGAAACTATGGCCAGTTATTGAGAAATCACCATCAGACTCAGCAACATTTGATAATGCTCTAGAACTTCTTGTAATGGGTGGTTATTCACTACCTCATGCAATGATGCTAATGATACCTGAAGCTTGGAAAGATAACTCATTAATGGATCCAAAAAGATATTCATTTTATGAATATTACTCTGCATTAATGGAGCCATGGGATGGTCCAGCTGCAATGGCTTTTACAGATGGTGTTCAAGTTGCTGCTACTTTAGATCGCAATGGTTTAAGACCAGCTAGATATGTCGTAACAGATGATGACTTGGTTATAATGTCATCAGAAGTAGGTGTTCTTAGAGATATTCCAGAACATAAGATTATTCAAAAATGGCGGTTACAACCAGGAAAAATGCTTCTGGTTGATTTGGATGAAAAAAGAATAATTTCAGATGAAGAGCTTAAGGATAATTTAGTTAATTTGTATCCTTATGACGAGTGGGTAAAAAATTCGAAAGTTAATATTAAATCAATTGAATTTAATACAAATAAAACATTGCCAGAGAATAGTGTTTTATTAGACTTACAGCAAGCATTTGGATATAACAAAGAAGATCTCAAATTTTTTCTTGAGCCAATGATTTTAGAGGGGCAAGATCCAATTGGATCAATGGGAAGAGACATACCCTTAGCTACGTTATCAGATAAAAACAGGCTTTTATATGACTATTTTTTTCAAAATTTTGCTCAGGTAACAAACCCTCCTATAGACCCAATTCGAGAAGAGTTGGTAATGTCTTTGATGAATTTCATAGGACCAAGGCCAAATTTGCTTGATCCTAAATCAGGTAAAAATCAAAAGTTAATTGAAGTTGACCATCCAATATTAGATAATTTAGATATAGAAAAGATTAGAAATATAGATAAATTCACTTCTAATAAGTTAAGGTCCGTTACTTTAAGTATTTGTTATAATAAAAAAGAAAATCCTAATTTAGAAATTGAAAAATTTTTACAAAGAATTTGTATTGAAGCTGAAAGAGTTATAAATAGCAATGCTTGTAATATAATTATCTTATCAGATAGAGAAGTTGATCAAAATAACATTGCAATTCCTGCATTGCTTGCTACGAGCTCAGTACATCATCATTTAATAAAAAAAGGTTTAAGAACAAAAGTAGGATTAATAATAGAAACTGGAGAAGCAAGAAGGGTCCATGATCTATGTCTTCTTGCAGGTTATGGAGCAGAAGCTATAAACCCATACTTAGCTTTCTATACCTTATCAAACATAATTAAAAATCATAATCAGGAAATTGAAGAAAAAGAAGCTTACACAAAATATATCAAAGCTGTAACAAAAGGCATGCTTAAAGTAATGTCTAAAATGGGTATTTCTACATATCAATCTTATTCTGGTGCTCAAATTTTTGATGCAGTAGGTCTTTCTTCTAATCTTGTTGATAGATACTTTTGCGGCACATCGTCAAAAGTTGAAGGTATTGACTTAGAAGAAATTCAAATAGAAACAGAGAATAGACATGAATTAGCTTTTGGTGATTCTCCAATATTATCTAATGATCTTGATGTTGGTGGTGATTTAAGCTTTCGAATTCGAGGTGAAGAACATGTTTGGACCCCTGAAACTATTGGAATGCTTCAACATTCAGTTAGAAGTGCTAATTATGATACTTTCAAAAAATACACTAAGAAAATTAATGATCACTCTATAAAATTAAAAAATTTGAGAGGTTTATTTAAGTTCACAAATAAAGAAAAAGCTATAAATATAGATAAGGTAGAACCTACATCTGAAATAGTTAAAAGATTTGCTACAGGTGCTATGTCACTTGGATCAATATCCACAGAAGCTCATACAACCTTAGCAATTGCAATGAACCGTCTTGGAGGAAGATCTAACACAGGAGAAGGTGGAGAAGAGACATCAAGATTTGTTCCTCTTTCTAATGGTGATTCTATGAACTCCAGAATAAAACAAGTTGCATCCGGCAGATTTGGGGTTACAACTGAATATTTATCAAACGCGACAGATATTCAGATCAAAATGGCACAAGGTGCTAAGCCAGGTGAGGGTGGACAGCTCCCAGGTGGAAAAGTTGATGAATTTATTGCTAAAATTAGACATTCAACACCAGGTGTTGGTTTAATATCACCACCACCTCATCACGATATTTATTCAATTGAAGATTTAGCACAACTTATACATGATCTAAAAAATGTTAATCCAAAAGCTAGAGTTTCTGTAAAACTTGTATCTGAGATTGGTGTTGGAACCGTCGCTGCTGGAGTTAGTAAGGCTTATGCTGATCACGTAACTATTTCAGGAAATGATGGTGGTACTGGTGCAAGTCCAATTACATCTTTGTTAAATGCTGGTGGTCCTTGGGAAACTGGTTTAGCTGAAACCCATCAAACACTTGTCATGAACGGATTAAGAGAAAGAATAGCTGTCCAAGTTGACGGAGGATTAAGAACTGGAAGAGATGTTGTAATTGGAGCAATTTTGGGTGCTGATGAGTTTGGATTTGCAACTGCTGCCCTTATTTCTGAAGGATGCATAATGATGAGAAAGTGTCATTTAAATACTTGTCCTGTAGGGGTTGCTACACAAGACCCAGAACTTAGAAAAAATTTTACTGGAACACCAGACCATGTCGTAAACTTTTTTGTTTTCATTGCTAATGAAGTAAGAGAGATAATGGCAAAGCTTGGTATTAGAAAGTTTAACGATTTAATTGGAAGAAGAGATCTTATTGATTTTAATGGAGCAGAAGAACATTGGAAAGCTCACGGATTGGATTTAAGAAAACTTATTGTAAGTTTGGAAAAAGAAAAAGATGAGACTTTTTATAATTCAAAAGAACAAAATCATAGGTTAGAACTTGCTCTTGATAATGAATTAATTTCAAAATCAAAAAAAGCTATCTCAGACAAAATAAAAGTAAATATTTCATCAAAAATTGTAAATACTAATAGAACTGTTGGCGGAATGTTATCAGGGGTTATAGCAAAAAAGTACGGTCATAAAGGATTGCCCAAGGATACAATAAATGTTGATTTTACAGGTAACGCTGGCCAAAGTTTTGGAGCTTGGTTATCAAAAGGTATTAATTTTAACTTAAAAGGTGATGCTAACGATTATGTAGGTAAGGGCCTATCTGGTGGTAGAATATCCGTGAGTCCTCATGAAACAAGTGAAATTATTCCTGAAAATAATATTATTGCTGGAAACACGCTCTTGTACGGTGCAATCTCTGGAGAATGTTATCTTAGAGGAGTTGTAGGAGAACGTTTTGCAGTTAGAAACTCAGGTGCTACAACTGTTGTTGAAGGTTGTGGTGATCATGGGTGTGAATATATGACAGGTGGTGTTGTTATTATACTTGGAAAAACAGGTAGGAATTTTGCGGCAGGAATGTCTGGTGGAATAGCCTATATTTTAGATGAAGATGGTACATTTGAAACGAAGTGTAATAAAGCTATGGTAGGTTTAGAGAAGTTACAAAATTTAAGAAACTTTGGTACTCCTTCAGCAAAAGATATTGATAATGATTTACTTGATTTTGATGAAGCACGATTAAAATTAATAATTCAAAGACATCTAAAATATACTAAAAGTGAAAAAGCCAGATTAATTTTAGATGATTGGAATAAATATCTTAATCTTTTTTATAAAATAACCCCTTTTGATTTTAAGAGAGCTTTAAGCGAAAGAAAACAAAAACTTAAAGAAGAAATTAAAGTACCAAATAGAATTGCTGGAGAATGATATGGGTAAGGTAACTGGATTTATGGAATTAGACCGAGTTGAAAGAGGTTATGAACCGGTAGAGGACAGAATAAAACATTTTAAAGAGTTCTTAATTCCTCTAGACCAAAAAAAAGTTTCAGAACAAGGTGCTAGATGTATGGATTGTGGGATTCCATATTGTCATCAAGGTTGTCCTGTTAATAATCTAATTCCTGATTGGAATGATTTAATTTACAATAATAAATGGAAAGAAGCTCTTGATTTACTCCAATCGACAAATAATTTTCCAGAATTTACAGGTAGAATCTGTCCAGCACCTTGTGAAGCATCATGTACTTTGAATATTACAGATAATCCTGTAGCTATTAAAACAATTGAATGTTCCATTGTAGATAAAGGGTGGGAAGAAGGTTGGATTAAACCAATCATTAGTAATAAAAAAACAGGTAAGAAAGTTGCTGTTATTGGTTCTGGGCCTTCTGGTTTAGCTTGTGCTCAACAACTAGCTAGAGCAGGTCATTCTGTTGTCGTGTTTGAAAAAAATTCTAGAATAGGTGGTCTTCTTAGAATTGGTATACCTGATTTCAAAATGGAAAAACATCTTATTGATAGAAGAATGTTTCAAATGGAGGCTGAAGGTGTAGAGTTCAGAGTTAATTCTCACATTGGTAAAAATGTTAAAATCGAAGAATTAAATAATGATTTTGATGCAATTGCTTTTTGTGGAGGATCAGAAAATCCAAGAGATTTACCAGTCAAGGGTAGAGAACTAAAGGGTATTTATTTTGCTATGGAGTTCCTCTCTCAACAAAATGATAGAGTTGCAGGTAATAAAATAGATCCAAAGGTTGAAATCTCAGCAAAAGGCAAGAATGTTCTTGTAATTGGTGGTGGAGATACTGGATCAGATTGCGTTGGCACTTCTAATCGTCAAGGTGCTAAGTCAGTTACTCAACTCGAATTACTAGATCAACCACCTGAAAAAGAAAATAAAGCACTTACCTGGCCCGATTGGCCTTTAAAACTTAGAACCTCAACATCTCATCAAGAAGGATGCGATAGAAATTGGTCTGTTTTAACAAAATCATTTGAAGGTCTTGATGGCAAAGTTAACAAACTAAATTGCGTTAAAGTTGAATGGTCAAAAGATGATAATGGAAGAATGAAAATGAGTGAGGTTACAGGTACTGAATTTTCTTTTGAAGCAGATCTTGTGTTACTTGCAATGGGCTTCGTGCATCCAATTCATGAAGGTTTAATAAACAGTATAGGGGTTAACCTAACTACAGCGGGTAATTTAGATGCAAATGACACAGAATATAAGACATCCATTGATAATTTATTTGCAGCTGGTGACTCAAGACGCGGTCAGTCATTAGTTGTTTGGGCAATAAGAGAAGGCAGACAATGTGCAAGATCTATCGATACGTTTTTAATGGGAAAATCTGAACTACCAAATTAGCAAATTTTTATCTTAATAAAATATTAAAACCTTATTTACATTATTCTAAATTGAAATGTGAAATTTAAATGGATCCTACAATCATTGTTAGAAAAAAAAAAGAAACAGATAATGATCAAATTGAAAATATTTTAAATAAAAATTTTGGTGAAAACAGACATCAAAGGACTGTATATTTATATCGTAAAAAACCGCCTATCAAAGGTTTGTCTCTTGTATCTTGTTTAAATGAAGATTCAAATACCGTAATTGGTACCATTACTTTTTACAGAATATTAGTTAGCAATATTAATTGCCTACTTCTTGGTCCTTTAGCAGTTAGTGATCTTTTCCAAGGAAAAGGTTTTGGTAAAATACTAGTAAGAAAAGGATTAGAAATTGCTAAGCAAAAAAATGAAGTTATATGTTTTGTTTCAGGTAAATATGACTACTACAAAGAATTTGATTTTTTTAAATTAAGTAGTAAAAATCTGATTATTCACACGTCAGGTGATTTAACATATGGTGAACTTCTTGTTAAAGAGCTAAAAAAAGATTGTATAAACTTATTACCTTTAAAGGCACAACTTCTTCCTGAAAAATAATTTAAATTATGATTACTCTTTATCACTATTACTTATGTTCATCATCAAGGTATATTAGGCTTATTTTAAAAGAACATAAAATATCATATCAAACCCAGCTAGAAAATTATTGGAAACCACAAAATGATTTTCTGGAGCTCAATCCAGCTGGTCATTTACCGGTTCTGGTCAATGAAGAAAATTTTCCAGTTATTGGAGCAAATGCTTGTGTAGAGTATATTAAAGATCTTGAATTAAGGTCTAAATTTTTTGTGGAGAATTATAAAGATAAAGCTGAAATAAATAGATTAGTCCATTGGTTTGAAGTAATTTTTAAAAAAGAAGTTTTCGACCCAATTATTTATGAAAAAGTATATTCAAGGATAGTAGAAAATATAACTCCAAATAGTGAGAATATAAGAGCAGCTCTTCAAAATTTGGATTTTCATATTCAATATTTTAATTACTTACTAAATAACAAAAATTATTTTATCAAAGATGAGTTAACTTATTTAGATTTTCTAGCTGCTGCAAATTTTTCAGTTTTGGACTATCTAGGATTATTAAATTTAAAAAATCATGATAATATAAAGGAATGGTATTTCAAACTAAAGTCAAGGCCTTCATTTAGAACATTACTAAAAGACCAAATAGTTGGACTTAACCCCCATGAAAACTATAAAAATATGGATATTTAATTATATTTTAATTTTTATTTCTTCAATAATATTTGTAATGGTTCTTAGTTGGTGTATGTCAGATAGTCTATGACCAGCATCTTTTTCCAACAATAATTTAACGTCTTTCGTTCCTGTAAAATTATTTATTATTTTTATGCTCAAATCATATGGAACGGCATCATCAGCCATACCATGGTATAAGTAGACAGGACCATTAAAAGTTATACTCTTTGACAAAGTAAGGTTTTTGAAACTATCTTTTATTAATTTGTATGAAAAATCATTTTTTGATCCATCTTCATATTTTATACTTGTCTTTCTGTTTTTTACTAATTTTCTTTTTTCACTACCTGACATTTTATCCCATATCAAAAGTTTAGGAAAATCTGGAGCAGGAGCTAAACCTATAATTGCAGAGATTTTTTGTGGAATTCTTTTTGCTAACATCAGCATAATCCATGCGCCCATTGATGATCCAATCAAAATCTGTTTGTCTTGAGTAAGTTTATTTATCAAATACTCAGCATCCTGATACCAATCAGAAAAACACGTACTGTTAATTGTTCCTGACGATTGACCGTGACCAGAATAATCAAATCTCAAAAAGCTATGATTATTTTCTTTTGCCCATTTTTCTATATATAATGCTTTTTTACCTTGCATATCTGAGTTAAAACCACTTAAGAATACAATACCTAAATTTTTACCTGTTAATTGGTTATATGCTATAATGTTATTATCTAATCTTTTAATAAACTTGGTCATCTACAAATCCGTTTGATTTAAGGTTAAAAAAATGAATAAAAATAAATATACTATTGTCCAGATTTTACCAGCTTTAAATACGGGTGGTGTTGAGAGAGGTGTTGTTGAAATTTCTAAAGCATTAGTTGAGAATAATTTTAGATCAATTGTTATTTCTTCTGGTGGACCTATGGTTTCCCAAATAACTAGACACGGCGGAATACACTATGATCTTGATGTAGCTACTAAAAACCCATTAAAATGGCCAAAAATTAGAAGTGAGTTGAAGATAATTTTAGAAAGTGAAAACGTAGATCTAATTCATTTTTGTTCTCGAGCCCCTGCATGGATCGGTGTTCCACTTGGAGCTATCTTAGATATACCAATTATTACGTCGGTTCACATGAGATTTAGAAAATCTAATTTATTTAAAAAATACTATAATAGTATTTTAACTAAAGGTAACACCATAATTGCTATTTCTAAGCATATTGAAGAAAGTATAAAAACTTATTTTCCAAAAGTAAGTAGTAAAATTAAAATTATTCATAGAGGTGTTGATTTAAATCAATTTGATCCGAACAAAATAAATCCTGCTAGAATAATAGCTCAATCAAAGCATTTAAATTTAAAAGATAATGTTCCTGTTATAATTATGGCAGCAAGACCAGCAATGTGGAAAGGTTATCAAATCCTTATCAAAGCTCTATCAAAAGTTAAACATGATTTTCAATGTGTTTTAATTGGAGCTGCTGATGGAAACAAAAAATTTCAAAAAATTTTAATCAATAAAATTACCCAATCAAAGTTAGAAACTAAAATAAGACTTATTAACTCTACCAGGGACATCCAAGCTGCAATGATCTTAGGTGACTTAATTTTGATGCCATCAATAACTCCTGAACCCTTTGGAAGAATAGTTTTAGAGGCACAAGCTTTAGGTAAAATACCGATTGCTTTCGATCATGGTGGAGCTTCAGAAACAATAATTGATGGAAAAACTGGATTTTTAGCAGAGCCCTTAAAAGTAGAGAGTCTTTCGGAAAAAATTTCATTTGCTTTATCTTTAAAGCAACAAAAAAGAGAGAAGATAGGTAAATTTGCTAAAAATTTCGTATCTAAAAACTTTAACCATAATAGAATGTGTAAATTAACTTTATCATTATATAAACAATCTATTGCAGAATATAAAATAAACAGTTAGTGATATATTGAAATTAAAGTTAAAATTAAAATATAATGATTACAATTACACTTCCAAGTAATGATAAAAAACAATATGATAAATCAGTAACATCTGCTGAAATTGCTAATGATATTTCTGAAAAACTTAAATCTGATGCACTAGTTTCAATAGTAAATGGTGAACTATGGGATTTAGATAGGCCAATCGAAGTAGATAGTACAATTGCAATATTGACAAAAAAAAATAAAGAAACATTGGATGTTATAAGACATGATGCGGCACATATTATGGCAGAAGCAGTTTTAGAATTGTTTCCAGAAACTCAAGTCACCATAGGTCCTTCTATTGAAGATGGTTTTTACTACGATTTTTATAGAGAAAAGAAATTTGTTTTATCTGATTTAGAAATTATTGAAAAAAGAATGCACGAAATAGTTGACAGAGATGAAAAGATTTCAAGAGAAGTTTGGCCTAGAAAAAAAGCAATAGATCACTTCAAAAAAAACAATGAAAAATTTAAATTGGAATTAGTGAAAGCCATTCCAGATCATGAAACAGTTTCATTTTATAGGCAAGGAAAATTTCTAGATTTATGTAGAGGCCCCCACACATCTTCAACAAAAAAACTTGGTCATTCTTTCAAGCTTACCAAATTAGCAGGATCATATTGGAGAGGCGATAGCAAGAACCAAGTCTTACAAAGAATTTATGGAACTGCTTTTTTTAATGATAAGGATTTAAAAGATTATCTTTTCATGATTGAAGAAGCTGAGAAAAGAGATCATAGAAAATTAGGAAAAGAATTAAATTTATTTCATCTTCAAGAAGAAGCTGTTGGATCAGTTTTTTGGCACAAAAAAGGATGGTCAATTTATCTTGAAATTGAGTCATATATAAGAAGGAGATTGAGTAAAACATACGAAGAAGTGAAAACACCTCAAGTCATAGATAGATCTTTATGGGAAAAATCTGGGCATTGGGATAAATTCCAAGAGCACATGTTTATGGCAAAAGGTGACGATGAAAAGGTACTAGCTTTAAAACCTATGAATTGTCCTGGTCATGTACAAATCTATAAACAAGGTTTAAAATCGTATAAAGACCTACCTATTAGAATGGCAGAGTTTGGTTCTTGTCACCGCAATGAACCTTCAGGGGCTTTGCATGGTATTATGAGAGTAAGACAATTTACTCAAGATGATGCTCACATTTTTTGTATGAGTTCTCAAATTACATCAGAATGTGTTAAATTTTGCGAGTTACTCCAAAAAATTTATAAAGATTTTGGTTTTGCAGAATTAAAGGTTAAATTTTCTGATAGACCTATAACTCGTGCTGGAGACAATACCACTTGGGATAAAGCTGAGAAGGCACTTATGGTAGCAATAGAAGCAGCTGAAATTAGCTACACCTTAAATCCTGGAGAAGGTGCATTCTATGGCCCAAAACTTGAATTTGTACTTACAGATGCAATTGGAAGAGATTGGCAGTGTGGAACTCTTCAAGTGGATTTTGTCTTACCAGAAAGGTTAGGCGCATATTATATAGATGTTGACGGGAGTAAAAAGCATCCTGTAATGCTACATCGAGCAATTTTAGGGTCTTTAGAGAGATGGATTGGTATTTTAATCGAACAATATTCAGGAAGAATGCCATTATGGCTTTCTCCTATACAAGTTTTGGTTTGCTCTATAGTTGATTCAACTAATGATTATATATATGAGATTAAAAACAAATTAGATAAATATGGTATTAGGTGCGAAATAGACTTAAGAAATGAAAAAATTGGTTACAAAATTAGGGAACACTCTAATCAAGCTATTCCAATCATTTTAGTCATAGGTAAACAAGAACAAGAAAATAAAAGCGTAGCTGTTAGATACTTAGGCTCAAAAAAACAGGAGTTATTGGGTTTAAATGAATTCTTAGAAAATATTGTCAATAAATGCACCCCTCCTGATTTGTTGGACAATTAAATTAAAATTATTTGTTGCTTTGTTAACTAATTTTTTGAAATTTAATAACAAATTTCTATAAAATGTTGTATTACTAATTGAAATTTAAACAATAAAGGAGATTTTCATATAGTTGGATTAAATAATACCTCAGCAAGTCAAGATGGGCCTAGGATTAATGATTTAATTAGAGCTGATAGCGTGCGTTGTATTGGGGCAGATGGGGAGCAACTAGGTGTCATATCCATTAATGAAGCACTTAAGATAGCAGAAAATTTAAGCCTAGATTTAGTTGAAATCCAACCAAATGTGGATCCACCTGTTTGTAAAATTCTTGATTATGGTAAATTTAAATATGAAGCTCAAAAAAGAAAGAATGAGGCTAGAAAAAAGCAAAAGATTATTGATGTAAAAGAAATTAAATTAAGACCAAACATAGACAATAATGATTTTTTTGTAAAAATGAAACAAGTTAAAAAGTTCATTGAAAATGGTGATAAAGTAAAGATAACCCTAAGGTTCAGAGGAAGAGAAATGGCTCATCACACTTTAGGTGCCACTGTTTTAGATAGAGTTAAAGATAATACAGAAGAATTATGTAAGGTGGAAACATCACCAAAGTTAGAAGGTAGACAAATGGTGATGATATTAGCACCCAAATAGCAGATATAATAATATTAATAATAAAATAAAACTTTATGTTGCTAACTTTATTTAGCTTATGTATAAGCTTTGAAATAACTACTAAAATATTGAGAGAATATTATGCCTAAACTAAAAACTAAAAGTGGCGCAAAAAAAAGATTTAGTCTTACTTCATCAGGTAAGGTTAAATGCAGCCCAGCCTTTCTTAGTCATAACCTTCGTAAAAGATCTCAAAAAATGAAAAGACAAGCTCGTGGTACAATGATACTTAATGAATCCGATGCAAAAATTGTCAAGCAATTTATACCCTATGCTTAAAGGAGTTAATTAATGGCTAGAGTAAAAAGAGGTGTTACTACTCATGCTAGACACCAAAAAGTAATTAAAGCTGCAAAAGGTTATTATGGAGCTAGAAAAAATTTATTTACTGTAGCAACTCAAGCTGTTGAAAAAGCCAGTCAATATGCGTATAGGGATCGTAGAAATAAGAAGCGCAATTTTAGGGGTCTTTGGATACAAAGAATCAATGCAGGTTCTCGTTTACATGGATTAAATTACTCTAAGTTTATGAATGGGCTTAAATTAGCTGGCATTGAAATAGATAGAAAAATTTTATCAGATTTAGCTGTTTATGAACCACTAGCATTTGAAGAATTAGTTTCAAAAGCCAAATCTGCTTCTGCTTGATATTTAAAATTTTCAATAAGTAATATAGATTATTGCAAATTCATTAAATTAGGTTTTTAATAACAATATGCTTTCTGAACTAAAGGATGATCTTCAAAACTTATTAAATGATATCATAATAAGTATACAAAATTCCAAATCATCATCTGAACTTGAAAATATTAGAGTTAATTCTTTAGGTAAAAAAGGTTCTATTACTATATATTTAAAAAATATAAGAGATTACGATTTAGAAACAAAAAAAGAAATTGGTTCTCATTTAAATGATATAAAAAGCCAAATTAATAAATTAATTTTAGATAAAAGAAATTTTTTTAAAAAAGCACATTTAGAAGATAAACTTAATTCAGAAAAAATAGATATTTCTCTCACACCTTATGAGGCTGAAATAGGTACTTTACATCCTCTTTCTAGAACAATTGAAGAATTATGTGCTATTTTTGCGGACATGGGTTTTTCTATTGTAGATGGTCCTGATATTGAAAGTGATTATTATAACTTCACTGCATTGAATATCCCTGAAGAGCACCCAGCACGTCAAGAGCATGATACGTTTTATCTTCAACCAGATATTAATGGACAAAGGAAAGTTTTAAGGACACATACAAGCCCGGTTCAGATTAGAACAATGGAAAAAATTGATCTAAAAAATTTCGATGAGATCAGGTATATTATACCAGGAAGAACATATAGATCTGATCATGATGCGACACATTCTCCTATGTTTCATCAATGTGAAGGCTTAGTTCTTGGTAAAAATATAAATATGGGTCACTTAAAAGGATGTTTAATAGAATTTTGTAGAACTTATTTTAATGAAGACAATTTACCAGTTCGTTTTAGACCAAGTTATTTCCCTTTTACTGAACCCTCAGCAGAAGTAGATATTGGTTGTAAAAAAGAAAATGATGGCAGCCTAGTAATAGGTGAGGGAGAAGATTGGTTAGAAATTTTAGGATCAGGTATGGTCCATCCAAGAGTTTTACAAGGTGTAGGAATAGATCCATCAAAATATCAAGGATTTGCATTTGGAATGGGTTTAGAAAGATTAACTATGCTAAAGTACGGAATACCTGACTTAAGACCTTTTTATGATAGTGATCTACGATGGTTAAAACATTATGGATTTATACCCGTTGACAATCCAAGCTTACACTCTGGTTTGAATGGTGTCTTTTCATGAAATTTACATGGAAATGGTTACTAGATCACCTGGAAACTGACAAAATTTTATCTGAGATTTTAGAGACACTTCCTAAACTTGGTTTAGAGGTTTCTTCAGTTGTCAATTTAGCAGAGGACCTAAGAAGTTTTATATCCGTCGAAATCATAGATGTAAAAAAACACCCAAATGCAGATAAACTTAATGTTTGTAAGGTATTTGATGGAAAAAATACATTTGATGTTGTTTGCGGAGCTCCTAATGTCAAGTTAGGTATGAAAAGTGTTTTTGCAAATATAGGAACATTTATTCCAGGTCTAAATTTAAAATTAAAGAAAGGAAAAATTAGAGGAGAAGAATCCTTTGGTATGTTATGTTCAGAAAAAGAGTTGACTTTATCTGAAAATCATAACGGCATCATCGAACTAGAAGCTTCATCTGAACTTGGTTTGTCAATTTCAGATGTTATGGATTTGAATGACCCAATTATAGAAATTGAAATTACTCCTAATAGAGGTGATTGCTTGGGTGTAAGAGGTATCGCTAGAGATTTAGCAGCAGCTGGAATGGGAAATTTAAAGGATTTAGATATCATATTTAGTGAAGGTGAATTTGACAGTATTATTAATTGGCACGTTGATTTGGGTGAAAATGAAAAATATCTTTGTCCTAAAATTTTTGGGAGATCATTTACTAATCTGAAAAATAATGAATCTCCATTATGGCTTAAAAACAGATTAATAGCCGTTGATCAAAGACCAATAAGTTCTATTGTAGATATAACAAATTATATTATGATAGATATTGGAAGACCTCTACATGCATATGATATAGATAAGATAAAAGGTACAACTCTTAAAATTTCAAAATCAAAAAAAGGTGATAAGTTTTTTGCACTAAATGGAAATACTTACGAGTTAGATGATAACATGCTTGTTATTTCTGATGAACAAAGTATTGACGATTTAGCTGGTATAATGGGTGGAGAAAGAACAGGCGTTACTGAAAACACAACAAGTATGTTTTTGGAGGCCGCTATTTTTGACCCAGTTTCAATAGCGAACACCGGAAGAGAATTAAACTTAAATTCTGATGCCAGATATAGATTTGAAAGAGGTTTAGATTATAACTCTCCAGAAACAGTAATGCATTATGCAGCGGCAATGTTCAATAAAATTTGTGGAGGAAAATTTAGCAAAATAGTCAATTTTAAATTAGAACAAAAAAACAAAATAATTAAATTTGATCCAAATATTATTTATCAACTAACAGGCGTTAAAATTGAAAATGAATTATCTAAATCAATTTTAGAAAAATTGGGCTTCCAAATTCTATCTCAAGATGATGTTTGGGATATAACACCTCCTAGTTGGAGACCAGATATAGATGGTATCGCAGATATTGTTGAAGAAATCATCAGAATAAATGGGTATGACAAAATACCTTCAATAAAATTATCAAGGAGTAATTATATTGCAAAGCCAGCAATGAGTGTTAAGCATCGTCAAGCTTTTTTTGCTTCAAGAACACTAGCAACTAGGGGTTATAATGAAGTAATTACTTTTTCATTTTTAAATAAGACAATGGCTGATCAATTCAATGGAGGTGATTTTGCTTTAAATCTAGTCAATCCTATTTCTTCAGAGCTGACGGATATGAGACCTTCAATTATTCCTAATTTATTATTAGCTGTGCAGAAGAATGTAAATATAGGATCTCAAGATCTTTCTTTTTTTGAGATTGGCCCAATTTTTAAAGGTGCTTCTCCTACTGAGCAAATAAGCACAATTACTGGAATAAGATACGGTGACAAAATTAAAAAAGATTGGAAAAAAGAAGCTGTCCAATTTGATTTCTATGAAATTAAGCTTGATGTAATTAAGGCTTTGGATGCAATAGGGGTTCCTAAAAATAGTCTAAAAATTTTTCAAGATGCTCCAGGTTATTTCCATCCAGGTAGAAGTGCGGTTTTTAAAATTGGTCAAAATATTATAGCCAATTTTGGTGAAATTCACCCTGAAATTGGAGATTCTTTTGGATTTAATAAATCAGCTATTGGTTTTGAAATATTTTACGAAAATATTCCATTACCAAAAAGAAATAAGATTTCTAGACCAATGTTAAAAATTTCTAATTTGCAACCAGTAACAAGAGAGTTTGCATTTCTTATCAATGAAGAAATAGAATCTGAAAAAGTTTGTCAGGTTGCTAAATCTATTAACAAAGATTTAATAACAGACGTGATAATACTTGACATATATAAAGGTGAAAAAATTCCTCAAGACATGAAATCTGTTGCGATTAAAGTTACAATTCAACCTATTCAAGAAACATTAACAGATTCTGAATTAGAAGGAATAAGTGCTAACATAATAAATTCTATTGAGAAAAAATTATCAGGCTCTTTAAGAGAAATTTAATTAAACAAACTAACTTTAAATGGTGCCGCCAACTGGATTTGAACCAGTGACCTCGTCATTACCAATGACGCGCTCTACCGCTGGAGCTATGGCGGCACAATATCATTTTAACTTAAATATGTTTTCATTAATGACAAGTATTTTTATGGATATATAGTAATATATGTACTTAAAACTATATAACTAAAACTTGTAAGATTTCAAAAATATGACTAAAAAAAATATTGACTACGAAAATAATTTAGCAGCTTCTTTAAAAAGTAATTTGAAGCTAAGAAAAAAGCAGGTTTCAGAACGAGATGACAAAAAAATTATTGGGAAAAGGACTAATAAAATTGGTCAATCAAGACTTTTTGATAAAGATGATAAAAAGTAATTTAAATTAAAATGAATAATTTTACTAACAATAATATCGAAAAAATTTATATTACAGGTGAACAAAAATTAACTGGAATGGTTAATATTAGTGGAGCCAAAAATGCCGCTTTGCCACTAATGGCACTTTCTCTAATAATTAATGAAGATTTTAATCTTTATAATGTTCCTGATTTAGCTGACACCAGATTAATGTCTAACTTATTGATTGATTTAGGTATTGCAATAAACTGGAAAAAAGGAAATTTAAACTTTTACGGAAAACCAAAAAAAGATGAGGCTTCTTATGATTTAGTTAGGCAGATGAGAGCATCAATTCTTGTTTTAGGTCCTTTGTTAGCTTCAAAAGGTTCAGCAAAAGTACCTCTTCCAGGGGGATGTGCTATAGGTAGTAGGCCTATTGATTTACATGTTATGGTAATGGAAGCGCTTGGAGCAAATGTCAAATTTGATAGTGGTTTTATAATAAGTTCTTTAAGTAATGAGGGATTAAAAGGTGGTATTATTAATTTTCCTAAAGTTTCAGTAGGTGCTACTGAAAGTGCATTAATGACTGCTGTGTTGGCGAAAGGGCAAACAAAAATCTTCAATGCTGCAAAAGAACCAGAAGTAACTGACTTAGCACTTTGCTTGAACAAAGCAGGTGCAGATATAAAGGGTGTGGGAACTGACAATTTAATAATTAATGGTGTAAAAGAGTTGAACCAAGTTTCTCATTCAGTTGTTTCTGATAGAATAGAAGCAGGATCTTTTGCAATAGCATCTAGTATAACCATGGGTAATGTTGAAATAAATAATATTAACCCTGAAAATTTAACTGAGTTTATAAATGTTCTTAAATTTACTGGAAGTAAAGTTGAAATTTTTGAAAATTCAATGAACGTTTCTTGTTTACAAAGACCTAAAACTTTTAATGTAGATACAAATCCTTATCCTGGGTTTCCAACTGATTTACAAGCTCAATATATGGCACTAATGGCAATAGCGAATGGAAAAACATTTATTAAAGAAACTATTTTTGAAAATAGGTTTATGCATGTTCCTGAACTAATGAGAATGGGAGCAAAAATATCTGTAAACCATCAAGAAGCAGAAATCCATGGAGTAAAAAATTTAAAAGGTGCTAAAGTAATGGCTTCGGATTTAAGAGCTTCTATGTGTTTAATAATTGCAGCATTAGCTGCTTCTGGCACAAGTGAAATTGATGGATTAAACCATTTAGATAGAGGGTATGAAAATTTAGAAGATAAATTAACTAACCTTGGTGCAATAATAAAAAGGTCAAATTGATAATAGAAAAATTTTATAGCGAGTTTAATGACTATTGAAAACAAAATCCGACTTAATGCTTCAAATAATGATGATTTAAAAATTTTCTCATTTCTTTGCCAAGACGCGATAATTTCTAAAGAAGAAATTTTTTATGATAAAAAAAACAAAATGTTTGTAGCTACATTAACAAGATATTGTTGGGAACAACAAAAATTGAATGACAAAAATATTAACTATAGAGTTGTAACAGGTTTGCAAATTAGAAATGTTAAAAATGTTGAATATATTAACCTTAAAACTAAAATACCTTTTTATAATTTACTAGCGATAACTTATGAAAAAGAAAATGTTATTCTCAATTTATCAATGTCTTCAAAAATAAAGTTAGATTGTAAGAAAATTAATGCTACTATAGAGGATATAGATATTCCCTGGCCAACCAAGCTAAAACCCTTGCACAAATAATTTTATAGGAAATAATCAATGACTTTAAATAAAAGTTTAAACATTGCTTTGCCAAAGGGTAGGATCTTAGATTCAGTGCTTCCAATTTTGTTAAAAGTTGGTATTGAACCTGAAAAATCTTTTTTTGATATAAACGACCGTAAGTTGAAGTTTAAAACAAATATAAATAATATAGATATAATAAGAGTAAGATCTTTTGATGTTGTCACATTTTTAGCCTATGGCGCTGCTCAAATGGCGTTTGTAGGCAGTGACATTTTAAATGAATTTAATCATGCTGAAGTTTATTCTCCTTTAGATCTCAATGTAGGGAACTGCAAAATGGTTGTTGCAGCTGAAAAAGATATTATTGCCAATGAAGATCCAAGGTCTTGGAGTCATGTACGTGTAGCTACTAAATATCCTAATATCACAAGAAAATATTTTGAAGCTAGAGGTGTTCATGCAGAATGTATAAAATTAAATGGTGCGATGGAACTTGCTCCGTCAATGGGTTTATGTAAAAGAATAGTAGATTTGGTTGAAACTGGCTCTACTTTAAAAGCTAACGGTTTGGTTATAGTTGAGAAAATTTGTGAAGTTTCAACCAGATTAGCAGTAAATAGAAGTTACATGAAAACTAACTTGAAAACTATACAACCTTGGATTCAAAAGGTTGAGGATGCAATAAATGTATAAACTTAAAACTAGATATATTAATTATACAGATAGAGGTTTTAAAAAAAAATTTGAGAATTTGATAAATGATGAAAGAAAATCGAACATTAAAATTAATCTTACAGTCACAAAAATTTTAAAAGAAATACTTGAAAAGGGTGATGATGGTCTAAATTATTATGTAAGTGAATTTGATAAAATAAAAGTTAAAAAAATTAAAGACCTATTCATTTCAAAAGACACCTTGAAAAAAGCATACGATGGACTTAAAACCGAACAGAAAAAAGCATTAAATATTGCAGCCAAAAGAATAAGGCAATTTCATAATCAACAAATTCCTAAAAACTTTAGTTATAAAGATAATCTAAAAGTTAATTTAGGTTTATCTTATTATCCAATAAACTCCGTAGGTTTTTATGTCCCTGGGGGTAAAGCAATTTATCCATCATCAGTACTAATGAACGCAATACCCGCTTTAGTTGCTGGTGTTGACAGGAGAGTACTTGTAAGTCCAATCTCAGATATAAATCAATCATCTATTGTTCTTGCAGCTGCTCATGTTGCAAAAGTGACAGAATTTATTCGTATGGGTGGAGCCCATGCTGTTGCTGCACTCGCATACGGTACTAAGTCTATTTCATCTGTAGATAAAATTGTGGGTCCTGGAAATGCTTACGTTGCCGAAGCTAAAAGACAAGTGTTTGGTCAAGTAGGAATTGACTCAATTGCTGGACCTTCAGAGGTTTTAATTGTCTGTGATGAAACAGCTAATGCTGATCATGTAGCTATAGATCTTTTATCACAGGCAGAACATGATGAATTAGCCCAGTCTATTTTAATAACAACAAGTAAAGAAATAGCAGCGAAAGTGAAGCTTTCGGTAGAAAAACTTCTTTTGCAAATTTCTAGATCCAAAATAGCTAGTTCTTCATGGTATGATTTTGGAGCTATAATTTTAGTTGAAAACTTAAATCAAGCTATTGAATTAATAAATAAAAAAGCACCTGAACATTTACAATTAATTCTTAAAAATGCACCAAAGGTTATAAAAGAAATAAAAAATGCAGGAGCGATCTTTGTTGGCCCTTATACTCCTGAAGCAGTGGGTGATTATATTGCTGGACCAAATCACGTTCTTCCAACAAACGGAACAGCAAAATTTTCGAGTGGATTAGGAGTTATAGATTTTTATAAAAGAACCACTATAGTTAACTTTAATAAAAACAGCCTTAATGAACTTGGAAAACATGTAATAACATTAGCTGAAGCAGAAGGTTTAGAGGCACATGCAAGGTCTATTTCAATCAGAATAGATAAATAATATAAAAAATATTATATAAAAATCTTGACTAATTAGACATAATAGTGAGATTAAACTTAAATTTTAAAGAAGAGATTAAATGGCTAAAGAAGGTGTAATAGAATTTTCTGGTATTGTAGAAGAACTTCTACCTAATGCTATGTTCAGAGTTAAACTTGATAATGACCATGAGGTACTAGCCCATACAAGTGGTAAAATGAGGAAAAATCGTATTCGAGTATTACTTGGTGACAGAGTAAATGTAGAAATGACACCTTATGATTTAACTAAAGGAAGAATTACATTTAGATATAAATAAATTCTGATGTGTTAAGTTTGTTTTATGGATAAAAATAAATTGAACAAACATTTTATACTAGCATCTAGTTCACAAAGACGACTTGAACTTCTAAGACAAATAGGTATTAAACCTAATTTAATATTATCACCAAATATTGATGAAAAGATATTTTCTAAAGAACTACCCCGTATATATGTTAAAAGAATGTCTATAGAAAAAAATAGAGTTTTTCAACAAAAATACCCTCAATCAATAATACTTACTGCTGACACGGTGGTTTCTGTTGGCAGAAGAATATTACCAAAAACTATGGATATAAATACAGCAAAGGAGTGCTTAAAACTAATTTCAGGAAGAAGACATAAAGTTTATACAAGTTTCACTCTTTATTCACCAAAAAATTCTCTCAAAACAAAAACCATACAATCAATAATTAAATTTAAAAGGTTACATCCAGATGAAATAACTTTTTACCTTGATACAAAGGAATGGGAAGGGAAAGCAGGAGGTTACGCTATACAAGGAATTGCTGCATCGTTTATAAATTTTATATCTGGTTCATATAGCAATGTGGTAGGTTTACCTCTGGCAGATCTTTACAGAGTATTAATTTCTATTGGATATAATTTCAAAAATGATTAATGAAATTAAAGATCATTTTATCTTGGTAGATAAATGCGCCGAACAAACAAGGATAGTTGAAATTAAGAGTAACAAAATTGTTAAGATTATTTGTTGGCAAGATGAGAAGCCTCCATTAATAGGTAATATTTTAGATGCAACAGTTTTAAAAACATTAAATAGTGGGATTGTTAGGGCTAGTTTAAATGCTAAAAAAATGATCACAGTCAGAGTAGGGACAAAATTTTTTAAAAATAATGCAAAAATTAAAGTTATAATCACTAGTGAAGAGTTTGAAGATAAGCCTATACAAGCAAAATTGTGGTCAGGAAATTGTGATTTACAAAAAATAAATAATGTAAAACGGATAATTGATCTTTTCTTTAATAAAAACATACCTGTTATAGAAGACAATCATGCAATCTATTGGAATGATATGGATTTAGATTATTGTTTTTTAAACGCTCTAGATCCAATGATTAAAATTAAGGATGGTGGTGTTTTATGGATTGAAAAAACAAAAACAGCCACTCTTATTGATGTTGATACTAAAAATGTATTAATTAATAATGAAGATGAAATGTTAAAGTTTTGTAAAAATGTGTTTCTCAAATGTATGGATGAAATCAAATTGAGAAATATAGGAGGTATGATACTTATTGATTTTCCTAGAATGTCGTTGATTAGAAAAAAAAATCTTCATGAATTTATTATTAAAGAAGGAATAAAAAAATTTTTAGATAGTAATTTTCTAGGTTTTTCTAGATTACAACTTTATGAGATGTATGTACCAAGAAATTTCAAATCTCTAGAGAGTTTTTATATTAACAAAAATGAATTTGATTTTCAAAATCACTTAAGATCATTATGGAGAGCATCTAAGAAAATCAAATCTAAAAATAACATTGAGTTTTTATGTGGTAAAAATCTCTATAAAAGATTAAAGCTTAAAAAAATACCAGAATTCATAAATATTATTGAAAGAATAGATCTGCCAAAGGATTATGGCGAGTTATTAGAAAAAAAAATATAATGAGAGAAAATCAAAAAATAAAATGTGTTAATTGTGATAAAGAATTTGATGTCACATTAGATACAAAACCATTCTGTTCTAAACGTTGTAGTGATATAGATTTAAGCAATTGGTTGGGTGAAAAATACTCAATCCATATAAATGAAGATGATTATGAAAAGGATATTTAATTTTTTTTTTTGTTAGCTAGACATAATGTGATGATCACGTTATAGATAATTTAATCATAGCCCGGGTAGCTCAGTAGGTAGAGCAGAGGACTGAAAATCCTCGTGTCGGTGGTTCGAATCCGCCCCCGGGCACCACTTTTTAATTTTAAAGTTTTAACTAAACCGTTAGTAATATCCCATTTGTTTATTCCTTATTTTTTGAATATTAAACTATAAGCTTATTATTAAATTTGGAAAATGGGTTGTTTTTTATATTAAAATGTTCACGAAGAATAAAATCATATAAAGATCGATAGTCAATTTTATAATTAATATTGTTGTTCCATAATCTGCTAAGGTCATCATATTCACCAATAATACCACCATTTATTTTCCCACCTATAAGAAAATGTGGCGCCGCCATGCCATGATCAGTTCCTCTTGAACCATTTTCTTTAGCCCTTCGGCCAAATTCTGAATAAGTCATAATGATTGTATTTTCCCAAACACCAATTTTTTTTAGAGCTTTTACTGTTAAGGAAATTGAAACATCAAGATTCTGTAATAGACGCCTATGTGTCGCATCTTGATTGTTATGAGTGTCAAAACTACCTAAGGCTGTTTTAAAAACTGGTATATTTATTCCAGCTCCAATCATATTACATACATTTTCAAGCTGAACAGCTAATTGACCACCTTTATTTCTTCGCCCTCCGAATTGAAAACTTTTTTTACTTTGTTTAAGTTTATAAGAAAATTTATTTAAAGTTTCATTACTAGATTTTCTTTTTTCTATTAAATCATTTAGTAATCCAAAATTTTTTCTATCGTCAACAGGAACTATTGTATCTCTTACCTCTATCTTTTGTGGTTCAAGGCCAAGAGCATTAGGACCAAGATAACCTTCGTGTCCACCTCTAAATATAGAATTTGAATTATCTAAAAAAATTGCTTTAGCATCAACACTTGTTTTTTGGACATAATCCTCAAGTGATTTGACTAGCCATCCATTTCTACTTTGAGATTTACCATCCCCTCCTGTCTCCCATATATCAATTGATCTAAAATGAGATAAAACTGGGTGTGGATATCCCAAATTTTGAACAATTTTTAGCTCTCCTTTCTCAAATAGATTTGAAAGGGATTTTAAGCTATAATGGAGACCATTTTCTTTATCGATTGTTAAAATTTTGCTTTTCTCTATCCCAATAGTTGGTCTTAAATTATAATAGAATTTTTGGGTATAAGGAATAACTGTATTTAATCCATCATTAGCTCCTTGTAGCTCAATTAGTATTAAGATTTTATTATTATTAATTTGAGACCATGCAAAAGACGGAAAATGTGAAAATAAAAAAGTATTACCAGCAAGCGTTAAAAAATTTCTTCTGTTTATTTTCATTTTAATTGATAACCCTCATGAGTAAGAAGCTCCATGTAATTATCTTTTTCAATATTAAAATTTAAGTCAGGAATTAATAATTCAGCTATGTCAATACCACTATTATTAATTACATTTAAACCAGAAAAATTTTCAAAAGTGTTACTTTGAAATATATTGAAAAAATTTAATCCATACCTTGTTATTCCACAATTAAATAAATTATGTTTACCTTTTTCTACAGTAAAATAACCATTTTGTGGATATGAAAATAATTTTGTATGAACTTTATTTTTATCAAGGTTTAATATTTTTTTTACTTCTTTAACTCGTTCTTGTAAGAATAAGCTCGCATCTTTGTTCTCATATAGCCTGTTATAAAATATCTTCTGTTTTTTTAATACATGCTCCATGGATAATAAAAGATAGTATAATAATTTTTGTGTTTCTTTACTTTGATTATAAAACTTTTCCATTTTAGGTCCTGATGGGAAAGAACTTGATAAACCTCGAGTAGCTCGCCAATCTGAAAACCAATTCCATTTCCAATTTGTAATTATTTGAGGTGAACTAAAACCGTCATAAAAAGTAAATCTATTCATTTCTTTGTATTGTTTTGTATTATTTTTATCTGTTCCAAATTGAACTTCTATACCTTTCCATCTTTTTCCTAAGAATTTGACGTTATAAAAATATACTCTAAAGTCAGCCCATTTTCTTGTTGCAAAATCTTTAGGTATATATCCTAACAAAATAGTTTCGATTGCCATTTGGTTTTTTGAAGTGTCTAAGAAGAATTTTTCCAAGATTTCATTATAAGAATTTTTAATATCATTTATATTTTCTTCTGTATTATTTCTTAAAATATTAACTGTAGTTGGAATGTTTTTAAAATTTTCCCTTAGAAGGTTAATTCTTTTTTCTAATTTTTGCCCACCAAGCCATTCTTTCCCATAAGGCCATCCCGCTATGTTAGGAGGATTAAAAAGCCTTTGACCACTTTCTTCCATATTATCTATGAGGCTTATATGATTATTATCTAAACCTGAGTAATTTAATGTTCTAGCCGTTCCATAAAATAGTTCTAAAGGTGATTTAATCAATGATAATTTTTTTTCCCAAAACTTTTTTAAATATAATATAGCACGAAGCATTTCTGGAATTTCAAAGTTTGATTTTTTAAAGTAAGTTACTAAATATGCTAAATCTTCTTTAGATGGTTCCTCCAATTCTACATATTCCCTGTAAAATTTTTTAGCTATAAATTCTCCGAAAGATGGATGATTTTTTAAAATTTCAATAAATTCTCGATCACTTTTGTATTTTTTTCCAAATGCAGAATATATTTTGGTTGATGTTTTATAATGATATTTATGAAACTTTTCTGTAACAAAATTAATAGAATTTCCAGAAATATGTCTTGCTAAATTTTTTATGTCGTTTTCATGGTAATGACCCTGACCAAGACTAAATAACTCAAGAAATTCTCTTGCTAAATTTTCATTGGGATTTTGAGCATAGCTTTTTTCATTATTCAGATAAGTTATCATTGCAGGGTCTTCAAGTATTCCTTTTAAGAAACCTAAGTAACTTTTATTAGCATTTTGTCTAATGAATTTTAAATGGTGAAAGAAAGCGTGTTTTTGTTTATACATATCAAAATTTACAGAGAAATGATTCAACCAAAAAATAGCTAATCGCTCAAATTGAGGCGTGTTTGAAGATGATAATTTTTCTAACCATACACCCTTAAGTGAGTTAAGAAATGCTCCATCCTCGCAAAAGGTTTTTTGTGCTCTCAATCCTTGTTCCATAAAACTTGTAGGTATAGCTTTTTCTGTCCAAAGTGGCCAGTTAACATCATCCTGGTATTGTTTTAAATCTGATATAACATTATCAACAGCCTCTTTTCTTGTTTTGTTGATATGAAGTTTAACTCTTTTAAGAGGCACACCATAACCAATTCTTCTTTCAAACCTTATTGCTTCTAGTTTGTTGATCATTTTACTCAAATGATTGTCATCAAATGAACTTAAATCAAATTCTAAGTCATTCCTAGTTTTAGGCGCTACCGTTTTCAGACTCTTACTCTGTGTTATTATACCACCTTTGAAAGTGGTTTTTGCATAAGTTTTTTCTAAAATTAAACTATTAAATAAAATAAAAATTAAAAAAGTACAGAGTTGATAAAATGTTTTCATTAATCAATAATAATTTAATGAAATTTTGTTTTCAATAAATTTTGCTTACAAATTTTATTTCTATAGACTACCATTTTAGCTAAATTATTTAGAAAAATATATTTAAGTTTAAATAATTTTTATTTAGTTCTTGATTTAAGGGGCAATATTATGAGCAAAAATTTTAATAATAAAAAGAAAGTTTTAATGATTCAAGGTCTCCATGAAGAGGGTCAAAAACTATTATTGCAAAGAGACGATATTGAACCCATTACAATAATGTCAGCAAATGAAGATGAAATTCTTGAAGCTGCAAAAGAAGTTCATGGGATCACAGTAAGAACTGCTAATATTTCTAGAAATATAATTGAAAACTCAAAAAATCTACAAGTGGTCTCAAGACACGGTGTAGGTTATGATTCTATTGATGTTGAAGCTTTAAATGATTTTGGCATACCCTTAGCCATTGCTGCTCATTCAAATATGATTTCCGTAGCTGAACATGCAATGTTTATGTTATTAGCATTATCAAAAAATGTTTTTTACTATGACAAATTTGCCCGCAAAGCTGATTGGTCAACCCGTTGGGATATAAGGGCGTGGGATCTTGCAGATAAGAATTTGTTAGTAATTGGTTTTGGTAGAATAGGTTCTAGATTAGTTAAAAGGGCTCTTGCATTTGATATGAAAGTATTTGTTTACGATCCTTATGTAGATGAGTCAGAAATAAAAAAATCAGGTGCCAATTATGTAAGTAACTTTCTTGATATTTTACCTCAAATGGATGCCGTTTCATTACATTGCCCTAAAAATGAAGAAACAACTAATATGTTTTCTGAAAATGAGTTTAAAATTATGAAAGAAAGTGCTTTTTTAATTAATTGTGCCAGAGGAGGAATTATTAATGAAGTCGCATTATTAGATGCTCTAAAATCTAATAAAATTAGAGCTGCTGGTTTAGATGTTTACGACGATGAGCCATCTACGTCTTCAAATCCATTATTTAGTCTAGATAATATTCTACTTTCTCCTCATATTGCAGGAGTTACTCAAGAGGCAACAATAAGGATGTCCAAACAAGCTGTTCAAAATGTACTTGATGTATTTGATAACAAAGTAGATCCAGAAGTTATTATTAACAAGAATGTTTTATAGGAGAAAAAAATGAAACAACAAACATTAAGAGATTGTTGGACAAAAGAAAAAGGGGCCATCAATGCTTGGTGTTCGATACCAAGTGCTGTGACTGCTGAAATGATGTCTATGAATGATTTTGATTCTATTACAATTGATATGCAACATGGACTTGTTGATTATCAAGCTGCATTAAATATGTTACAAGTTATTTCAGGTTCAGGTAAAACCCCTATGGTAAGGGTCCCATGGAACGAGCCAGGAATTATAATGAAGTCACTTGATGCAGGTGCCTTAGGTATTATATGTCCAATGATTAATACCCCCGAAGATGCTATTAATTTTGTAGGTGCTACCAGATATGCTCCTGAAGGACACCGAAGTTCTGGGCCAACAAGAGCTTTAATGGTTCATGGTGCAAACTATCATGATGAGGCAAATGACAAAATTATTTCGTTAGCTATGATAGAAACAGTTGAAGCTCTTGAAAATGTTGAAAAAATAGCCGCAACTGAAGGATTAACAGGAATTTATATTGGGCCTTCAGATCTTAGTATTTCTATGGGTTTCAATCCTGGTTTAGATAGAGTTGAACCTGAAATGATTAGTGCTATAAACAAAATTTATGATGCTTGTAAAAGCAATAATATTAAAGTTGGTATACATTGTCTTTCTCCTGCTTATTTAAAAGAAAAACTATCTAATGGTTATGATTTAGCTACATTGGCTAGTGATGTTAGAATTTATGCTGAAGGTTTGAGTAACAAAATTAAAGAAGCAAGATCATAAAATTCAAATATTTGAGAGGATAAGAATGAAAGCAGTTACTGTAGTTGAATCTGGAGTTCAAATAATTGATGTAGATACCCCATCTCCCAATGATACTGAGGTTCTCGTAAAGGTACATGCATGTGGATTGAATAGAGCTGATTTAGTTGTAGCTGATGGTGGAGCACATGGTGCGGCTGGAGGTCCCGGTACAATTGTTGGGATGGAGTTTTCAGGAGAAATAATTCAATGTGGAGAACATGTAAAAAATCTCTCAATTGGGGATAGAGTTATGTGTTCAGGAGCTTCAGTTTGGGCTGAATATGCAATTGCAGATTATGGAAGAGTAATAAAGATACCTGATAATAATATGGATTTTGCTACAGCTAGTACATTACCCATAGCTCTAGCAACGATGCATAATGCTATTGTTACAATTGGTAATTTTAGTAAAGGACAAACAATTTTAATACAAGGAGCAAGTTCAGGTGTTGGTCTTATGGGACTCCAAATAGCAAAATATTTAGGGGCTAAACTAATTATAGGAACATCTACAAAGCCAGAAAAATTTGATAAATTAAAATCCTTTGGTGCTGACCTAGTGGTAAATTCAAAAGATAAAGACTGGGTTGATCATGTATTACAAGCAACTAATTATGAAGGTGTAGATTTAATTATAGATCAACTTTCTGGTTACACAATCAACGAAAATATGAGAGCATCCAAAGTAAAAGGAACAATTGTAAATGTAGGAAGGTTAGCTGGAGGTAATACAGAATTTAATTGTGATCTTCATGCTTTAAGAAGAATAAATTATCATGGTGTCACTTTTAGAACTAGATCAATAAACGAAATCAGAGAAGTCTACTCAAAAATGTGGAGTGATTTAGGTGATTTAGTTGTTATAGGAAAACTATCTTTACCAATAGAAAAGATTTTTGAATTTAATGATGTTGCTGATGCTTTGTCATGTATGAGAGAGAATCAACATTTTGGAAAATTGATTTTAAAAGTTTAAAGATTTTATGACTTTTGATCCAATTACGATTTGTGCAATTTTAGCTGCTTTTGCTTTAGCAGGAACACTTAAAGGTGCGACTGGTGCGGGAGCGCCTATAATAACAATTCCTGTGATAGCTGCATTTTATGATGTTCGATTAGCAGTAGTAATCATGGTTTTACCTAATTTATTAACTAATATTAGCCAGATTTATCAATTTAGAAAAACAATTCTTCCACTTTTCTTTACTATTTCATTTGCTATAGGCGGTGGTATTGGCGCCTTTGTTGGAACAATTTTATTAATTAATTTACCTATAAAAATACTTACACTTTCAGTTGCTTTAATTGTAATAATATATATAACGCTCAAGTTAATTGTTCCTAAGTGGAAATTAACCTATCAAAGAGCTACTAAATTAGTTTTTATAATGGGTGCTGGAGGTGGGGTGTTGCAAGGTAGTGCTGGCCTTTCAGCTCCAGTATCAATTACTTATTTAAATTCTATGAAATTAGAGCGAAACCAGTTTATACCAACTATTTCAGTTTATTTTGGTGTTATGTCTGTTTTTCAATTTCCTACTTTGTATTATTATGATTTTTTTAATTTTGAGATCACTGTACTTAGTGTTGTGTCTACAATTGTTTTGATTAGTTTTATGCCACTTGGTTCTTGGTTTGCTAAAAATATGTCGAGAGATATCTTTGACAAAATCATTCTATTTTTATTAGCATTTATTGCATTAAGGATAATTTACCTAAATTTTTAAATTTTATTAATTGTATTTGTTACCACATACCAATTTTCCATTTTGAGAAATACATCCATATTTAAGATTGAAGTTTTTATTTTTATTCTTTTTAGTTTTAGGTAGCTTAATCATGCAATCTTCTAAAATGACTTTAGGAAATTTATTAATATCTAATATCTTTTTTTTAGAAACTTTTCCATTATGTGACAATTCTAAAATAGTAAATGAAGGTAAACTAATTTTGTTAATTTCATCCTTATAGGAAAGACTTAAATTATTTTTGAAATTAGTTATTTCTAGATTATTTTTTTTTGAGAGAATAATAATATCTTCAATATTTTCTAAATTGTATAAAAAGAAATTTAAATTGTATTGCTCATATGACTTTTTGTTTATTGAAAACAATATTGAACCTTTTTTGAAATCAAAATTTACTTGATTTTTATTTTTTGATACTTTTAAAGATGAATTTGAAGAAAAACATAATTTTGTATTATCTTGGAAAATTATATAAGCAGGTTGTTCTCTGGTACTTAAATAATCACCAGATGTTATGTTATTATCTTCATTAAGAAAAAATCTCTTTCCATGTATATTTAATACATAAACTTTGTTTTTAACTTTAGAAATATTAATTTCTGAAAAACAAACATTAGGTAAAAAAATTGTTAATGAAAAAAATAATAAAAAATTTACAAAATTTTTATACACAGAATTTGAAAAAAAGGTAGCCATAAAATTTATAGCTACCTAACTTAAAACTAGCCTGGAACTTTTCCATCCACACCTTGTAAGTAATAATTCATTCCCCATAAAGCACCATCATCTAGGGCTTTACCTGCAGGAATAATTTCTTTACCTGTATTATCAATTAATGGACCAGCAAAAATATTTATTTTACCAGTTTTAATACCATCTAGCGCTTCCTGAGCTTTTTGAGCAACTTCATCAGGCATATTTTGGAATTTTGATATTATTAACATATCTGATTTCAAGCCGCCCCAAACGTTACCAGCCCAATGGTCAGGACCATCGCCAGTGTTCCACTTTCCATTTCTTAGTTCTTCAATTTTCTTTATGTAGTATGGGCCCCAGTTATTAATTGAAGCAAACAATTGAGCTTTAGGTGCAAATGCTGACATGTCAGTAGATTGGCCAAAACCTAACGCACCTTCCTTTTCAGCTATTTGAAGCATAGCGGGGGAGTCTGTATGTTGCGCAAGAATATCAGCTCCCTCAGCAATATGTACCTTTGCTGAGTCTGCTTCTTTTACGGGATCATACCAGGTATTTGCCCATATAACAGATATTGTTGCATCTTGATTCACAGATCTTAATCCCTGTGCAAAAGCATTTATTCCCATTATAACTTCTGCTATTGGGTAAGCCCCAATATAACCAATCTTATTTGTTTTAGTCATTAATCCAGCTACCACACCTTGTATATATCTACCTTCATAGAAACGAATATTGCCAGTGGCAACATTTTTAGATCTTTTGTAGCCTGTAATATGCTCGAACTTAACATCAGGAAATTCTTTAGCGACTTTTAATGTTGGATCCATGTATCCAAAAGAAGTAGTAAAAATAATTTCATTACCCCCTTTAGCTAATTCTCTAATTACTCTTGTTGCATCTGGACCTTCAGGAACATTTTCAACCACTGAGACTTTAACATCTTTGCCAAATCGTTTTTCAACCATTTGTTTTCCAAGTTCATGTGCGTATGTCCAGCCATGATCTCCAGGTGTTGTTAAATATACAAATCCTACCTTAGTTACAGATGTTTCTTTTTCAGCAACAGGTATTTCAGATTTGTCTTGATAAAATAAAAATCCAACTGCACCGATTACAAGTACACCTAGTAAAATAACAATATTTCTCATTTCAGCACCTCAATTTAAATTTATAAAAATATTAGACTTAATAAAATAAATGACAATTAAAAAAAAATTAACATTTTAATAATATTTTATAATTGCAAATATTTCTAGCAATTTTATTGACTCCCAAAAAAAGGTTTACCAAGTGACGACGGTATAACACTATTATTTTTAGATAATCTTCCTGAAATCATTGTTAATGCAATAATTGTTGCTAAATATGGCATCATTGAAAGTAACTGTGAAGGGATAGGCCAACCCCTTGCCTGTCCAACTAGTTGTGCAATAGTTATTCCTCCAAATATTAAAGCTCCAACAATAATGCGCCAGGGTATCCAAGAAGCAAAGACGACTAAAGCCAGTGCAATCCATCCTCTACCAGCTGTCATGCCCTCTGACCAATGTGGTGTTAACACCAAAGGAATATAAGCACCTCCAATTCCTGCACACATTCCACCAAAACAAGTGGCATACCATCTTATTTTTTTTACTGGATATCCTACTGAATGTGCGCTTTCATGATCATCTCCAACCGCCCTTAAAATAATTCCTGGTTTTGAATATTTTAAAAAGAAAGATATAAAAATAATAATTGCTATTGATAAATAGGCTACAAAATCTTGTTTGAATAAAATATTACCAATTACAGGGATGTCTGATAATAAAAAAATCTCTATTTTAGGTAAAGAGGGAATGGTTTTGCCAACCAAAGGTGCACCTGCTAAACCAGTAAGACCGGTGGCAAAAATCGTTAAACCTAGGCCAGTAGCAACTTGATTAGTCATGAAATTAATTGTAAAAACAGAAAAAATTGATGCTATAATTATACCTGATAAGGCTCCGGCAACTATTCCATAATAAGGGTTTTCAAGCCACAAAACTGCTCCTAAAGCTCCTACAGCTCCACTTAACATCATACCTTCAACTCCAAGATTTAAAACACCACTTTTTTCAGCGATTAGTTCACCTATTGCTGCAAGTAATAATGGGATTGAAGTTGCTATAATTGTTAAGATTAATGCTTCCATTATTTTTTACCTTCAGACCACTTGATTTTGTATTTTTGAAGAGTTTCCCCTGTTAACAAAAAAAAGAGCAAAATACCTTCAAATAAACCAGTTACTACTTTTGGAATACCCATAGTCATTTGAGCATTATCAGCACCAAGCTTTACTGTTGCTATAATTATTCCAGCGAACAAAATTCCAATAGGGCTTAACCTTCCAAGAAAGGCAACAATTATTGCTGTAAACCCATAGCCAAAAGACACCTCTGGTTGTAATTGACCTATATTTGCTGACACTTCAATTACCCCTGCCACCCCCGCCAAACCACCAGATAATAAAAGGACAGTTATAGTAATTGAATGTTGTTTAAAACCTGCAAATTTTGCTGCTTGTGGTGCAGATCCTAATACATTGATTTTAAATCCACCTAACGTTTTATTAACAAAAATCCAAGAAACAGGTATTAATAAAACAACTAATAAAATCCCATAATGAAGTTGTCCAAGAAAACCAATTCCTGGAAAAGGTATCTTATTTATCAATGCCCCTTCAGGATAGGGTTTAGATAATGGAAACCCAAAGCTCATTGGATCGCGCAATGGTCCTCTTACAATAAAATCTATAAATAACATTGCAACATAAACCAGCATTAAACTTACTAAAATCTCATTTACATTTAATTTAGTTTTTAAAATCGCTGGTATAAATGCCCATAATGCTCCCCCGACAAATCCAGCAAAGATAGTAATCAGTAAAAAGAATTTTGTTTCAATATTTGGAAATGACAATGCTATAAATCCAGCTAACAAAGCTCCCATAATAAATTGACCTTCAGCTCCAATATTCCAAACATTAGATTTAAAACATAACATCAAACCCGTGCCGATGATAATTAGGGGGCAAGCCTTAACTAATATATCACTGATACGATCTATTCTTGAAAAAGGAGATACAAAGATTTGATAAAGAGTTTCTAGTGGATTGTAGCCTAGGAACGTAAAAATTAGTAAGCCAAAAAATATTGTAAAAAATATTGATAATATAGGTGCTATAATTATCCAGTTTTTTGAAACTTTATCTCTTGGTATGAAAGTGATCATTTAATAGGTTCCATTTTTTGAATTTTTTTATTTTTACCACCCATTAACAATCCAACATCTGTTGCTGTTATATCTCTGACGTCAAATATTTCACTCAAGACACCTTCATTGATTACACAAATCTTATCTGATAATTCAAAAATTTCTTCCAAATCTTGACTTATTAAGATAACTGCTTTCCCACTTTGAGAGAGATCTAATAATTTTTGCCTAATTGCAGTTGCAGCACCAATATCAACACCCCACGTAGGTTGAGAAAAAATCGCAACTTTAGGATTGTTGGCTAAAGATCTTCCCAGAATAAATTTTTGTAAATTTCCTCCGGATAATTGACTAGCTAAAGGATTTGTTTCGGGACACCTTACATCATTGTTTTTTACTATTTTTTTACTTTCATCTAAGCTGTTTTTAGGATTATTTAATAGATTAGTTATCCAACTTTTTGTATTACTATATTTGAAAAAATAAGTAAGGAATGTATTTTCACTTAATGTCAAGTTTGGAACTGTAGCGTGAAAAGTCCTCTCTTCTGGTATTGTTTCAATTCCAAGTTTCCTTCTTTCATTTATATTAGTTTTACCAATGGGTATTTTCTCCAAAAGTATTTGGTCATTATCTTTGCTATTAATTTCACCGCTTAAGATTTCCATCAACTCTACTTGTCCATTACCAGCAATTCCAGCAACACCTAAAATTTCTCCATAATTAACCTGTAAATTTATATTTCTTAACGAAATCCCAAACTCATGATCTTTCATCTTATTTAAATTTTTTACCTCAAATGCTATTTTTTTTGATTTTGACCTAATAGCTTTTTTTAATTCAGTAATTTTTTTACCAACCATTGTCTCTGCTAAAAAATTGGTTGTTGTTTTTTTAGCATCAATTGATGCAATGGATTTACCTGATTTTAAAATAGTTACTTCATCCGCCAACTCGATAATTTCTTCTAATTTATGGCTGATATAAAGTATAGAACATCCAGAAGATGCAAGTTTTTTTAAAATTTTGAATAAATTTTTGATTTCTTGAGGAGTAAGAACTGATGTTGGTTCATCCATTATTAATAAACTTGGATTTTGCATTAAGCATCTAATAATCTCTACTCTTTGTTTTTCACCAACTGATAACTCACTAACTAATTTTAAAGGATCAACAAATAATTCCCATTCTTTTGACAATTTCGATATTTGATCAACTACTTTTTTAAACTTAATTTTATTATCTAGTGCGATTAGGATATTTTCTGCAACTGTGAGGGCAGGGAAAAGAGAAAAATGTTGAAAAACCATTCCTATTCCATTTTTGCGGGCTATGTTAGGTGATGTTATAGAAATTTTTTGTTTGTTAATTTCAATTGATCCACTGTCTGGCTGAAGTACACCATAAAATATTTTTACTAAGGTTGATTTGCCAGCACCATTTTCTCCTAAGAGAGCATGTATTTGTCCTTTAGCGATAGAAATATCGATGTTTTGATTTGCAACAAAATTACCAAAAGATTTACAAATTTTTGTTGCTTTTAAAAGAATGTCTAATTCTTTTTTTGCCATTAAAACACCTGATTTAATTAAAGTTTAATAAATTAAAAATGAGGATAACAAAGAAATCTAAGTAATCAATTCTTTTGTTTTGAAGTTTTTAGTATTAGAAAAATTAGAATGGCAACGGAAATAAATGTTATAGAAATAAATAAATTGAAATTGCTAACATGCATTTTGTTAATTCCACATGCAAAAATTATAGCTGTTGCAATTATGATCATTAACCAATGAATTGGTTTGCCAATAAATATTTTATTCATGTAGTAACTTTCATGTTGAAATTAAGTTTTCCTTGTAAATAATATATTATCATAAGAATAAATATTCCCAAAAAATTGAAGTAAATACCATCTATCCCATAAATATATTGTAAGGGTGGAACTAATAATATGACCGAACTAAGTATTGCTAAAGTTCTTTTAAATACGTTTAGTTTACCATTAAACCAACCCTCAAGGCCTAATGTCATACTCCAATAAGCAAGAAGAACCGAAATTAAACTATATATGCTCCATATTATTGGCCCTTCCATTAATAATGATGGATTATAAACAAAAGCAAAGGGTACTATATACTTAGCTATTCCAACTTTACTTGATTCAACAGCAGTTGCCATTGGAGGAGACTTTGCAATTGCAGCACCTGCAAATGACGCAAGGGCAACAGGTGGGGTAATGGTTGAAACAACACCAAAATAAAATGCGAACATATGAGCTGCAATTGGCATTATTCCAGACTCAATCAAAGAAGGAACTATTAGTGCTGCGACAGTAATGTAAACGGCTGTAGTAGTCATACCCATACCAAGAATTATTGCTGAGACTGCGGTCAGACATAATAGAATAAATAAAACACCTCCTGACAAATCTATAACTGATTGCGTGAATTTTAATCCAAGTCCAGACACAAACACTGACCCAATAATAATTCCAGCACATGCACAGGCAATAGTAACTGGAACTGTGGATTTTATCCCACTTTCAAAGGCTCCTAATAAATCAACGACTGACATCCTTGTGTTTTTTTTAATAAAACTAAGAACTATTACAGAAACAATACTCCAAAAACCAGCAGTCATAGCAGTTTTCCCATAAATTAAAAGTCCTATTAGAACAACAAGTGAAAGTAACATATGTCCTCCACCTTTAAGAACTTCAATTACATTTGGTAAAACAGATTTGTCAATTTTTTCTATACCATGTTTTTCAGCTTCAACATGAACCATAAAATAAATTGTAGTAAAATATAAAAAAGCTGGAATTATTGCTGCTAAAATTACATATGAATAAGGTGCTTCCAAAAATTCTGCCATTATAAATGCAGCAGCACCCATTATTGGAGGAGTAATCTGTCCTCCCGAAGAAGCACATGCTTCAACTGCAGCAGCAAATTTTGCTCTATATCCATAATTTTTCATCAATGGAATAGTGAATGATCCAGTCGTTACAACATTTGCGACAGCAGATCCGTAAACTGTTCCAGTCATTCCTGATGCTACCACAGCAGCTTTTGCTGGTCCTCCGGTCCTATGGCCAGTTAGAGCAACTGCTAAGTCAACAAAAAATCTTCCAACACCTGATCTTATTAGAATTCCACCAAATATAATAAATAAAACAATATACGTTGATGCAACATAAAGTGGTATCCCATATATCCCATCAGATGTCATAAATAGAGTGTCTATGTACTTTGCTAACCTTGTTGGAGGACCATAAAAAAAACCAAAGAACTTATGTGCATATAAAGCATGTAACATAAAAAAACCTGCAACAAATACCATAGCCCAACCGACTGCTCTTCTTGTTGCATCTAAAACAATAAATATAAGTATGGAGCCTACAATTATATCTCCAATATATTTGTCCCCATATCTCATCATAAAGTTTTCCACATCCCAAGTTGTCCATAACTGGACAAAAATTATCGAAAGTATAATTATGAGATCGTAACAAAAACCAAGAGATCTTAAAAAATTACCCTTTGAGTCATTTTTTATAATTACAGGATCTTTAATATTCTTTCGAAAAAGAGGGTAAATAAATACTGCTAAAACCATCATTGCAGATAGATGTATAGATCTAAAAGATCTACCTTCCGGAGTTCCATAAACTGCAACAAATAAATGGTAAAATGCTAATCCAACTGACAACCAAGAGCAAAGAACTATAATCCAATAATAAATTGATTTATTTTTGTTCCATTCTAGTAATTCATCAAAGAAACTAATTTCTTTAACTTCGTTATAAACTAATTTTTTGGTATTTTGCGCCATTTAGATAAAATGTTAATGTTCAGAAAGGCACAAAATTGCGCCTTTCTGACTAAAATTTACATAACACCTTGTTCTTTATAGTACTTTGCAGCTCCAGGATGAATTGGTACTGCTGCACCATTAACTGCGTCTTTTAGAATTACTTTTTTCCAAACGCTTTTCACTTTTACAAACTCAGCATGATTATCCCAAAAAGCTTTTGTCATTTTATATACTAAGTCATCAGATAAATCTTTATGCACAATCATAGAAGTTACAATACCTAAAGTTGGTATATCCTTATCGAGTGATTTATAAGCACTGGCAGGAATTTTACCATAAATATAACCTGGATTATTTTTAACAATCCTATCTATTCTGTCTTTAGGTAGACCAATAAATCTGATACCAGGACTATTTTCAAGTTCAATAAAACTAGCTTGTGGAACAGAAGTCGCAGCCATAAAAACATCTGCTTGTCCGTCTTTCATCAGAGCAACAGATTCCTTATAACTAACCATATGAACTACACCACCGTTTTTCTTGATAGTATTGAAATCATACCCATAGTCTTTTATTATTGATTCACAAAATGCAGTGCCTGTCCATTTTGGCTTGCCAGGACTGATGTTTGCTGACTTCATATCTTCAAAACCTTTAATTTTTGAATCTGCTCTAACAGCAACTTGGAAAGCTGCAGGGTATAAAGTTGCAAAATATCTTACATTTTTATGTGCCTTTTTAAATTTACCTTTTCCTGTATAGCCATTTGCAACTGTGTGAGCATATGTCCATCCAATTTCAGCATCGCCACCATCAACAGACATCACATTTGATATTCCACCACCAGAAGTATTAGATGTTGAAACTCCCTTAATATTAGTTTCCATAACTTGCATTACTTTTGCGCCAAGAGGATACCAAGATCCACCTGAAGGTCCAGATACCATTCTGAGGAACTGATCAGAATAAGCGACGGATGGTGTTACTAATAAGGAAGAAGCGACTAGTAGTACACTTGAAATACGTTTCATTTAAACCCCCAAAAAATTAAGTTGTTAAGTAATTAATAGTATCACAATTTATTTCTAAAAACGTCAAGAGATAGTTCTTTTTTTATTAATAAATTTTTATAGGTTTAACTAGAAATAAAAAGAGTGTAGAAATATAAATGCTAAGATGTCATAGGGGATATAAACATGAATATTAAACAAGTGAAAGTCACAGAAGTCGGTCCACGCGATGGTTTTCAATCTGAAAAAACTATTTTAAATACTGAAGATAAAATAGATATAATAAATAATTTGATAGATGCTGGTTTTCCAAGAATTGAAGTTTCATCCTTTGTCTCTCCAAAAGCTATTCCCCAACTAGCAGATGCGGCAACAATATTAGAAAATGTAAAAAGAAACAACCAGACTACTCTTGCCGCATTAGTTCCTAATGCTAAAGGAGCATTGAGGGCTGTTGATGCAAAATTAGACGAAATTGTTGTCTTTTTATCTGCCTCTGAAAGTCATAATAAAAAAAATGTAAACAGAAGCGTCAAAGATTCACTTCTTGGATTTAAAGAGATCGCAGATATTGCAGGTAAAAATAATATACCAATTCAAGGTGACATTGCTACAGCTTTTGGTTGTCCTTTTGAAGGAAATGTTTCTGCAAAAAGGTTAGCCGAGATTTCAAAAGAATATAAAATGATGGGCTTTAAAGGCGTCACTCTTGGAGATACTACTGGGATGGCAACTCCTAGAGTAGTTACTGAGGCTGTTAACGCAATTAGAGATATGGTTAATAATTTTGACATAACTCTTCATTTTCATAATACCAGAGGAATTGGTCTTGCAAATGTTATGACTGGATTAAATCTAGGAATTGCAAATTATGAAAGTTGTTTTGGAGGTATGGGTGGATGCCCATTCGCACCCAATGCTACAGGAAATATTTGTTCAGAAGATTTAGTTTATCTACTTAATGAAATGGGTATTGAGACAGGCATAAATTTAGAAAAATTAATTAATGTTGCAAAAAAAGTAGAAACTTTAGTTGGTCATAGATTACCTGGTCAAGTTATGAGGGCAGGTCCAAGGTTGTTAAAATATTCTATGGAAGATGTTCCTACAGCAATTGGAGCTTAAATGAGTGAACAAAAAAATATCGGAGCACTTTCAGGTATTAAAGTTATTGACCTTACAAGGGTATTATCCGGACCCTTTTGTACAATGCTGCTTGCAGATATGGGTGCAGAGGTAATTAAAATTGAACCCCCCAAAGGTGACAATGTAAGAAATCAAGGAGATATGGTGGATGGTTTTAGTTCCTATTTTGCACAGTTTAATAGAAATAAAAAGTCAGTAATTATTGATCTTTATGTGGATTCAGAAAAGGATATTTTAAGGTCTTTACTTTCAGATTCGGATGTAGTTGTAGAAAATTTCAAGGCTGGTGTTTTTGACAAAATGGGTTTTGATTATGATACTTTAAAATCTATTAATCCAAAATTAATAAGTGCTTCTGTTAATGGATTTGGCAGTAAAGGAGAAATGAGTGACAGACCAGCTTTTGATTTTATAGCACAAGCATTATCTGGTTTTATGTCATTAAATGGTACTGAAGAAAGTGGCCCAATGAGAGCTGCTATGCCTATATCAGATTTAGTTGCAGGATTATACTGTGCGTTTGGGATTGTATGCGCTCTACAATCACGTATTAAAACTGGCAAAGGACAAAAGGTTGAGGCAAGCCTTACTTCCGGTTTAATTTCAATGATGGCATACTTATCATCTGAAAGCTTTGTTACAGGAAAAGCACCAAACAAATCTGGTAATAATCATCCTATTTTAGCCCCTTATGGAATTTTTAAAACATCTGACGGAGAAATTGCAGTAGCACCAGCAAGTGATAAGTTTTGTAGAATATTTCTTGAATGTATTGATTTAACAAATTTATTAGAAAATGAATTATATAAAAATAACTCTAATAGAATGAAAAATAGAGATAGTCTGAACGAAATTGTAAATAAGAGAATGATTTCTGAAACTTCCGATTTTTGGATTAAAAAATTAAATAAAGCCGGGTGTCCTGCAGCAAAAATAGTTTCACTTCCAGAGGCTTTGAATAGCCAGTTAATTCAAGATAATGAGATGGTTATTAATTCCAATGGGCCAGAGGGAAGACAAATTAAGATGACAGGGTTTCCGGTAAAATTATCTGACACACCATCTAAACTCTATAGATCCCCCCCTTTATTAGGTGAACATACAAAGGAAATTTTGAAGACAATTAAAAAATAATATGGAGAATTAGTTATTATGGATTTAGAAACAATTAATTTTAAAATTGAAAATGAAATAGCATACATTGAATTAAATAGACCAAAACAATATAATTCTTTAAATCAAACTATGGCTGAAGACTTATTTAAAGTCTCATTAGAATGCGACGATAATCCTAAAATAAGGTCCGTTTTAATGACTGGATCGGGAGAAGATGCGTTTTGTGCAGGTGGAGACGTTCCCTCTTTTCATAAATACGGTAATAAGACTTCCAGTCATTTGAAAGAGGTAACAACAACCCTTCATGGAGCAATTTCAAGACTTTCTAGAATGAATGCTCCACTAATCGTCGCAGTTAATGGTGTTGCTGCTGGTGCGGGTTTTTCTTTTGTTGGATTTGCAGATATTGCAATTGCTTCAACAAATGCAACATTTGTTTCAGCTTATTCAAAAATAGGATTAACTCCAGACGGATCTTCAACCTATTTTCTTCCAAGAATTATTGGTACTAGGAGATATACAGAACTTATCTTAACAAATAGGGTTTTAAATGCAAATGAGGCTCTTGAATGGGGATTGATTAATAAGATTGTTGATTTAAAGGATTTAAAGGATGAAGCAAATAATTTAGCCCAAAAATTAGCTTCAGGGCCATCTTTAGCATTTGGAAAATTAAAAAATTTAGTTAATAACAGTTTTTTAGATTCACTTGAAGGTCAAATGGAATATGAATCGCGAATGATTGCTGAATCAGCTAAAACAAAAGATGGTATTAATGGTATCGAAGCTTTTGTAAATAAAAAATCAGTAATATTTAAAGGTCAATAAAAGGTTTTTTTATGTCTATTGATATTTTGGTCTTTGATGGTGATGGTATTGGACCAGAAATAATGTGTTCAACCATAGCAATTATTGAACTTTTGAATGCAAAATTAAAGTTAAATATAAATTTAAAAAAAGAAATTTTAGGTTTTGAACTTTTAAAGCAAAAGGGTGTAACTTTTACTGATGACTTATTACTAAAATCAAAAGAAGCAGATGGTATAATACTAGGTCCCGTTGACCATAATGATTATCCCTCAGTTTCTCGTGGTGGGATTAATCCTTCAGCTAAATTTAGAATTGAATTAGACTTATATTCTAATATTAGACCAGCAAAAAACTACATTAATGTTAAATCATTATCACAAAATATGGATTTAGTAATCGTACGTGAGAACACAGAAGGATTTTATGCAGATAGAAATATGTATGATGGCAATGGTGAGTTTAGTCCTGTTCCAGGTATAGGATTATCATTACGAAAAATTACAAAAGAAGCATCTTTAAAAATTGCAGAGTCAGCATTTGAAATAGCCCTATCAAGATCTATTAATAAAAATATATCAAAGGTTCATGTCATTCATAAAGCAAATGTTATGAAAATTACTGATGGCATTTTCCTTGATGCTTGTAGGCATATTTCATCAAAGTATAATGATGTTGATTACGAAGAGATGCTGGTAGATGCATGTGCTGCTCATCTTGTAAGAAAACCTGAGCAGTTTGATGTTATTTTAACTACTAATATGTTTGGAGATATCTTATCAGATTTAGCAACCGAATTATCTGGTTCTTTAGGTCTTGCTGGGTCATTAAATGCTGGTAAGAAATACGCTATGGCTCAAGCACAACACGGAGCAGCCCCTGATATTGCAAAAAAAAATATTGCAAATCCAATTTCATTAATTTTATCTTCAGCCATGTTATTTGATTGGCTTGGGAAGAAAAGAAAACTCGACAAACTTATTTTAGCTTCTAATTTAATAAACAAATCTGTATTGGAATTACTGAAACATAAAGAAAACTTAACTAGAGACCTCGGTGGTAAAGCCTCAACTACCAAAACTACAGATAACTTGATAAATATATTAAACAACTTGATTTAAAAACATGTCTGATCAAATATCTATACCAGCAGTTTATATGAGAGGTGGAACCTCAAAAGGTTTGCTTTTTAATCACAATGATCTACCCAAAGATAAGTTTAAATTGGATAAATATCTACTTGCTGCCATGGGGTCTCCAGACCTCAGACAAATAAATGGAATTGGTGGAGCAACATCAGTGACAAGTAAAGTTTGTATAATTTCAAAAAGCAAACAAAAGAATGTAGATATAGATTACTTATTTGCTCAAGTAATAGTAGACAAAGCAAAAGTAGATTACGGTCCTACCTGCGGTAACATGCTCTCAGCAGTTGGCCCTTTTTCAATCGAAAAAGGCTTCATTGATGCTGAAGAAAATGAAACTAAAATTAATATTAGATCAGTAAATACAGGTTCTATAATTGAAGCTGTAGTGCCTACACCTAATAAAAAATTAAAATATATGGGAGATTTTGAAATTGATGGAGTTCCAGGGAGGGGTGCTCCAATTTTATTAAAATTTAAAAATATAGTAGGTGGAGCTACAGGAAAAATGTTACCTACAGGTACACCTTTAATAACAGTTAATGGTATAGAAGTTACATGTCTTGATATTTCAATGCCTATGGTTATGGCTAAAGCCTCTGACTTTGGCATAATTGGAAATGAAACAAGCAACGAGCTAAACAACAATTTGGAATTACTTAACAAGATTGAAGAGATCAGAGTTATTGCGGGTCAGCAAATGGGATTGGCGGATGTAAGTGGAAAGGTAATACCAAAATTTGCTCTTTTATCAAAGCCGCTAAATGGCGGAACTATTACGTCTAGATATTTTACTCCAAATACCTGTCATGAGACACATGCTGCTACAGGTACTAATTGCATTGCATCTGCCTGTCTGATTTCTAATACAATTGCCTCTCAAATTTCTAAAATTGAGGTGAAAAAAGAAAATAAAGTTTCTGTAGAGCATCCTTTGGGTTCAATAGATTGTTTTGTTGAAACAAGCTTATCTACTAAAGATAATAAAAATGATTTCATAGTTTCTTGTGGTATTTATCGGACATCTAGAAAAATAATGGATGGAAATATTTATATTCCAGAAAATTTAAATGATCACTGACAGATCAAAACTAGTTGAAATTTTCTTTGGGTGGTGGCCTGAAAAATGGCGATATACTTTGAGTTTATTGTTAGCAATAGCAAGTGGATTTTTTGCTTATTATATAGGCCTTCCTTTACCATGGATGCTGGGACCATTGATAGGTTGCGGATTTTTTGCGGCAATAGGTAAAGGAGTAATTATAGGGAAAAAACCAAGACCTGTTTGTAGAGCATTACTTGGATGTACAATTGGAGCTAATTTTGGACCAGAAATAATTGACAGAGTTGATGAAATAGGAATTTCATTATTATTTGTTCCATTTTTTGTAATCTTAATGGGTTCTACAACTTATTTCTATTTAAACAAAATTATGAAAATGGACAAGCTAACCTCAATTTATGGCTCTTTTCCTGGTGGTTTGAATGAAATGGTTATTCTCGGTCAAGAGATTGGATCAAACCCAAGAACTTTAGTATTAATACATGCTACTAGAATTGTAGTTGTTGTTTTTCTATCTTCTTTACTAATTTTGTTTGTTCCTAAGCTAAGTGTTGATATGTTACCAAGTCCAGATTTATTTCATAATTGGGAGCAACTCCCATTTGTCTTTATCATATCTTATTTAGGCTGGTTTTTGGCAGTTAAGTTGAAAATCCCGGGTCCAACAATAATTGGTCCAATGATATTTTCAGCGCTTATTCATATCTTTGAAATTGTCGAGGCAATGCCAATGTATATAATTGTTATTGCTGTCCAAATTTTACTAGGTTCAGCTCTTGGATGTCTGTTTAAAAATATTACTTTTAAGGAAATGTCTGGGCCCGTGCTTGCTGGACTGATAACAACTTTAATATCTATTATTCCGCTATTCATTATTTACTTTATTTTAATAAATATTGGGTATGATCCATTATCAATTTTACTAGCATTTTCGCCAGGAGGACAATCCGAAATGAACATCTTAGCTCTTTCTGTAGGAGCAGATATGTCATTTATAAGTCCACATCATATGTTGAGAGTTTTTATGGTAATAATTTTTGCTGGACTTCTACATAAAATTATAAAACAAAATCTTTAATTTTATTTTTTAATCTTAGACTTGTTTTTATCTACCAAGCTCATTTTTGTATTATCGACAAAAGGAGCATTTTCAATCCAAGACATCTCAAAACCTTCAATGCAAGCTATATTATATCCATATTCATTAGGATTTGATCGTCTTTTGTGATGAGTATTTATTCCACAGATTTTACAAAAATAATGTTCAGCTACATAGGTGTTCCATTTGTAAGTTGATAAATATTTTTTACCAGAGATGATTGTAAGCACATCAACAGGAGCAGAGCCCATTACAAATCCCTTTCTTGAACAAATAGAACAATTACATCTACGAAGATCTTTTAAACTTATGTTCACTTGAAATTTAATTACACCACAATGACAACTCCCTTTGAGGGGTAATTTTAAATCTTTAACTTTCATCTTGTTTCTTAAAATGTAAATCCATAATTATCTCTTAATTTATTTGCTAACTCGCTTGTTTTATTTTCAGAGATAGGTTTGAAAGGTGGTCTTAAATTGTTCCATAAAGAGTTTTTGGTTTGTATGGCTAATAAAGATTTTTGGGCGGGTATAGGTGCATAATCTTGAAATAATAATCTAACTGATTTAACCTTTTTCTGAAGTTTTTCAGCTTCTTCCCATTTTCCTGAATGACATAGATCTATTACCTTAGAGATATCTTTACTATTCAAGTTAGCAGTTGCTGAAATACAACCAGGTGCACCTAATTTAATAGCTTCAATTACAGGAAGTTCAGCACCAGGATAAACTACTAAGTCTTTGATGTTTAGGAGGGCTTCTGTGTTTTCCCAAACGCCAGAACTATCTTTAATCCCTATGATGAATTCTGGGTAAGCTTCTTTTAATTTTTTAACTAGTTCTATCGATAAACCAACACCACTTACCTGTGGGATATGATATAAATATATATTAAGTCTATTATCATTAACTCCAACAATTAGTTTTTCAAAATATTCATATAGCCCTTCGTCACTCATTCCTTTGAAATAAAATGGAGGTAAAGTCATTGCACCCAGGCATCCTAAATCAATTGCATGCTTTGTGATTTCAATAGTATCTGGCAGATTACATAAACCTGTTCCTGGTATTAAGGTTTTTGGGTCAATACCAGACTTGATTAAACCTTCAAGTGCCAACATTCTTTCATTATTACCAACTGATAGAGCTTCTCCAGTTGTTCCAAAAGGGGCAAGTCCTGAACAACCATTTTCCATGAGCTTTGTTGCAAGATCATTATACATTTTTTGATCTAGTTTAAGATCGTTGTCAAAAGGCGTTAAGATAGGTGCAATTAAACCTTTAATCAATTTTATCTCCATACAGATAATTAAAATACTAATACTACTTTAATTTTTTACATAAATAAATTTCAATTTGTATACTTAGTAAAAATTCAAAAATATTGTTTTTTAAGAAAATTAACGAGATCTTAATAACTTAAGGGTCATAAGCTCAAATTCAGCTAAGACATCTAGCCATTTTATATAATTTTATGATTAATAATGAATGAAAACACTATATTTATTGCATGAAAAAGTAACAGATTTTTAATTTGTAATTTTTTTCTTTACGTTTCCCTTACAGTAGAGTTTAAAATATTCTTTTAAATTAAGTTTGGATAAATGATTAATTTTTTTATTAAGATTTTAACAACTCCTTCCTCTAAGTATCCAGATAAATGGAAACCAGCATTTTTTGCGATGCAATTAGGTTTTGTTGCTGGTGGTTTAGGGCTACTGGGTAGAGATTTATTGTTGATTTTGACAATAGATAATTGGAAACCAATAGTTTTTTCTGAGCTTTTTTTTGCTTCTTTTATTGGAATTGGTTTTATTTTACATACTATGGGATACGCAAAATTTGGCGTAATATTATCCTGTCTGGCTGGAGTTGGCTCGGCCACAGCTTTTACCTATTTAATAGGATGGAATTCTTTTTTTCATCTTTGGTATATCAATTTAGCTATATTAATTATTGCTGTACCATTAGATCTAAGATTAAAAATCTTTTTTGCTCTTATGTTTATTTCAGTTTATTGCTTAATGTTTTTATTATTTTATGAGTTTAAGCCAATTTACCAAATTGAAAAAATAACTGAAGCACTTTTAGGTTTAAGTAACATTTTAGGAAGTTTATTGGTTTTAGGTTTACCAATGGGCATGTATTCTCTCTTTCTTGAACAAGAACGCAGCAAATCAGAAAAATTATTACATAACATAATGCCAAAATCTATTGCTGACCAATTAAAAAAAGATAGCAAGTTAATTTCTATGGATAATCCAGATATTTCTGTTTTATTTGCTGATATTGTTAGTTTTACTGTTATGTCTGAAAAAACCTCATCAGAAAAAATTGTTGGCTTTTTGAATGAAATGTTCTCAAAATTTGATGATTTGACAGAGTTATATGGTGTTGAGAAAATTAAAACTATTGGAGACTCATACATGGTTGTTGCTGGTATGCCAGTTGCTAGAAAAGACCATGCTTTGATTTTATTTAATCTGGCTAAAGAAATGGTCAAAATATCCGCAACATTCAAGGATCATAATGGAGATCCAATAAAGTTAAGGATTGGTTTAAATTCTGGTCCAGCAGTGTCTGGAGTAATTGGAAAGTCAAAATTTGCTTTTGATGTATGGGGTGACACAATTAACACTGCTGCTAGACTAGAAAGTTATGGAACACCTGATTGTATTCATATGACAAAAACGACATATAAATTATTAAATAAAAAAGAAAAAAAGGTTGAAGAAAAATCTATGGAAATTAGGGGTAAAGGTTTGATGGACACTATTTTAATTAATGTAACATAGCTCTATACTTACGAACTCTCAGGAAAAAATAACTTAGTTTTAAATTATTTCAATTATATAGTAACTGTTTAAGAGTAACTAGCATAATGTCATATGTCGACCCTTAGGGTGAATTTCTTAGTAAAGTGGATGTTTTTACCAAGTATATATAAGAAATAAATATCATAAAAATTAATCCTAGAGAAAATTGCGTAGAACAATTTATTTGTTAGTGATATATACCATAAGAAAAATATTTCATGGGGTATTAATTGTCTGAAAGAGGTAAATCTAGTGAAATTCGAGTTGATGTTAATTATGCTGTAGAATTAATCACTGATATTTTTAAAGCTAAATCTTGTAATAATTACGAAGCCAAAACAATTGCTGAAAGGTTATGTGGTTCAAACCTAAAAGGTCACGATAGCCACGGAATTGTTAGAGTGCCAAGGTACGTGTTATGGATGGAATGGGGATGGGTTTTTCCTAATGTAAAGCCAGAGTTAATTGTTGACTCAGGTGCCTTAGCTTTAATTGATGCCAAACAAGGTTTTGGTCAAGTTGCAGGCGAATTTGCTGTTGATGAAGGAATTAAGAGAGCTAAATTACATGGGGTTTCTGTAGTAGGATTAAAAAATTCCGGTCATCTAGGTAGAATAGGTGACTGGTCTGAGAGGGCAGCAGATGCAGGTTTGGTATCTCTTCATTTTGTAAATGTTAGAGGTAGTTTACTCGTTGCACCTTTTGGTGGAAGTGATAGAAGAGGAAGTACCTCACCATTATCGATTGGTGTGCCATCAAAAGACACAGATCACATTATATTGGATATGGCAACATCTACTGTTGCAGAAGGTAAAGTTATGGTTGCACAAAAAGGTGGTAAACCATTGCCTTCAGGTGCTTTAATTGATAGTGCTGGAAATTTAACTATTAATCCTGAAGTTATGTATGGTAAAATAAATGAAAACGAGGTTCCTAATTCCGAAAATGGAACTGGTGCGATAACTGCATTTGGTTTACACAAAGGATCTGGTATTAATTTTATGATGGAAATTTTAGGAGGAGCCCTAACAGGATCTGGAGTATCAGCGGGTATTGACGATAAAGAAAAGAGAAAATTTGCTAATGGTATGTTATCACTTTATGTAAAAGTTGATAGTATGGTAAATTTTGAATATTTTTTAAATGAAGTTAGATCCTATGCTGACTTTGTTAGATCATCTCCACCGGCAAATAAAAATGAAAAAGTTTTAATACCAGGTGACAAAGAAATAAGCACTTATAAAGATCGATTAGCTAATGGATTGCCGGTGGCACCCATTGTTTGGCAAAATATAAAACAAACAGCTAAGGAATTAAATATACCAAATTTAGATAGATTTAATTCAGCAATTAACAAAACTTAGGTATCAAAGATTCTGTCTCCAGCATCACCAAGACCTGGTAAGATAAAACCATCTTCATTGAGTTTATCATCTTTTTGAGCGCAAATAATTTCAACATCAGGAAAGTTGTCATGAACTTTTTTTATGCCTAGATCAGATGCTAAAAGACAAATTAGTTTAATATTTGAAGCAAAGTTATTTTTTAGTGTTTTTATTGCAGATACTGCACTTCCACCAGTTGCAAGCATTGGATCACATAGATAACACTGTCTATTATTTAAATCAGACGGAAGTTTTCTAACATAATTTATTGGTTTAAGTGTTTTTTCGTCCCTATACATACCTATATGACCAATTGATACTACGTCAAATATATCTGTAATACCTTCGCTCATTATTAATCCAGCCCTTAAAATGGATATGACACATGGTTTTGGATCACTTAAAGTTACACCATTATATTTTTCTAGTGGCGTTTCGATAGTTTTGGGTAAAACTCTTAAGTCCTCAAAAATTTCAAAAGCCATAAGAGAAGATATTTTTCGTGCCAAAAATCTAAACTTATTACTTTGTGTATCTTTTGACCTTAATATAGTCATGTAAACATTAATTAATGGGTGATTTAGGATTTTTATTTTCATTATATCTTTTCCTAAGGTTTGAATTTATTCAAATAACCCATATATCTTTTATTTCTGGGTAATGCATAAGATCCAACCTTACTTGTTTTAATTTTTAATTTTACTAAACTTTCGGCTAATACAACTGCAGATGAAACCCCTTCGATAACTGGTAATTTATGTTTTATTTCTAAGTTTTTGGCCAAATCAGCCATGCCAGCACATCCTAAAATGATAGCTTCAGCATTATCGTTTTTTATAGTATGTTTGATACCTGTACCTAATTTATTTAAGTTTTTTTCAGAAATATTTTCTAAATCTAAAACTGGAACGTCAATGGCAGTAACTTTGACACAATTTTCAAAAAGACCATATTTTTTTAAGTTATGAGTCAACGGCCTTATAGATCTAGATAAAGTTGTTATCACTGTAAAATTACCAGCTACCATAGACGCAATATGATAAGCTGCTTCACCTATGCCTAATACAGGTTTTTCTGTGATAGACCTAACTACCTCCAAACCTGTGTCATCAAAACATGCAATAATATATGCGTCAGCGTCATCGTTCTTTTTTATTTCTTCAATCAGACCAGGAATACAAAAAGCTTCGTCATAAAAACCTTCAATGCTTTCAGGACCAATATTTGGTTCAACAGAAATAATTTCAGTATCCTTATTTGCAAATTTCTTTGCAGTTAAATCTATTTTATGCGTCATTGCTTTAGTGGTATTAGGATTAATTATACAAATTTTTCTTTTCAAAATAATTATCCTTTTTTTCTTTTAAGCCAAATATAACACGCTATGGAAATACTAATTACACTAAATGATACGAAGGTGGTGACAGTACCTAAAGCGTATATTACAGGAGTTGTAACTGTTGTAGTAAGTCCTCTTAACTCAAGAGGCAGCGTGTTTCCGGCTCCCATTACTTGAGATGATCTTGCTAACTCATCATATGATAATGTAAATCCAAATAATGCGATTCCAATTATGCTTGGAGCAATTAGTGGAAAAACAACTTCTTTAAAGGTTTTCCAAGGGCTTGCACCAAGATCTCTAGCTGCTTCCTCGTAGGATTTGTCAAATCTATTAAAAACTGCAAACATGATGAGTAATCCAAAAGGAAGCGTCCACGTCAGTTGTGCGCCCAATCCACTTGTAAACATCCCTAAGGTAGTTTGAAAAAATTCATTAATATAATTTATATCAAAAGTTGAACCAAGCCATTTAGTAAAATCATCAAGTAATCTAAATTGAAGAGCAACACCAAGTGACAATACTATCGATGGTACAATTAAGCTCGCTACTGTTGCAAAGAAAAGCGTGTCAGATCCCCAAAATTTTTTTCTAAATGCCAAGCCTGCACTAACAGATAAAAGAACTGTTAAGATCATGACTATTACACCTAAAATTATTGATCTTTTAAATGCTGAACCAATATCTACAACAGAACCGCCACGCCATAATTCTTCGAACCAATAGGTTGATACTCCATTAAGAGGGAAAGTTAAACCTCCATCAGGACCCTGAAAACTTAAAAGAACAATTGTAAATGTTGGTCCATATAAAAATAAGACAAATAAACAAAAAAAGAAAACACAAACATAATAAGTTTTATTTTTTTTATTCAACATTTTAAAGCTCTTTTCTAATGTCAATCATTTTAGTCATTATCCATATAATCAAAAGTGTTAATGCTAGTAAAATTACTGCATTTGCAGCAGCAGCAGGTAATTGAAGATAACTCATTTCTACGTAAATTATTTTACCGATAGACGGAATTTGTTGTCCGCCCATTATACCTATAGTAATGAAATCACCCATAACTACTGTAATGACAAAAATAGATCCAATTACAATTCCAGGTTTACATAATGGTATAATGACATTCCATAATATTTGTAACCCATTTGCGCCATTGTCATATGCTGCTTCAATAATTGATTTATCAATTCTCATCATAGAATTAAAAATTGGGACTATCATAAATAGCGTATATAAATGGACAAATGCTAAAACAATTGAAAAGCCAGAATATAAAAGCCACTCTTGTGGTGCATCAACCAAACCAGTTGAAAGTAAGAAATCATTTACAAGTCCGTTCCTGCCTAAAAGAGGTATCCATGAAATCATTCTAATAACATTAGAGGTCCAAAATGGAATTGTACAAAGCAAAAATAATACAATTTGCCAAGTAATTGAATTTACGTAAAAAGCAAGAAAATAAGCTACAAAAAAACCAATAATTAATGTGAAAAACCAAGTAATAAAACAAAATATAAAGGTTGATAAATATGTTTTAAAAGTAACACACATATCCTTTTCAAAGTTTAAACAATCTTTAAAAATATATGAGTAATTTTCAAAAATAAAATCAGGTATAATTGAGTATTCGTTATAATCCCAAAAACTTATAATAAAAGTTAATATAAGTGGGATAAAGAAAAAAAATATAAATATTAAACTATAAGGTATTGATAATAAACCAACGGATGGTTTTAGCTTTAATAATTTCATAGTATTTATATTTATATAATTATAAAAAATAGGGTAACATTAGTTACCCTATTTTTAAATATTTTTTTTAGGATGCGATCATCTCATTCCATTTTCTAACCATGTATTTATTTTCGTCCATGGTAGCATTCCAACATGCGACAGCGCCCATTCTTGCTTCGTAAGATCCACCATCTCTTACTTCACCTTTGGAAGCTAATTTTTTACCTTCTGGACTCATGATGTCAGCTGTTGCAGGTTTACCCATCATCCAATAATCCCACTCATAAGCTTTCATATACTTCTTTGCAGTTGGAATGACAGCTGAATAGTAACCTTGACGGTTTAAATAAGCACCTACCCAACCAGACAAATACCAATTTATAAATTCGTAGCAAATATCAGCTTGTCTTCCTTTTGTAGTAGAAGGTAATCCAAAACCTGCTGCCCAGGCTCTGTAACCTTCTTTAAGGGGTTGATAGACACATGGAATACCTTTTGTTCTAACTGCAGTAATTGCTGGTGACCACATTGATTGTATTACCACTTCACCAGAAGCCATTAGATTAACACTTTCGTTAAAATCACTCCAGAAAGCTCTAAATTGACCTGCTTTCTTTGCTTCTGTGAAAATTTTCATTGTTAAATCAATTTCTTCTTTAGTCATGTTACCTTTGTCAGGATATTTATACTCACCCATAGCTTCTACAACCATAGCAGCATCCATTATACCTATTGATGGTATGTTCAAGATCGATGCTTTTCCTTTAAATTCTGGATTTAACAATTCAGCCCAACTACTAATTGGCCTTTTAATCAAATCAGGTCTTATACCTAAAGTATCAGCGTTATAAACAGTAGGAATTAATGTTACATATTGAGTAGGCTCTGAGGCGAATTCTTTAGATTTGGCGCCTTTTAGGTACATAACCTTTTTTGGTGCTGTTCCTTGATCTCCAATTTTCTTTCCTGCAACTTCACCTTTGGTAAAAGCAGAAGTTACGTTGTCCCATTCTTTAATTCTTTTAGTATCCATACCTAATAAATTTCCAGAAGGCACCAACTTAGGCATACTAAAATATTCAGAATCAACAATATCGAAACTATTTGGTTGTGTAAAAATTGTCTTTACAACTTCATCAGTTGTTTTAACAATAAATTTAACTTTGATTCCAGTATCATCAAATAATTTTTTTTGAACTGCATCACCCATATTCACAGCTGTTCCTAGATACCTAATTACTGGGGCGTCAGCAGCATGTATTGCAGGAAAACCTTTAAGCAGCCCTGCACCGGCAACTGCTCCAATCGCGGCAGTTGAGGTCTTTAGCATATTACGTCTAGTTAAACTTTTATTCATATTAACCTCCAATTTGTTTAAGTTAAAGTTGTAAGTTGTTTGGACTTGTAATAAAACTTAAATAATATTGAAACATATGTTGCATATATTTTATGCAATCAACTGTTTTTTTTAAAAATTGATTAAAGTCTAGTCAATTTTAATTTATGGATTAAAATAAAAAGCAAAATTTAGGCAGAAAAATTGAACAATCCAGAAAATTTAGAATTTGCGATTCTCACTAAAAAATATGGTGAAACCATAGCTGTTGATAGCATAAATCTAAAAATACCAGCAGGAACATATTGCTGTTTTCTCGGCCCTTCGGGTTGTGGTAAAACTTCAACTCTAAGGATGATAGCCGGACACGAAGAAATTTCAGGCGGTGACATTCTTTTAGGTTCTAATATCATAAATGATTTGCCCCCAGCTAAACGTGGAACTGCAATGATGTTTCAAAATTATGCTCTTTTTCCACATTTATCATGTTTGGACAATGTTGCCTTTGCTCTAAAAATGCGTGGCATAAAAAAAAATGAACGATATGATAAATCTCTAGAAATTCTCAAATTAGTTCAAATGGAAAATTATTCTGACAGATATCCTAACCAGCTTTCGGGGGGACAACAACAACGAGTAGCTCTAGCAAGAGCCTTGATTACTAATCCGTCTATATTGCTTTTAGATGAACCTTTATCAGCTTTAGACCCTTTTTTGAGAATAAAAATGAGAAGTGAATTAAAAATATTACAAAAAAAGCTGGGTATATCATTCATTCATGTAACTCATTCTCAAGATGAAGCAATGGCTTTAGCTGACATGATTGTTGTAATGAACAATGGTAAAATTGAACAAGTTGGCAACCCCTATGAAGTTTTTAATAAGCCTAAAAACGAGTTCATTGCAAATTTTGTTGGTGGACACAATGTGATATCAAAAAATAAAAAATTTTATTCGATTAGAATGGATCACATACAAATAATAAATAATAAAAAACCAAAAAATTGCTATCCAATGATAGTGAATGAAATTGAATTTCAAGGTCAAATTGTCAAAGTCACAGGAATATCTAAAGATTTTGGACGTTTAAGTGTATCTCTAGGTGATGAGATTTTTTTAAAGAATAAATTTGATATTGATGATGAAATTTTTATAAGTTGGGATAAAACAAAAGAAAATTCATTGATTTAATCTCATTTATCTTTATTGATTTTTTTAAAAATTAGAAGTTATAATCTTAAAATAATTAACTCATCTGAGGTAATGGTCTTTGACTGATTCAAAAAATATTATATATATAAATAATAAAAAAGTAGAGGTTACAAATGTCTATCACGATATTACTCTATTAGATTGGTTGAGAAATTATCATAAAATAACTGGAACAAAAGAAGGTTGTGCTGAAGGTGATTGTGGGGCATGTTCAGTTATAATAAATAAAAAAAGTAATGAAGATTCAAAACCCATAAACTCGTGCTTAGTTAGATTAGGCCAAGTAATAGGTAGTAACATTACAACCATAGAAGGTTTAGGTTGTGATAAAAATCCTCATCCATTGCAAATGGCCTTTTCGAATGAGTATGCTTCTCAATGTGGATATTGTACGCCAGGATTTATCATATCAGGTGTTAGCTTAATAAATTCTGGTAAAGTAATTAATAATGATACAATAAATGACGCAATTTCTGGAAATTTATGTAGATGCACTGGTTACTCTCCAATAATAAAGGCAATTAAATCTGTCTCAGATAGAAAAACAAAATTTAAAAAAGTTGAAATGATTAATAAAGAAAAAAAAGTTCGTTTCGGAAACATTACTTATTTAAAGCCAAATAATTTAAAAGAGTTCAAAGATTATTTAGAAGTAAAGAGTTTTCAATTTATTGCAGGTGGTACAGATTTAAATCTTCAAAGACCTATCATAAACGAAAAAGAAAATAATATTATATGTTTAAGTTCCATTGAAGAGTTGAACTTCATCAAAAAATTTAAGGAAAAAATGGTTCTTGGAGGAGCGGTCACAATTGAAAATTTTCTTGATTCAGTTCGATCAAAAATGCCTGAATTAATAGAGATTCTTCAAAGGTTTGGATCACCACAAATTAGAAATCAAGGAACAATTGGAGGAAATTTATGCACGTCAAGTCCAATTGGAGATTTAGCCCCATTATTAATGGTTTTAAATTCTGATATAAATGTGTTTGGAAAGAATGGTATTAAAAAAACAAACATAAAAAACTTTTTTAAGGGTTACCGAAAAAATATTTTGAAAAAGGATGAGATAATTTTATCTATTGAAATACCTTATCCAAACAAAAAAAATAAAATTTTTTCCTGGAAGCTCTCTAAACGATATGATCAGGATATATCAACTATTTCTCTTGCCATAAATATACAAACTCAAAAGTATATAATAAAAGAAATACAAATGGCTGCAGGAGGCGTGGCAGCAACACCAAAGAGTCTTGACAAATTATGTAAATCAATGATTGAAAAAAAATTAGATGATGCAATAGATTTTGCAACTGAAAATTTAGATAAATTTATCCAACCAATCTCAGATTTAAGGGGTTCTAGTCATTATAGATTAGAGGCAATGAAGGGACTGTTTAGAAGATTACAAATTTGTTTAAGGCAAGATAAAGAAAGTTTATCAATAATGGAAGTTTAAGAATGAATAATTTAAATAAAATTTCAATTCACGATTCTTCTTTAAGGCACTCCACTGGTCAGGCTATTTATATAGACGATATGCCTGAGCAAGAAAATTTATTGCATGGAGCTCCCGTTTTATCAAAATTTGCATGTGGAAAAATAAAAAAAATTAATTCTGATAAACTAAAAGATCTACCATTTTTTACAAAAATTATAACAGCAAAAGACATCCCTGGCGAAAATGAGATTGGTCCCATCAAAAATGGTGAGCCTATTCTAGCAGACGATTTTTTTTCATATTTAGGCCAACCAGTAGCGATTGTTTTGGCAAAAACACATCAAGAAGCCATTTATGCGAGCAGCTTAGTTGAAATTGAACTGGATTTTACAACTAAACCTATTCTTAATTTAGATGACGCTTATGAACAAAAATCTTTTTTAGAAGATCCAATGATTTTAGAAAAAGGCAACATAAAAAAAGATATGTCTAAATCAAATTATACTTTATCTGGTGATTTTGAAATTGGTGGACAAGATCACTTTTATTTAGAAACTCATGTTGCCATAACTTTTCCTGGAGAAAATGACGAATACATTGTTTGGTCAAGTACTCAGCATCCTACTGAGGTTCAACACGGTGTTGGAAAGGTGTTAAATATTCCATCAGCTAAAATTGATAGTAAAGTTAGAAGGTTAGGAGGTGGATTCGGCGGAAAAGAGAGCCAAGCAACTATTTTTGCAGCAATGTCTGCTTTGGGAGCCTGTTTAACAAAAAAACCTGTAAAGATACGTCTTAACAGACAAATTGATATGACAGCTTCAGGAAAAAGACATGACTTTAAAATATATTACACCGTAGGCTTTACAGTTACTGGCAAGGTTCTGGCTTTGGATATAAAACTTTTAAGTAATGGTGGTAATGTTTTAGACCTTTCGGGGCCTGTAATGACAAGAGCTTTAACTCATCTTGATAATTGTTACTTTATAAAATCATTAAAAGCTGTTGGGTATGTGTGTAAAACCAATACAGTTTCAAATACAGCCTTTAGAGGTTTTGGCGGTCCACAAGGAATGTTGACTATTGAAAATATACTTTATTCAGTTAGTCAATATTTACAAAAGCCAATAGATGAAATTCGTAAAATCAACTATTACTCAAAATTAAATGGTCTTAAAACACCATACGGTCAAATTGTAAAAAACTTGAGAATTGATAGGATTTTAGACGAGGTCTATAAGTTAAGTGATTATAAAAACAGACTTAGAAATATTAATAAGTTTAACTTAAATCAAAAAGCTAATAATTTGCCTTTTAGAAAAGGTATTGCCCTAATGCCAGCAAAGTTTGGCATTTCATTTAATAAACCGTCATTAAATCAAGGAGGAGCGTTAGTCCATGTATACTCTGATGGATCAATTAGACTAAATCACGGTGGAACTGAAATGGGCCAAGGGTTATTCATTAAAGTTGCTCAAGTAGTTGCTGAATGTTTTAAGGTTCCTCTTGACCAAATTCACATTACTTCAACAAATACTGCAGAAGTACCAAACACCTCAGCTACAGCAGCTTCTTCTGGTTCAGATTTAAATGGAATGGCTGCATGGAACGCATCAAATGTTATAAAAAACAGAATGATCGGCCATGCTGCAAAATTATTTAAAAAAAATAAAAAAGATATTGTTCTTGGTGAAGGTAGAATTATTTGTGGTAACAGAAGTTTGTCTTTTTCTGAGTTAGCCTTTTCCTGTTGGGAAAATCGAATTTCTTTATCTTCTACAGGTTACTATAAGACTCCCAAAATTTCATGGGATCAAGGTAAGTTGAGGGGTCATCCTTATTTTTATTTTACATGGGGAGCTGCAATTTCAGAGGCCTTATTAGATATAAATACCGGAGAGAGTAGAATACTAAGAGCTGACATTGTTCAAGATTGTGGAAATTCCCTTAATGAAAATATTGATATCGGTCAAATTGAAGGAGGTTTTATTCAAGGTTTGGGGTGGTTGACATGTGAAGAATTATGTTTTTCCAAAGAAGGAAAATTACTTACAACTGGGCCGTCTACATATAAATTACCTGGGAGTAGAGATATTCCTCAAACCTTCAATGTTAAATTACTAGAAAAAGCAGATAATGAAGAAAAAACCATCTTTAGATCAAAAGCTGTCGGTGAGCCGCCTTTACTACTTGCAATTTCTCATTTTCTGGCGCTAAAAGAAGCAATTAGGGCTTCTTCAACAAATTCAAGACCTGAGCTTCTTAATTCTCCTGCTACTCCATCTGAAATTTTGAAAGTCTTAAAAGTTTAGTTATCAACAACATCTTCTCTAACAACTGCTTCTTTTGGAATTCGTGAAAATTTTACTTTTTTAAATCTACTATAATTATACATTTAAAAGTTTGATAAATATTGTTACATTACAACAAAAAAAAAATTTCGAGCTTTAGTATGAAAATAGCAAATTTATTAATTAAAAATGCTCAAATAATTGCAACAATGGATGACGAAAGAAAAGAAATATCTAACAAATCTATTTATTGTGAAAATGGCAAAATTATTGACATCGGAGATCTTGAAAATTTTAATTATAACCCTGGATTAATAATTGATGCACATGAAATGGTTGTTATACCTGGTTTGGTAAATACTCATCATCATTTATTTCAAAATTTGACACGCTGTTATCCTGGCTCCCAAAATGAGTCATTATTTGGATGGCTTACAAATTTATATCCTATTTGGAGTAAAATATTACCCTCTGATATTTATATTTCAACTTTAATTGGATTATCTGAAATGGTTATTAGTGGGTGTACTACTTCTAGTGATCATCTATACCTCTTTCCAAATGGATCAAAGCTTGAAAATCAGATTGAAGCAGCAAGTGAGGTTGGTTGTAGATTTCACGCCACTAGAGGCTCAATGAGCATAGGTGTTAGTAAAGGAGGACTTCCGCCAGACACACTTACTGAAAACGAAAACTCAATTATAAAAGATTGCCAAAGAGTTATTGAAAATTTTCATGATTCTTCTAAATTTTCAATGTTAAAAATTGCTTTAGCACCATGTTCTCCATTTAGCGTCAGTCAAGATTTGATGGAAGAAACTGCTAAGTTAGCTAGAAATTACTCAGTTAGTTTGCATACTCATTTAGCAGAAAATAACGAAGATATTGTTTATACCAAACAAAATTTTGGTATGACCCCAGGTGAGTATATTGAAGACTTAGGGTGGGTTGGAGATGATGTTTGGCACGCTCATTGTGTAAAATTAAATGAAGATGAAACAGAATTATTTTCTAGAACAGGTACTGGTATTGCTCATTGTCCTTGTTCAAACATGAGGTTAGCAAGTGGAATAGCTCCGTTGAGAACGTGGATAGATAAAGGTGTGAAAGTAGGGTTAGGTGTAGACGGTTCAAGTTCAAATGATAGTGGAAATCTTTTAAATGAAGCTCGCCAAGCAATGTTGTTACAGAGAGTAAACTTAAGTGCTAATAATTTTTCACCAAGAGAAGCATTGTTTACTGCAACAAGGGGTGGTGCAGAGGTATTAAATAGAAATGATATTGGTCAGATTTCTATTGGTAAAGCTGCAGATTTTGCAATATATGATTTGAATAAAATTGCTATGTCTGGAGCTTGGAGTGACCCTTTGGCAGCTTTAGTATTATGTACCCCTACTAAAACTGCTTACACTATTTGCAATGGAGAGGTAATATCTCAAAATGGTCACTTAAATAATTTTGATCTTAATTTATCTTTAGAAAAACATAAGGTTGCGTCAAAAAGATTGCTGGATTTATAGAGTTATGTATCTAGTTTCATTATCTGTGAAATGATATTCTTTTAAATTAATAGAAGTATCTTCTTGATCATTTATTCTATCAATCACCCAAAAATCTTGTTTCTTTTTAACTAAAAGAGGGTGGTGCCAAACATTTTTATTGTATGTAACACCAGTATCCCCGTTAACATAGAAACATCTTAAAGTATCTAAATTTGGTAATTCATTTTTTTCCTCACTAACAACTATTAACCAATCATAATCTTGAATTGGAAGAAAACTTTGTGAGGCAACAGGATGTTTTTCCATAATCTTTATTTCTATAGGAAGTTCTCTTGGTAAACCAGAAAAGATAGAAATACCTGAATTTCCATCTTTACTTTCTAAATCTAACTTTGAAATATTATGATATCTAGTAGTAGTTCCTTGATTGATAGAACGCAATTCTGATGCATTTTTCTTTTCTAAAACATTTCCAAATCTAGAAAAAATATTAGAATCTAATTTTTCAATTGGAATATAATTCATTTTATAATTTTAAACCAAAAATTCTTAATCTTGATACTCCTCCGTCAGGATAAATATTTAATCTGACATGAGTTACATCTTTAATTGACGTATCATTAATTTCGTAATTATGTATATTGTCTGCTTGAAGTTTTGATTTATCCAATATGTATTTCCAGTTATGTGAGTCATTAATCAGTTCTTCTAAACCTTTGTTTTTGTCAAAGTTTGAGACTTGCACTGATGCTTGATCTGGATAATTTCCTTTAAAATGAGCAGTATCTATTTCAATTTTTTTTATCAGACCCTTGGTTGCTAATTTAATTATTATCCAGTCATTACCAGGTTCTCTTCTCCTTCTAGTTTCCCATCCATCACCCATTGTTTTTCCTCTTCCATGAGATAGAAGAGCAGATACGTCACCATAATGAGCATTATTATAAGCAACAATAGAACCACCTAATTTTAAAGATGATAATTCAATTAGATCATTTTTATTATCATAATTCTCCCAATTAAGTTTTACTTCACCAAATAATCTTAATCTTGCAACTCCTCCATCAGGAAAAATTTGTAATTTTATGTAATTAACTTTTGTTTTTGATTCAATTTTAAATTTATTACCGGAATTACCTTTTAAAGATGTTTTAGAGAGTATTTCAATCCAGTCAGAGTCTTTGTTAGGTTTTTGATCACTATATAAACCCTCAATTGAAGCAAAAGGAGGAAAATTTCCAGTAAAAAAACTTGTATCAATATCTATCTCAGTAATAATTCCTGGAGATCCTAATTCTATTATAGCCCAATCATTGCCACCATCTCTTCTTCTTTTACTCTCCCATCCATCCATCCACTTTCCATGCTCATCATACTTATCTTCAATGAAGATTGGCTCTTTGTCATCTAGCATACGGGAAGCTTCACCGAAAAAATCATCAGAAACTTCAATTATTTTTGTACCAATTTTTGGAGAAGCTAGATTAGTTAAATTTTGATTTATATTGTTAGTGCTCATTTTTTTTCTATATATTTAAAGCATACAAAAATCTCTAGAAATATATTTTCCTAAATTTTTGTTAACTATGAATTCATTCTGATCGTAAATTTTATTACCTCTTAACCAAGTTTGTATTGGCCATCCAGTAATATCTAAACCTTCATAAGGCGTATAATCAGAGCCATGGCTTAGATTAATTTGTTGAATTTTATTTTTTTTATTAGGATCCCAAATTGTTATATCAGCATCAGATCCAACTTTAATTGATCCTTTCTGAGGATAAAGTCCATACATTTTAGCAGGATTAGTAGAAGTTAGCTCTACAAACCTTTCCAAGCTGATTCTATTTTTGCTTACTCCTTCAGAAAACAAAATTGGCAATCTTGTTTCCACTCCTGGGATACCATTAGGGACCCATTTAAATGACGTTCTTGCTCCAGGCCTGTCTTTACCCTTACTATCTTTGAAACGGAATGGGCAATGATCTGATGAAAAGATATCAAAAGTTCCATCGATTAATCCATCCCAAATAGCATGTTGACTTTTCCAAATCTCTTGGCGGAGGTGAGCATACGTACTTTGCTCCCTCAAAATCCATATTTAATCCCTTCATATCATCTTCAGTTAAACAAATGTACTGAGGGCAAGTTTCAGAAAAAATTTTAATTCCCTTATCTTTTGCCCATTTAATTTGAGATAGTGCCTCCTCTCCCGAAACGTGAACAATTACAATTGGAATATCAACTATTTGGGCATGACTTATGGCTCTGTGCGTTGCTTCTCTTTCCACGATCTGAGGCCTAGACAAACCATGATAATAAGGTGCTAATTTTCCTTCATCTTCTAATTTTTTTGTTAAAAATCTAATAGCATCATATCCTTCAGCATGGACCATAACTAACGTTTTCTCATTTTTAGCAACTTCGAAAACTTTCAAGAGTTCTTCATCATTTAAAACCAGATCGTCATATGTCATAAATACTTTGAAAGAGGTATAACCATCTCTAGCTAGTGCAGGGAGTTCTTGTCCTAAAACTTGTGGTGAAGGATCACTTATAATCAAGTGAAATGAAGTATCTACAAACAAATTCCCATTAGCCTTTTTATGATAACTTTCTACACATTCTCTCAGGGATTGTCCTTTTTCTTGCATAGCAAAAGGTAAAACTGTGGTATTACCTCCAGCCGCGGCAGATTTTGTAGCGCTTTGAAAGTTGTCAGCCATTTCTATGTCTGGTCCTGATGGTTGATCTATGTGGACATGGGCATCTATACCGCCAGGCAGAACTAATAGGTTAGAAACATCCTCTACAATTTTTGCGTCAGCATTAATCTCGCCTATTTCACGAATTTTTCCGTCAGCAACGGCAATGTCGCAGTCTTCTAAACCATTTTCAGTTACTGTTTTTCCATTTTTAAAAATTATGTCAAAGTTTTTCATGAACTATACTCCAATGACTACTTATTTTTCAGATTATGAATACTCATATAAAGTTGATTAATTAAACTTCTTTCATTTTCTTCAAGAAAAGAAATATTCCCGGGTGGCATGGCATATGATAGCACAGACTGTTTATATATATTATCAATATTGTTTATTATATCTGTAGGTGTTTCTAAATTAACTAATTTTGGAGCATTTTTCAAGTTTTCCCATAAAGGCTCTTTTGCATGACACATTGAACATTTAGATACAATAATCTCTTGAGCACTTACCAAAGTTTTTTCTGGGATTAGTTCGATCAAAGTAGCTGTGTTTTTTACGTTATTTAGTTTTGGTTTACCCAAGTCCGAAATATAAAAAATTATTGATCCTAGAATAATTATTGGAACACATACCCAATAAGGTGGTTTGGCTCCAGTATGTTTAATATTGAAAAAATGTCTAATGAGCGCTCCAATTATTAAAATAATTGAAATGATTATCCAAGAATATTTTGTAGCATAAATTAAAGGATAATGATTTGAAATCATTATAAAAATCACTGGCAATGTTAAGTAATTGTTATGAAGAGATCGTTGTTTAGCAATAGCACCATGAATTGGGTTAGGGGTCTCATTCGCTAGCAAACTAGCTACAACTTTTTTTTGACCAGGAATTATGATCATAAGAACATTAGCAACCATGATAGTGCCTAAAACTGTACCTATCTGCATAAATGCTCCTCTATAACTAAATATTTCAGAATAAGCCCACGACATGACAGTGATTAAAATAAATATAGAGCTGATTAATACATAGACATTTGTTTTTAATGATAATCTGCAAACAAAATCATAAATTACCCAACCAAAGACGACGCCTAATAATGAAATTATTACAGCATCATATTTTTCTAAATCATATTTGACAATATCAATCATGTATAATTCAGCACCTGCATAATATATAAGAGCTAACAAAGCAAAACCTGAAACCCAAGTTGCATAGGCTTCCCATTTAAACCAGGTTAATTCTGAAGGCATTTTTGACGGTGCAACAAGATATTTAACTAAGTGATAAAATCCACCTCCATGAACTTGCCAAGCTTCTCCATGAGATTTATCTGGAAGATTCTTATTTTGTTTTAAACTTAAATCTAAAGCAATAAAATAAAAGCTTGAGCCAATCCATGCAATACCTGCAATGACATGGAACCATCTCAAAATTAGTTCAGCCCATTCTTCCAATAAAAATATCAAAAATTAGCTCCCTCTATAAGTACTATAGCCAAAAGGAGATAGTAATAGTGGTACATGGTAATGTTCAGATTTATTATTTACAAAAAATCTAATGGGTATTTTATCAAGAAAAACATGTTTAAGGTCATTATTTTGTTTTTTCAGATAATCACCAGCAAAAAATAATAATTCGTAATGACTTTCCTCTAAGCTTTCAGCAGATAACAATGGTTCGTCAATTCTACCATCCTCATTAGTCAAAACAGTTTTGATCAAAATTTTCTCAATATCGAATATTTTGTACAATTCAATTTTTAATTCTACTGCCGGTTTACCCTTGCTAGTATCTAAAACATGAGTTGAAAGACCCGCCATATTTTTCTCTATTTAAATTTGTATAAAGTATGCTTAAATTCACTGAT
>CACBXG010000006.1 GCA_902543145.1 uncultured SAR116 cluster alpha proteobacterium | reverse complement strand
TTTAAGATGGACGATTTTACTAAAAATATTTTTCCTCCGCCATATAGCGGACCAAAACCAGGAAATATAATCCCAGATATTTTTATTGAAGATAGTTTTTCCAAAGATGACGATAGACTTTGGGTTCCCTTATCTCCTGGTCGTTGGTCAAGACCATTATGCTATAATGTTAGTCAAGGTTATTGGGTTCATCTCACAAAGGTTATCGGTGGTGGCTTTTTATCTAGACACAGACATCCCGCTCCAGTTCATGGTTTCGTAATTAAAGGTTCATGGAGATACCTTGAGCATGATTGGGTTGCCAAAGAAGGGTCTTATTTGTTTGAGCCTCCAGGTGAAATCCACACACTAGTTGTTGATGAGGATTGTGAAGAAATGATTACATTATTTCACAATTCTGGTGCTTTAATTTTTTGCGATGAAGATGGAAACACGATTGGCACGACTGATGTTTTTGATAGAATTGAAGCAGCTAAAAAACATTTTATCAAAATGGGTTTAGGCGAAGAATATGTAAACCAACTCATTAGGTAGCTTTTAAAGAGCTGGTCCTTTTATATAAGAAATATGCACCAGTTAAAACTAATATTACGGCTACTATCATTCTTACAGGACTACCCATCAAAAATAATGGTAGTGACAATACAATCATAGAAACTGGAACATAAAGTTTTGCGAACAATGTTTCTTTCTTAGCTTCTTGATAAAAAGGGAATATTACAGAGATTACTGCCATCAATAAGAAAAACAATGACCATGGCCTTGAAATAAATAACAACATATCATCGCTTATTCCAGTAGCTCTAGCTAAGTTAAGTTCTGCCAATTTACCTAAGACAACACCAAGTATCATAGGAGCAAGAGGAAACCCTAATTTTTTCATAAAATATCCAATTACTCCAAAAAAGAACATAACCCATATATCAAAAACTATATTGTGTAATGCGAAAACTCCAATAGCACAGTATGCTAGAATAACTGAAGCTAATACATACATTGGGATTTTCGTAACAAGTAAAAATATTCTTAATGAGAATGCCTGTAATCCAACCATAAAGAAATGAGCAACGAAAAACGCTATAAAAACACCGTAAGCTAATAATGGTTCGTCTTGAATGAATGTTGGACCAGGAATGATATTGTGGATCATTAATGCTCCTAACATAACTGCTGTCACAATATCTCCAGGAATACCGAGCGCCATCATCATAATTAATGCTCCACCAGCAGTTGCATTATTAGCAGCTTCTGGTGCAATGACACCATCATATTCACCTTTTCCAAAATTTGATCTATTAGGTGAAGCTTTTTTTTGCTTGATCATATGCTAAAATATTTGAAATTGAACCACCAGCGGCAGGCAAAATTCCAGTAAAAATACCTATGAAACTTGACCTAAATAAATTAACCCATCTTTTTAAAATTATTAATATTGCTTGCCTATGCTCAACTTTCACAACAGTTCCAGACTGAGACATAAGTGGGCTTTTTGCCCTTTTGTCGTCTTCTACATCTGTTAATAATTGTGAAAAAGCAAATAATCCAATTAGAACTGGTAAAAATGCAAATCCTTGTTTGAAATCATCAAAACCGAAGGTAAATCTTGCAACTCCATTAATCTCGTCTTCACCTACTGTTGCGGCAAATAATCCTAGTAGTCCAGCAATCAAACCTTTAGTAATATTACCACCTGATAAACTTACTGTGATTGTTAATGCGAAAATAATTAATGAAAAATAATCCCAAGGACCAAACTCTAAACCTAAAAAAGCTAATTGTGGTGCTAAAGCAACTAAAATTACTGCACTAATCATTCCACCAAAAAAAGAAGACCATAATCCTAACCCTAGCGCGAGGCCTGGTCTACCTGATCTTACTAAAGGAAAACCATCAAAGGTTGTAGCAACTGAAGACGGAGTACCTGGTATCCCCGTTAACATGCATGACATTAATCCTCCTGAGAAGCCGCCGACAAAAACCCCAAGCATGGTTGCTAATCCCTGAACTGCAGTCATACCAAAAGTAAATGGTAGCGTTAAAATTACGCCCATTGCTATAGTAAAACCTGGAATAGCACCTGCTAAAATACCAGCGAGTGTGCCTACAAACATTAATCCAAGTGTAACTGGATCTAAAACTATGCTTGCGAAGGCCTGTAAAATAACATCTATCATAAATTTACCAAATTCTTAGAATTTCGCCCTCTGGTAAAATAACTTTTAAACCAAAGGTAAATATTGACCACATAATTCCTATTGTAACAATTGAAATAATTGAATGATTTATAATTTTTTTTATGTCAAACCCACCTAATAAAGTAAGTAACCCAAACACAAACAAAACGCCTCCAATTAACATTCCTAAATAATCTAGAAATGCTAAAAAAAGAATAAACATTAAAAAACATATTGAGGCATTCTTGTATTTTAAAAAAATATTTTGTGAATTTGTATTTTCAGAATTTAAGTTATTATCAGTTGGAGAAACCATAGATTTGATTAACATAACCAATGACATAACTGATAAGAGACATAAAACTATAGTTGGCCAAAAACTTGCTTTCATTCCTTGATAACCAGGGTCTTCAATATCAAAACTACTATTGATCATTATCCCACAGAATAATAATAGAAATATAGCTACGATTGTGTCTTTGTTAATACTCATAATGATTTATTTAAAGAAGAGATAAACTAGTTACCTCTTCTTTTTCAAATTTAGTCTTTTCTTTTATATACACCGACTTGTTTTGCTATTGGCTTCCAATAATCATAAGTTGCTTGAAAATGTTTCTTATAATCTTCAGGTCCTTTATAATTAATCAAAATACCTTTTTTGTGCATAGCAGCTTTAAAATCTTTATCCATAGCAGCGCCTTCAAACATTTTTGCATAATGATTTACAATTTCTGGAGATGTTCCTTTTGGAGCAACAACCCCTCTTTCAACGGCAAATATAACCTTAGCACCCTGCTCTTGTGCTGTTTTAATATCAGGAATTTGATCAAGTCTTGCATCATTAGTAACGCCAAGCGCTTTTAATTTACCAGCTTTGATAAATTTAATAGCTGCAGCCAAATTGATCTCTCCCAACTTTATATTATCTGCTAACAAAGCAGTCATTCTTTGTTTTGTACCATCATATGATACATGTTTAAATTTTACACCAGTTGCATCCTCTAATAAAAGAAAAACAAACTGACTTGTTGAACCAAAAGTTCCACCTGCTGTGATTGTTCCTGGTGCCTTTTTCGCAGCAGCAACTAATTCTGATATATTATTATATGGTGTGTTTACATTTGCGCCTATTATAGAAGGTGTTGATGTAACCATAGAAATAGTTTCAAATGCATCCCAAGTAATATCTATTCTACCAGTAAAATAACTAGTTATAGCACTTTGGTGAATTGCAAACAAAGTACAACCATCAGGTTTAGCTTTAGAAGCTTGTTTAGCTCCTTTGTTTCCACCTTGGCCACCAACGTTCACGACTTGTAGCTGTGGCTTTGCTCCACTTTTATTTACTTTTTCGACCATCTGTCTAAATATGACATCTGTACCACCGCCTGCTCCCCATGGAACAATTAGTTTTGCAGTGCCACAAGGAATACTTGGAGCTGCTGAAGCTCCTGTAAATGATAAAGCTAATAAAGCTGCCCCAGCCAAACTCGCTTTAAATAAATTTTTAATAGGCATTGTTATCTCCACAAATTTGTTTATTTTAATTTTGATGATTATCAATTTATATTCTCTTAGTTCTTTAATAAGAGTCAATTAATAAAATATTATATTGAAAATAATAAAATTTTATATTGGAAATAAAATGAGTAAATTTACTACAAGACCTGAAATTGTTGGCAACTTTGGAGTTGTTACTTCTACTCATTGGATTGCATCTGCAGTTGGTATGTCAATTTTAGAGAAAAATGGAAACGCATTTGATGCTGCTGTTGCCACTGGATTTGCACTTCAGGTAGTTGAACCTCACCTAAATGGACCAGGTGGAGAGGTTCCTTTAATCTTATGCCCTAATGGAGAAAACCCTGTTGTAATATGTGGCCAGGGTGTTGCTCCAAATTCTGCATCTTTGAAAACTTTTAGTGATATGAATTTAAATATAGTTCCAGGAAGTGGCTTGTTGCCTGCTGTCGTTCCAGGCGCATTTGATGCTTGGATGCTTCTTTTACTTAACTATGGAACTATGTCATTAAGGACTGTTTTAGAACCAGCGATAGGTATTGCAATAAAAGGTTATCCTTTAGTTCCAAACATAATTAATACAATCAAATCAGTTGAAGAACTGTTTAAAACAGAATGGACAAGTTCAGCAGGAATTTATCTCCCATATGGGAAAGTTCCTTCCATTGGTGATTTTTTTACTAATAAAAAAATGGCTAAAACATATTTAAGAATTATTGAGGAAGCAGAAAACAAATCCAATGATCGTAAAGAACAAATCAAACAAGCTCGTTTAATATGGAGTCAGGGTTTTATTGCACAAGAAATAGAAGATTTTTGCAAAAATAATGAGTTTATGGATACAACTGAAAAAAGACATAAAGGTTTATTAACTGGAGATGATCTAGCTAATTGGTCTGCAACTATTGAAAAACCTTTATGTTATGATTACAAAAACTATACAGTTTGCAAAACTGGACCTTGGGGCCAAGGTCCAACTTTTTTACAGCAATTAGCATTGCTAAAAGAATTTGATTTAGATTCATTAGATGAAAATTCTCCTGAGTTTGTACACTTAGTTGTAGAAGCAACTAAATTAGCTTTTGCTGATAGAGAGGCTTTTTATGGAGATACAAATTTCAACGAAGTGCCTATGGATATTTTATTGAGTGAAGAATACAATGTTACAAGAAGAAATTTAATATCCAAAGAAGCCTCAATGGAAGTAAGACCAGGAGTTATACCAGGTTTTGGAGGGAAAGTGTTGGTAAGACCAAAAGGTGGTACGCCAGAGTCATTTTCAAAATTTGATATTGGAGAACCTACTGTAGCGAGGTTTGACGAACCTAATCCATCCAGTCTTGGGGATACAAAAGGAGACACTACTCATTTTGATATAATTGATAAATGGGGAAATATGATTGCTGGCACTCCCAGTGGAGGTTGGTTGCAAAGCTCTCCAATAATTCCAAATCTTGGATTTTGTTTATCTAATAGAGGGCAAATGTTTTGGTTAGACGAAAATTCCCCAGCTTGCATTGGTCCAAAAAGAAGACCTAGAACTACTTTATCTCCAAGTCTTGCTTTGAAAGATGGACTGCCTTATATGGTTTTTGGTACACCAGGAGGTGATCAACAAGATCAATGGTCTCTTCATTTGTTTTTAAGACATGTACATTTTGGACTCAACCTTCAAGAAGCAATTGATGCCCCAGGTTTCAGCACTGCACATTTTCCAAATTCATTCTATCCAAGAGAAACTAATATTGGTCATCTAGCAATTGAAAGAAGATTTCCTATGGAGACTATTGATGAACTTATTAAAAAAGGACATAAAGTAATAATTGATGATGACTGGAGTCTTGGCAGAATGACTGCAGCTTCAAAGAATAATGCAATTTTAAAAGCGGCAGCTAATCCAAGATTTATGCAAGGTTACGCAATTGGAAGATAAATACATTAGGGTAAAAAGATGAATGTTGGTATCGTTGGTTTTGGCTCAATAGGAACAGAAGTAGCTAAAGCACTCTTAGAAGGCGTAGAAAATTTTTATCTATATGGAATTTCTTCTAGAAGCAAAACAAACGCGGAAGAAAGAATTTCAAAATTTAAAAAAAGTATCGAAATTTTTGACCTAAAAACTTTGATTAATAATTGTCAAATTATTATAGATTGTGCTCCAAAAGAAGCATTTAGAGATATTGCAACTCGATGTATTAATGATGGTAAAACATTAATAACTGTTAGTGGTTCCGGTATACTTGATAATTTTGATTTAATTGAAACACCAAAAAAAAATAACTCTCAAATAATTTTAGCAACAGGTGCTATATTAGGTTTAGATGCATTAAGAGCAGCTGCAGAATCCACAATTCATTCTGTTAAAATGACTACTCGGAAACCACCTAATGCACTTTCAAAAGCACCATATGTCATAAAAAACAAAATAGAACTTAATCAATTATCAGAAGCTAAATTAATTTTCAAAGGCTCAGCTACTGATGGTGCAAAAGCTTTTCCAGCAAATGTCAATGTAGCTGCTGCTGTTGGGCTAGCGGGTATAGGCGCTAATAAAACACAACTTGAAATATGGGCAGATCCAAATCTACAAAGAAACACCCATAAAGTCGAGGTAAAATCGGACAGCGCAGAATTTGAAATGTCTATTCAAAATGTTCAAACACCAGAAAATCCAGGAACTGGAAGAATTACGGGATTAAGTGTGATTGCTTGTTTAAGAGGTCTAAAATCTTCCCTTAAAGTTGGATCTTAAAAATTAATTTAGATTTTCTTTGTAAATTTTCATCCTTAAATGACACGCTTTAAGAATTGGGCAATCAAGGTTAAATTTTTCTGCTTCTGCAATTAAATCTCCAAATATTTCTTCATGCTCAGTGAATCCTTTTTTTTCTATGTCTCTAAGCATTGAGGCTTTAATAAGTGATCCGGGTGTCATTATATTTATCAAAACATTTTCTGTTTCCAAATCACTAATAATATAGCCATTAAATTTTGCTATTGATCTACATTCATCGTACAAGTCAGATAAAGTTTTTTTACCAACTGCATGTTCACTTATTTCTCCAAGTGGACAATTAAACAACGTTGTAGCCCCAGCAACAGTTGCAATAAAAACCCATTTTTTCCACAAATCTAAGGTAATATCTTCTGATATAGAAACGTCAAATTTAGTTCTTTTGCAAATGTTATAAAATGATACAAGATCATTACTTTGGTGTTTTTTTCTATCACCAAAAGTTATTTTTTTAAATTCACTAAAATGTTCTATTGCACCATCATTATTTATAGTTGAGCTTATGTGAGCTACACCTCCAATTACATTTTCACTTCCAAATTCTTTATCTAATTTTTCCATGTGAGTAAACCCATTCAAAAAAGGGATAATCATACCCTTTCCTCTAACCCCTTTTAAATCTCGCATGGCTTGATCTAAATCATAGGTTTTACAGGAAACTAGAACAATATCGTAGATTGGTTTTAATTCATTCGATAAAACTAAATTAGGTTCTAAATTTAGGTTACCAAGTGGACTAATAATCTTTAAATTATTTTTTAATAATAGCTCTTTTCTTTTTGGTCTAACTAAAAAAGTTACATCAGCACCACTATCTTGAAGGTATCCTCCAAAAAAACCTCCGATTCCTCCAATTCCTAATACTAGTATTTTCATATAAGCCCTGACACTTTAATTTTATTATTTAAGTTATATGGTTGCTTCAATCTTAAGTCGATATAAATGTAAAATCAGATAAAATTGGAATTTTGTAATTCAGATATTTTTATCAACAAATCATCTGGCAATGACCCCATCTCAACTGCTTGCAAAGAATTTTTTAAATGATCTAAGGAAGCCAAGCCTAATACAACACAGTTCAAACTTTTATTGGATAAACCATATCTCAGAGCGAATTGAGCTCTATTGCCATAGGAGTCACCTACTAATTGAAAAATTTTTTTAACACGCCTTTCTTCTTCTTTCATATTAATAACGTGAGTAACTGGAATTTCTCTACCATGCCTTACGTCTGTAGCTAACAATCCAGCTGCAAAAATCCTTATACCCATTATGCCCATCTCAAACTTTTGACAATCTGCAATTAAACCAGAAAAATCATGGTCACCCCAATTACCTCTTTCTCTAAAATTAGCACTTGGATTTAACAGATTATAATAAATTTGAGCTGTATCAAAATGACCAGTTTGTATAATTTTTCTTATAGATTCTGTATCCCCTAAAGCTGTAAGTCCGATATTTTTAACACGTCCATCTTCTTTAAGCTTTGTCATTGTCTCACAAACATTATTAGTTAATAATTGTGAGAAGGTTAGAGTATCATTACTTTCTTCAATAGTTATTCTATTATGTAATTGATATAATTCTAATTTATCTACCTTTAATCTATTTAGTGTGTTGTCTAATTTTCTATCTAACTGTGAAACGAACGTTTCTGAAATAGTAGGATCTAATCTAGCTTTCGAAGATATCTGTAATTTATCTGAAGCAGGAAGAGAACTTGTTAAATAACCAATATTTTTTTCAGATTTACCATCGCTATAACTTTCAGCTGTATCAATCCAATTAATGCCAGCCTTAATTGAAAGTTCAATTGCTTTCTCCATTATATCAAAATTAGGGTCAATAAATAATCCTCCAACCCAACCACCACCTAGAATAACTTGGGATATATCCAATCCTGTTCTACCTAATTTTAATTTTTTCATAATATTACTATCTTTATCTATTTTTAGTTGTATTAGATTAGTAAGTGAATACTTCTTATTTCAACTTATTTAAAATAAAATAATGAATAAAGACAAAATAATTTTTAAAAATCTAATATTAGGATCATTTTTTGCGTCCTTTTCAGCGGCACTTGGTGGATCAACTTTTGTTTTCACAAGACTAATTGTTGATGATTTAGATCCATTTACTCTTAGTTTTTTACGTTATGGATTAACTGGACTTATTTTGTTTTTGCTCTCTATTTCTGTATTTTTAAAAACAAAATTTATAAGAGAAGACAAAATTCCTTTAGCAATTTTGGGATTAGCCATGATAACAATTTTCCCTAACTTTATGGCCGCAGGACTTGAACATACAACTGCAGCAAGAGCAGGATTACTTTATGCAACCATGCCACTTTGTACTATATTAATAGCTTTTTTTTTTAATATAGAAAAAATTACAATAAATAAGTGTGTAGCTGTTTTTATAGCTGTTCTAGGAGTATCATTTTGCTTGTCAGAAAGTGTAAGCAATAATTTCAGTCAAACATTGAAAGGTGATTTTTTAATGATGATTGGAGTAATTGCTGCGTCATGTTTTACTGTTTTTTCAGGTAAGTATTTAAATAAATATGGAAACATACCAGTCATGATTTATATAATGGGCAGTGGTACATTAATTAATTTTCTTATAACTTTGTTTTTTGGTTCATCTTTTGAAAACATATATCAAATTGGTGAAGTTCAGATCTATGCATTATTAATGTTAGTCATTCCAGGTGGAGTTTTAATGATGTATTGTTGGGGTAAAGCACTTCAATTAATTTCCCCAACTCAAGCAGCAATTTCTCTTGGATTCAATCCTCTATCTGCGATTTTACTTGGCTCTTTTATACTTAATGAAGAAATAACTTTAAAATTGATTGTAGGTTTCTTATCAATAATCTCCGCAATTAAACTAGCTAATTGGAGAATAAAGAAATAATTATAAATAGTTTTATTTAAGTTTCTCTTTAAGTAATTTATTAACAACGCCTGGATTAGCTTTACCTTGGGATAATTTCATAACTTGTCCTACAAAAAAACCAAAAAGTTTATCTTTTCCACTTAAATATTCATTAACCTTATCTTTGTTGTCTGAGATTACTTGATCTATCAATTTTAAGATTTCTGAATCATCAGAAACTTGCTCAAGTCCTTTTTCTTTTACAATTTCAGAAGGTGACTTTTTACTTTTCATCATCTCTGAAAATACTTCTTTTGCTATTTTACCTGAAATAGTTCCATTGGATATCAAAGAAATTAATTCCCCAAGATTTTCAGAAGTAATTGGTGATTCTGAGAAAGACAAATTGTCTTTTTTTAAAGCACCAAATAATTCAGTTATCATCCAATTAGCTGTAAGCTTTCCGTCTCTTCCATTTGCTGCTTGTTGGTAAAAATCAACGTAATCTTTTTCTTCGACAAGAATAGAGGCATCATAAGAAGTAATACCAAAATCTTTAACTAGTCTTTTTTTAAGACTATCTGGAAGTTCTGGAAGACTTTCTTTAATATCTTGAACCCAACTTTCTGTAAATTCTAAAGGTAATAAATCTGGATCAGGGAAATATCTATAATCGTGTGCATCTTCCTTACTCCTCATTGATCTAGTTTCTCCTGTGGAAGTGTCAAAAAGTCTTGTTTCTTGATCTATTGTTCCACCCTCCTCTAATATATCAACTTGTCTTTCCGCCTCAGATTGTATTGCTTGAATAATAAATCTAATTGAATTTAGATTTTTTATCTCACATCTTGTTCCAAATTCTTCTCCAGACTTTCTAACAGATACATTGCAATCAGCTCTGAGTGATCCTTCTTCCATGTTTCCATCACAGGCACCAATATATCTCAGTATAGATCTAATTTTTTTAACGTATGCACCTGCTTCTTGAGGTGATCTTATATCTGGCTTTGAAACTATTTCCATTAATGCAACACCAGTTCTGTTTAAATCTATATATGATTTTGTTGGATGTTGATCATGAAGTGATTTTCCTGCATCCTGTTCTAAGTGTAATCTTTCAATACCAATTATCGTTTGTTCTTCGTCATCTAAATCGACTATAATTTCACCTTCACCTACAATTGGTTTAGTAAATTGACTTATCTGATATCCTTGAGGTAAATCTGCGTAAAAGTAATTTTTTCTATCAAAAACTGAAACATTATTTATTTTTGCATTTAGTGCCAGTCCTGTTTTAACTGCTTGTTCCACACAGAACTCATTAATAACTGGTAGCATGCCAGGCATTGCAGCATCGACTAAGGATACATTTCTATTAGCTTCAGAACCAAAGGAAGCGGACGCTCCTGAAAACAATTTTGATTTACTTGAAATTTGTGCATGTATTTCAAGTCCAATTACCATTTCCCATATGCCAGTTTCGCCCTGAATATGACCTGGCTTCAAAGTTGAAGTGTTATTCATTTTGCGGCTCCATCAGCTATAAAATTAAATCCTGCATTCTTTTCTAATACTCTAGCTGTACTAATCAAGCCAGGTTCATCAAAAGAATTTGCAATCAGTTGTATACCAATTGGTAAGCCAGAATTATCTAGGCCAACTGGCAAAGAAATCCCAGGCAAACCAGCCAAGCTTGCTGGTACTGTAAAAATATCATTTAGATACATAGTAAGTGGATCTTGTTTTTTACCTAATTCGAAAGAAGTTGTTGGTGTTGAAGGGGTCAAAATATAATTTACTTGTTTGTAAACGTTCTCAAAATCTTCTTTTATCAATCTTCTTACTTTTTGGGCTTTTAGATAATATGCATCATAATATCCTGAAGATAACACATAAGTACCGATCATTATCCTTCTTTTAACTTCATCGCCAAAGCCATTTCCACGAGTTAATTCATACATTTCATCTAAACTAGAAGCTTCCTGTCTTGCGCCGTATCTAACACCATCATATCGAGCTAAATTACTTGAGGCTTCAGCGGGAGCAATAATATAATAAGCAGGCAGAGCGTATTTAGTGTGAGGCAAAGAAACTGGAATTATCTCAGCTCCTTCATCTTTTAACAAATCAATTGATTTCTCATAAAATTTTACAATTTCTTCAGAAATACCATCTTGCGTGTATTCTTTTGGTATGCCTATTTTTTTTCCTTTTATCCCTTTATCCAAATAATCCATTAAGTCCGGCATTTTTAAATTTGCTGATGTGGAGTCTTTTTGATCATAACCAGCCATAGAATTTAACATTAAAGCAGCATCGCTCACTGTTCTAGTTAGTGGACCTGCCTGATCTAAGGAAGAAGAAAATGCTACAATTCCCCATCTTGAACACCTTCCATATGTAGGTTTTAAACCAGTTATACCACAAAAAGCAGCTGGTTGCCTTATTGATCCACCTGTATCTGTACCTGTTGCCGCTAAAGCGGACCTTGAAGCAACAGCTGCTGCTGATCCACCTGAAGAACCACCTGGAGACATTTTTTTATTTTTCAACCATGGGTTGATTACATTACCTTTAGCTGCAGTTTCATTACTAGAGCCCATTGCAAATTCATCACACGATAATTTTCCAAGAATAACTGCGCCATCATTCCATAGATTCTGAGTAACTGTACTTTCATATGTAGGTATAAAATTTTCTAAAATTTTTGAAGACGCAGTTGTTTTTATGTCTTTGGTGCAAAACATGTCCTTAATTCCTATGGGAATTCCCTCTAGAGGCCTTGCTGTGCCATTAATCAATTTTTTGTCTGATTCTTTTGCCATACTTATGGCCTTATCCTCTACTATTTCAAGATAAGCGCCTAATGAAGATGTATCACTAATAGATTTCAAATAAGCTTTGGTTAATTCTAATGACGAAATCTTTTTATTTTTAAGAGCTTCAGAGGCCTCAACTAAATTTAAATCAAGTAATTCAGACATTATTCGATAACCTTTGGAACAACAAAAAAGCCACTAGAGCTTTCAGGGGCATTTTTTAAAACTAAATCTTCAATATTACCATCATTTACATCATCACTCCTAAGTGGCAACTTATGTCCTGTTACAGAAGCTAATGGCTCGACATTAGAGGTATCTACTTCATCAAGCTGTGCAACAAAGCCTAAAATATTATTTAAATCATTAGTTAGACTTTCTTTGTTTACTTCTGGAATATCTAAACGACAAAGCCGTGCTATTTTATTTACAGTAGGAACATCTACAATTGTATCTTTATTAGGCATGTTCAACCCTATATTAAATTGATAAATTTTATTTTATATGAAAGTCTGTTAGCATCAATTATGCCTATCTTCAAGCTTGATGAATTTTTGTTAAATATTTTGCCTAAAAAAAGACTGTTAGGAATTGACCATGGCACTAAAACACTAGGCATTGCAATAAGCAACTCCGATATGACAGTTGCTTCACCAATAAAAACTATAAAAAGATACAAACTCAAATCCGATTTAAGTAAATTGATTTCAATTTTTGATGAGTACGACATTACAGGATTAGTAATGGGCTGGCCACTTAATATGGATGGGAGTGTAGGTCCTAGATGCGACTCAGTAAGAGATTTTACAAATAGTGTTTTAAAAAAGAGAGATCTTCCAGTTTTATTACAAGACGAGAGAATGTCCACAATGGCTATTGAAAAGCCAATGATTACAGCAGACATGACAAGAAAACAAAGAAGTTTAAGAACTGATCAACTGGCTGCTTGTTGGATTTTGCAAACTGCACTAGACGTATTAAAAAAAAAGATGTAGTAAGATATTTTTAATGAATAAATTATTTAAAAATAATTCTGAAGTTAATAAATCTTCCCCTGTGAAATTATCATCACATCACCTTTTAGCAATAGAAGGTATGCAAAAAAGTGAAATTCAGAAACTACTTGATAGAGCTGACCATTTTGCAAATTTAGATAAACACGCCAACACAAAATATCTGTCTGGATATGTAGTACTAAATGTCTTTTTTGAAAATTCAACTCGTACTAGGGTTTCATTTGAACTTGCAGCTAGAAGACTTGGAGCAGAAGTAATTAATATTTCTTTAATTAACTCATCTATAAAGAAAGGAGAAAGCTTATTAGATACCGCTAGTACTTTAAACGCAATGAAACCTGATTTATTGATAGTGAGACATCCCCATAGTGGCGCACCACTTCTATTCGCAGAATATCTAAGTTGTAGTATTATCAATGCTGGTGATGGAAGACACGAGCACCCTACTCAAGCTTTATTAGATGCTCTAACAATCAAAAGAAGAATTGGATACCTAGAGGGTTTAAAGATTAGCATATGTGGGGACATTTCTAATAGTAGAGTAGCAAGATCAAATATACATTTGTTAACTACTATGGGTGCTGAAGTCAGATGTGTTGCTCCATCAACATTAATGCCTTCGAGCTTAGAAAAATTAGGTGTGAAATGCTTTAATGATATGAAAGAAGGAATTAAAGATACTGATGTAGTAATGTTATTACGTCTTCAAAATGAGAGAATGTCAGGCACGGAAAATCCTTCTGAAAGAGAATATTTTAAATTTTTTGGACTTGATGAAACGAAACTTTCGATGGCCAGTCCAAATGCAGTAATCATGCATCCTGGACCAATGAATAGAGGGGTAGAAATTGCATCTGCCCTTGCGGATGATACAAATAGGAGTTTAATAAAAACTCAAGTTGAAATGGGTGTTGCTGTAAGAATGTCAATAATTGAAGCACTAAATTATTCTAAAAATAAAACTTAAAGAATTCAATGACAAATACAATTTTTAAATCTATCAAACTTATAAATCCTGCTACAAATTTTAATGAAAATGTAAATGTAGTAATTCATAATGAAACTATTATTAATATATCCAAAGATTTAAATTTAGAAAAATTTAATAAAAATAATCAAACTATAATATATAACTGTGAGGGTCTTACAATGTCGCCTGGTATATTTGATATGCGGGTAAATATTGGAAAGACTGAGAATCTAAAATTCACTCAAATTACTGCCGCCGAGAACGGGATTACGTCTATGGCAATTTTACCTAATCAAACTCCAAAGTTAAATAATCCATCTATAATTGATCATATAAAAAGACAATCAGAAGATATAAATCTTCCAAAAGTAATGGTCTATGGAGCTGCAACAAAAGATGTAAATAGTCTAGAAATGAGTGAAATTGGGCTGATGTCAGAAATGGGGGCAATAGGTTTCACTAATGGAAATAAGAGTATTAAAAATAGTCTAGTTATGAGACGATTAATGAGTTATGCAACAATGATCAATCGCCCCATAATACAACATGCAGAAGATGAAGATTTATCAGGTTTAAATCAAGCTTCTACAACATCTATAAAAGGTGAAATGAACGAAGGAGAAATATCTACTCGTTTAGGGTTAATTGGAATTCCGGCTTGTGCTGAAGTTATTATGATTGAAAGAGATATCAGATTAGCTAAGTTGACTGGGGCACATTATCATGTAGCACATGTGTCTACAAGAGATGCAGTAAACGTAATTAGGGAAGCTAAAAAATCAGGCTTAAGCGTTACATGCGATACTGCTCCACCTTATTTTTCATTAAACGAAAGTAAATTATTAACTTACAACACAGCATTTAAATTATCTCCTCCTCTGAGAAGTGAAGATGATAGACTAGCAATTATTGAAGGAATTCAAGATGGAACAATTGATGCTATAGCATCTGATCATAGAGCTAGATCAAAGGACACAAAAGCTCAACCTTTTTCTGCCGCTTCGGTTGGCGCGTCTGGAATTGAAACTTTGTTTTCACTTACTTTAGATTTAGTACATAAAAAAATCATTGATATTAACAAAGCAATCTCTTTTTTAACTATTTACCCAGCAAAAATTCTTGGAATTGATAGACCAAGCTTAGAGGAAGAAAAAGTAGCTGACTTTATAGTTTTTGATGAAAATGAGCCTCATACTATTAAACAAGAAAATTTAAAGACTAGTCCAACTCCGTTTGATGGAAAAAAAATCTATGGTAAAATCTTAGCAACTTACATTAATGGTCAAGTTGCCTTCATGAATCAGATTTTCAAAAATAAAATAATAAAATGACATATGATTTAAATTATTTTGTTTTATGCTCAATATCTATTTTTGGATATTTTTTAGGATCAATCCCTTTTGGATTAATACTAACCAAAATATCTGGATTAGGAGATATTAGAAAAATTGGTAGTGGAAATATTGGTGCTACAAATGTTTTACGAACTGGAAATAAAAAAATAGCCCTTTTCACTCTTCTTCTAGACGGTGGTAAAGGTGCAGTAGCAATTTATCTAATTACAATCATTTTACCTAAAGTTTTCGATAATAATTTTTACATGGTTGAATTTTATAAATGCACAGTTGCTATATCAGCTGTTGTAGGTCACTGTTTCCCAATTTGGCTCAGGTTTAGAGGTGGCAAGGGAGTTGCAACTGGGTTCGGTGTTATTTTATCACTTAATCTAAATATTGGTATAGTTGCACTATTGATATGGATGCTTATTGCAAAAGTATTTAAAATAAGCTCCATGTCTGCCCTAATTGCATATTTTTTAATACCTATTCTCATGTTTTATTATGAAACTGAATTCATATATTTTTTAAGTTCCTTCATAATTTCATTTATATGTTTTGTTCAGCACCGAGAAAATATAAAACGCTTAATTAATAAATCTGAGCCTAAAATATAAAAACATTATTATTGTTATTTCATCAAAGTAATGTTATCTGCACTAAAATGATGATTTTTAAAAATTAATAAATTTGTCCAGGATTAAAAATAAATGAAGTTAGTAATAGTTGAATCCCCAGCGAAAGCTCAGACTATTAATAAATATCTCGGTAATGATTATAAAGTTATGGCTTCTGTAGGTCATATAAGAGATTTACCATCTAAGGATGGTGCTGTGCTTCCTGATGACAATTTTAAAATGTCTTGGGAAATGCATAAAGATAAAGAAAAAGTTGTTAAAGAAATAATTATAGAACTTAAATCAGCTGAGTCATTAATATTAGCAACTGATCCTGATAGAGAAGGTGAAGCTATTAGCTGGCATCTACAAGAAATATTGAATTCAAAAAAAATGATAAAAGATAAACCAGTTGAGAGAGTTGTTTTTAATGAAATTACTAAAAATGCTGTTTTGCACGCTATGAAAACACCTCGACAAATTAATTCTGAATTAGTTGAAGCATATTTGGCAAGAAGAGCTTTAGATCATCTAATTGGCTTTTCTATCTCTCCAATTTTATGGAGAAAGCTTCCAGGTTCAAAATCTGCTGGCAGAGTTCAATCTGTTGCACTTAAACTTATATGCGAAAGAGAAATTGAAATTGAAAAATTTAATATTGAAGAATATTGGTCAATAACATCTATCTTTTCAAAAAATGATAAACAACAATTCACAGCTAAGTTGTCTGTTCTTGATAATAACAAATTAGCCAAAATGGATTTAAAAAATGAAAAAGAAGCAAATTCAGCATTAGAAAAAATAAGGAATTCGTCATTTAATATAACTAAAATTTCAACCAAGAGAGTTAAGCGGAATCCATTACCCCCTTTTACAACCTCCACATTACAACAAGAGGCCTCTAACAAATTAAGTTTTGGTGCATCAAGAACTATGAAGATAGCTCAAAAATTATATGAAGGTATAAATATTGGTAGCGAGACAACGGGACTGATAACATATATGAGAACCGATGGTGTCCAATTAAGTACTCAGGCAATTGATGAGTTAAGAAATGAAATTACAAACCTGCATGGTAAAGAATATATTCCTCAAACACCTAGAGTTTACAAATCTAAGGCAGCAAATGCGCAAGAGGCACATGAAGCTATAAGACCAACTGCAATATCTCGTCATCCAGAAAGCATGTCTTCCTACTTAGATGATGAACAATTTAAACTTTACGAACTTATTTGGAAAAGAACTATCTCAAGTCAAATGCAATCAGCTGAATTAGACGAAACATCAGCCGATATTTCAAATAAAGATAAAACTATCGTTTTTAGAGCTAACGGATCACAAGTACGCTTTCCTGGATTTTTTATTTATAGAGATAGAAATGATGATAAAATTTTACCTAATTTAGTTGAAAATGAAAATGTTGACCTAGAAAAAGCTGACGGCGAACAACATTTTACTCAACCACCGCCGAGGTATACTGACGCAAGTCTTATAAAGAAAATGGAAGAACTTGGTATTGGAAGACCATCAACATATGCCTCAATCCTACAAGTGCTTGTTAATAGGAATTATGTTGAGAAAGACAGAGGCAAGCATATTCCTCAAGAAAGAGGAAGGATTCTAACCGCATTTTTAAATAATTTTTTTGGACAGTATATTGAGTATGATTTTACGGCTGACTTGGAAAAAAAATTGGATAAAGTTTCAGATGGGAAATTAAACTATAAAAAACTTTTAGAAGAGTTTTGGAACGGTTTTAAACCACATCTAAACAAAATGTCAGAACTTGAGAGAGAAAAAATTCTTGAAGCACTAGAAAAAGAATTGGCTGATTTATTCTTTCCTAAAAATGAAGAGGATACTAATGCTCAACCAAATAGGAAATGTCCAACATGTTCAAATGGCAATTTAGGTTTAGAACTTGGGAGATATGGTGCTTTTATAGGTTGTTCTAATTATCCTGAATGTAAATTCACAAAGCAAATTGCAAAAAATGAAAATAAAGAAGAAAATAGTGCCAATGAAACTTTTTTGCCTGAAAATGACGGTGTCTTAGGAGTTGATCCAGAAACAGATCTAAAAGTTATAATCAAAAAAGGTCCATATGGTATATATCTTCAGTTAGGTGAAGAGAAAAAACCAAAAAGAATAAGCATACCAAAGCTGGTAGAGGCATCTACCATCGATCTGGAAAAAGCCCTTTCATTTTTATCATTACCTAGATTAATAGGTAAACATCCAGAAACAGGTCAAGATATTTCAGCAGGAATTGGAAGATATGGGCCGTATTTAAAATATGATATAAATTTTATAAGCATACCAGCCGATGAAACTGTTATTAACATTGGCCTTAATCATGCTGTGGTTTTAATAGGTGAAAACAGCCAAAAACTTGGGAAAGTACTAGGAGATCATCCAGATGGAAATGGAAAGGTCTTAGCTAAATCTGGGAGATTTGGTCCGTATGTTGAATACAACAAAATAAGGGCAACTTTACCCAAATCAATGTCTTTAGAAGAAATTGATTTAGATAAAGCTGTAGAATTAATTGTTGCTAAGGTAGCAAAACCTCCTAGATCTAAAAAGAAACAAGCCAAGAAAAAATAAATTTAATTTCAATAATTTTTTGAAACAAAACATCAAGTGCACTCTAGTAATAAAATACAAATTTCAAAATTAGAAATAATTTTTATTGATGATGATGGTTTTGCTTTTGGTCATATTTTTAATAAAAATAGATTAGATCAAGAAATTGAAATTCCATTTGATAAAACAAATATAGAATTCGAAATTGGTGATCATCTTTTAGTAGAATTAGAATTTGTTGGAGAAAAAAAATACAAATTTAAAAAAATTATTAAAAAAATTGAATTTGAGAAAAACTTTTTCTTTGCAGAAGTGAAATTAACATCAAAAGGAAAGTTTTACCTTAATGAATTAGAGAGAGGTTCCCAAAATAGAGCAAAGATTCAACCAATTCTGATTAATAGTATAAAAATTAATAAAGGTGATGTAGTAAAGGCTCAGAGTGCGTCTCATGAAATTCTAAAAAAAATTAAAATCAAAAAATTAAAAATTAATAAAAATAATAAATTTAGAAAAAATAATAGAGATTATGCAGAAATATTAGAAGTTGTAGGCAATGTTCTTAATCCTAATATATATTCTTACCTCGCTGTAAAAGAATACAATTTAAAAAATAATTTCAATCAAGAAATCAAAAGTGAAATTAGTAATCTAATTGCTTTTGAGAAGAATGGACGTATTGACTTAAGAGACTTGCCGCTAGTTACAATTGATGGTGAAGACGCTAAGGATTTTGACGATGCTGTTTATGCAGAATATGTTAACAAAAAAAAAGAATGGCGTGTCTTAGTTGCTATAGCTGACGTTTCATATTATGTGACACCAAATTCAGCTTTAGATAAAGAAGCTAAAATTAGAGGAAATTCAGTATATCTTCCAAATTTTGTTATTCCAATGCTCCCAGAAGAGTTATCTAATGATAAATGTTCCCTCAGACCTAATGAAGATAGATTGTGTTTAACCGTAGAGATTATATTGGACAAAAAAGGAATGAAGAAATCACATTCTTTTTTTAGATCTGTAATTAACTCTAAAAAACGCCTTACTTATCAACAAGTAGAAGATATTATTAATAAAAAAACTGCAGATAAGATTTTTAATGATAAAATTATTAAAGTTATAAACTCGTTAAATGAAGTATATTTAATCTTAGAAGTTTTAAGGAAGAAAAGAGGTGCCCTAAATCTTGAACTATCCGAAAGAAAAATATTATTCAATGACTCAGGGTGGCCAATTCAAATCAAAAAGGTTTACGGACTAACAAGTAATAAAATTATTGAAGAACTAATGATACTTGCAAATGTATCAGCTGCAGAAGAAATAATTAAATATGGTTACCCTGGAATATATCGGGTACATGAACCACCTTCCTCTGAAAAATATAAAAGTTTGATTGATATAATTGGTAAACCCCTAGCTAATTTACTTATAGGAAAAGTACCACATCCATTGTTAATGAATAAAATTTTAGAGAACACAAAAGAAACAGCAGAATATGATATGATAAATCAGTCCATTTTAAGAAGTCAGTCTCAAGCAAAATATCATAATGAAAATAAATCTCACTTTGGTTTGGCATTAAAAAACTATGTTCACTTTACTTCTCCTATACGGAGATATTCAGATTTGATAATCCATAGACAAATTATTGAAATAATAATTAACAAAAATAAAAGAAAAAATAATTTAAAAACATTCAAAAATAATAATGAAAAGTTCAAAATAATTAGTGAGCATATCTCAAACACAGAACGAAAATCAGTTGCTGCTGAAAGAAAAACTATAGACAGGCTAATATCACTGTTATTCAAAGAAAAAATTAATGAGTTAGTTGATTGCACCATTATTTCAATTCATAAATTTGGAATTTTTGTATCTATTGAAGATGGAATAGCTGACGCTTTACTACCTTTAAGAAATTTACCTTATGATTGGTATGACTATAATCCAACAAAACAAATGCTTAATGGAGTAGATAGTGGTTACAAGTTTATAAATGGAATGAAATTTAAAGCTAAAATTATAGAAGTTGAACCTTTAACAGGAAGTATAATAGTAAAATTTCATGACGATATAACAATGGGTGCAAAAAACAGAAAAATTAAAAATAAATATAAAAAAAATAAATTTTCATAAACTTGACTTTACAAAAAAAAAGAATAATTTAAGAAAAAAATATTTTTTGGAGTAGATAATGGCAAAACCAGCTACATTGCAAATCAAATTATTAAGTACTGCTGATACAGGTTTTTTTTATGTTACTAAAAAGAATCCTAGGACTAAACCAGAAAAATTAGAACTAAAAAAATACGACCCTAAAGTTCGAAAGCACGTATTGTTTAAAGAATCTAAGATTAAGTAATTTTTACTTTTTACATACTTTTTTAGGTAACACTTCAAATTTTTTTAACAAGGCCTTTATCTCAAAGTTTCCATAATCAACTTTATATGAGTGTACAACACCTAAATCATCAATATCTAAATAGATTTCGTATTCTGGATTTTCTTCTTTGGATTTTTCTTTGTAAAAAGCTACTTTTATTGGCCAAATCTTCTTACCCTTTAAATATTCAATATCTTCTGATGTAGAGTCTCTAATTTGACCTATAAATGCCGATACAATTTTAATAAACTCTTTATCTTCATTTCCAAAAAACACCTTTTTAGTTAATATTTTATTTCCAATCTTTGCTGTTTTAATTAATTCTAATAAATGTTCAATTGGAAACAAAATATCTTTATTAAAAGTTAATTTTTGAATGGAACTATTAATTATAGACCCAGTAATTTCTCTTTTATTTTTTTCAATAAAACCTTGATATGATTTCTTCCCACTAAATTGACTTTCTTCATTTAATTCAAAGCTATGCTTTGTCCCTAAAAAATTTTCAAAGGTAGAATAACTTGAAAAACTATTTGATGTCTTGTTATTAGGTAATTCATAAATAAGAACATAATCTTCTTTAATATTCCATCCATTACAATTTTCTATAATTTCAAAAAATGTTTGTCCCTGCCCTCCTTCTAAAAAACTATTATCTTTAATATTTTGAATGTTGAGAGTATAAGTAGCTTTATGTGATAAAAGTTGTGCACTTAAAGTAGGATAAGCGTTACAAATAGAAAAAATAATTATAAAATAGATATACTTAATAATCGACATAATTGAACCTCTAAATTAAAACTTAATATTTAAGAAAACATCCTCTGAAAATTTAAAATATGATAGCAAAATGGATAAAGTAAATATTATTAGAGATAATAGTACATTAAAAAAATTTTGTAACAAATGTATTAAAGAAAAAGTTTTAGCCATTGATACTGAATTTATAAGAGAAAATACTTATTATCCAGTTTTATGTCTAGTCCAAATTGCAAGCGATTCTTTTTCCGCAATTATTGATCCACTGTCAGAAATTGAAATGGAACCAGTATGGGAAATACTTTCTGATGAAAGAATATTGAAAGTTTTTCATGCTGGAAGACAAGACTTAGAAATTTTCTTTAATATGACTGGCAAAATTCCTACACCAATTTATGACACTCAAATAGCCGCAATGTTTTGTGGTTTAGGAGATCAAGTAAGTTACGATGGGCTAGTTAATAAATTTCTAGGGTTGACAATAAGTAAAGAAAGTCAATTTTCTAATTGGTCACAGAGACCACTTACAAATAAGCAATTACAATATGCTCTTTCAGATGTAAATTATTTAATTAAAATTTTCCCATTAATAACAAAATTGATTAAAGAGACCAACAGAGAAGAGTGGGTTGAAAAAGAACTTCAATATATTACGAATGAAAAAATCTATAACATAAATCCAAAAGAAGTTTGGCAAAAAATTAAGATAAAAAATGCTAAAAGAGAAGTTTTAAATATATTAAAATATCTTGCCGAATGGAGAGAAATTGAGTGTAAAAAAAGAAACTTGCCAAGAAATAGACTTATTAGAGATGAGATTTTAGTAAATATATCTCAGCTAAAACCAAGTGATATTTTTTCAATAAAAAAAATAAGAGGTATACCAAAAATTCTTTGCGATAAAGATTTAAATGAAATTTTAAAAATAATTGAAATTTCTCGTAAAATTGAACCAGTAAAATGGCCCAAAATTCCTAGACACTCAAAAAAAATAAATGTAAATAAGGCAAACCTAGATTTATTAAAACTTTTATTGTCATATTGTTCACAAAAGAGTGGTCTAGCAGAAAAGTTAATTGCAGACGCGGACGAGCTAAGATTAATACTTGATGGGCAAAAAGATGATTTAGCAGTATTTAGAGGATGGCGACACGAAATATTTGGTAAATTTGTAAATCTATTGTTAGAAGGGAAAATTGCATTTACAATTAAAGATAATAAAATAAAAAAAATAGAATTTTAATCTTCATTTAAATTATCTAATATTATTTTAATACTTTTGTAAGTCACTTTTTCATTAATTTCAAAAGAAAAAGTATCTAATCTATCAATTACTTTTATAACACTCTCGAAATTTCTATCTAGTCTCTCTAAAATGTATACAAGTTTTTTATCACTAATTAATAATTTTTTATCATTGGAATATTTTACAATAAAGGAATAAAGAAGCACATCATCTGGTAACTTTATTTCACTTGATATTAGACTTCTTATTCTTGAATTCAAATCATCAAGATCCCAATTCATTTCAAAAGGTGACATCCTTGATAAAAGCAATATTGAACCATTTTTATCAGTAACCTGGTTGATGAAATGCATTACTAATTCTGAGGGAAAACACTCTCCAGGAATGAAATTATCAAGTATAAAATTTTTTCTTTCAGTCACTTGTTCGAGGCAATTATTAGATAAAGAAGTTAAATAAACACAGTCAATTTTTTGTTTTAGAATTGAACTTAAGTGAGTTTTTCCTGAACCTTTAGGACCATAAATGATTGCTCCTGGAATAGAGTTGATTTTTCTTTTATTTTGCCAAAACTCAAAATTTTCAATTAATTTAACTGCTTCTATATTACATTTAGAAATAAGGTAATTTTCCCTATTTTTTATAGATTTAAATTTTAATGGTAAAGCCATTTGTTTATTAATAGTTAACTTATTAATGTTTCTTAATTTGTAGGACATTAACTAATCACTAAAAAGTTTTGTAAAATAATGCCTAACCACTACTCCTATAATAGCTGCAATAGGTAAAGAAATTAGAACACCAACAAATCCAGATAAATAAGCACCCGTCATTAAAGCAAAAATTATCCATATAGGATTTAATTTTATTGCTTCCCCAACTAATTTTGGGGTTAAAAAATAACTCTCAAATAATTGGCCAAAAATGAATATAATGAACACAAAAATTAATTGAGGTGAAATACCAAATTGAGAAAAGCTGAGAATTAAGGTTAATCCACCTCCTATAAAAGAACCTAAATAAGGTACAAATGAAATTATACCTGCAAAAATACCTAATAATATTCCAAATTTTAAACCAACTAAAAAAAGCCCTGAACTATAAATGACAGACAAGACTAGGCAAACAAGACTTTGACCTCGGATAAATTTAGATAAAACAACATCTATTTCTCTTACTAAGAAATGGAAGTCAGTAAAATGGGATTTATCCGCTATATTATAAACAAACCTTTTGATTTTATTAAATTCTATACTGAGATAAAAACTAATAACAAAAATTAAGATCATATTAAAAAAGCTATTAATAAATTGTATACTATTGTTTATAATATTGTTGCTTGAATTAATTAAACCATCAGTTACAGGTTTTATTAAAGTTGTGTAATCAACTTTTTTAATTTTTTCGGTAAATAAATACTTAGAATTAATTTCTCTCAAAAATATTTCAATTTCCTCTAAATACCCTGGTAACAACAGAACCAAATTTTGTATTTGATAAATAAGGATTGGTAAAATTAATACTAAAATTGATAAAAAACATAAAATGAATGTAATTATTGATATGAAGCTTGCAAAGGTTTCATTTACATATTTATCAAGATAGATTTTTAGAGGGTTAGTTAAATAAGCTACAATAAATGCAATCAAAAAAGGAATTATAACTTCAAATAGATACAAAGTAATAAAAAAGATGATCAAAGAAAAAAGAACAATATTTAAATTTCTTTCAAAAAAATTTTTTGTTTTGGTTGACATTTATTAAACCTCAATCCGAACTTAGTTGATAAGTATGTATTGCTGAGAGTTAAAATCCTTAAATTTAAGTTTTTTTTCAAAGATAGCTTGAAAAAATGTTTTTTTATTTCCCATGAATTTAGCAATTATTCTACCTTGTGTGCTTGTAATAGAAATAATCTTCACTTCAATTACAAAAGGTAATTTTTCTAAAATATTTAAGACATCAGGCCAAACGTCAGTAACCTTTTGAATTACATTAATATTTTTTTCGTATTTCAATTCGTTTGAAGAATTAAATACATTCCTTTTAATATTCTCAAAAGTATTTTCTGTCTTTGTATTATAGAAAATTATTTCATTTTTTATTTTTAAAAAACCTTGATCTTTAAAATCAGAGGTTGATTTTACGATAATTGATTTATCATTAAACAATAAATTTTTTGATAATAAAGTAGATTTAATTTGAGTTATTGGAATTATGAGATCAACTTCATTATGAATTCTGGTATCAATTAAATTATTTTTTTTCCAATTAGTTTCAATCGATTTTATCATATTTGAAACTTCTTTTTCCAATAGGGCTTTGTCAACATTGTAAAACGACGACGTTCTCTTTAGAGGGATTGAATTTCTATATATAGTTGATTGTATTTTTCCACTTTTGTTATAAAATTTTCCATAGGTGGATAAGTAAGTTTTTCCATCTCTCATTAAAATTGGCTCAGCAACAACTAATATAAGTGCATTAGTATTTTCATTATTTATTAATTTATTAATTTGATCTTCATTTGATTTTAAAAGAAGGTTCGCTTTCAAGTTTCTATTTAAACTAAAGTTACCTTTAGCTAGTTTTAATTTAACTAGCCCATCGATAATTTTAAGTTTATTTTGCCAATTTAAATACCAATCATCTTTTTCGTCCCATAGAACATACCCTCTAGGACCTTTAAAAATAGGTAAAACTGCTATTGGTTCCCTGTATGTTTCTGCATATTGAAATTTATTTTTTCTAAAAAATTTAATAACTAAATTTCTATTAAAACAAATATCAAAATTCGCTAAATATCTCTTGTCACTGTTAGCTTCTTTATTAATTTTTAAATAATCAACTAGTGAAAAAATATCAATTGTATTAAAATTAAAATCTCGATTTTTTATGATTAACCTATTTGCAAGTCTTTTAAAGCCAATTAATTTAGCTTTTTGTTCTGCCTGAGATCTTGCTTCATTGATTGATTCTTTTGTTATGTCAACGCTTATATTTTTGATGTAAAAGGAAGAATTTAAACAATCTTGATATACTGATGCCAATAGTGTTGAAGATATTAAACAGATTTTAATAATTATTATAAGAGTTAATTTAGCAAGATCTACAGACAAAAAATTTTCCTTACTTTTTTTATTTGATATGTGCTTACAACATCGATATATCAATATATATATCGATTGTTGTAAATATTATACATAAATCTAACACATGAATACTTCAAAATCAGAAATCAAAAAATATGTTAAAAAATACAAAAAATTCAAATAAATTAGAACTTACTTATAAAGATTCTGGTGTTGATATTGATGAAGGTAACAAGCTTGTAACAGATATTGCTCAAATAACAGAGACAACCTCAAATAAAGGTTCAATTGGTGAGTTAGGTGGATTTGGAGGACTGTTTGATCTAAAAAAACATAATTTTAAGGATCCTATACTTGTTTCAAGTACTGATGGTGTTGGTACTAAATTACAATTAGCAATTAGAACAAAATCATATTTTAATGTAGGTATAGATTTAGTTGCTATGTGTGCCAATGATGTTTTGGCACAAGGAGCACAACCCTTATTTTTTATGGATTATTACGCTACCGGTAAACTAAACAAATCTGTGGCTCTTAGAGTAATAGAAGGAATTGCAGAAGGTTGCAAACAATCAGGATGTGCACTTATAGGAGGAGAAACTGCAGAGATGCCTGGACATTATAAAAAAAATGATTTTGATGTTGCTGGGTTTTGTGTAGGGGCCGTAGAGAGAGATAAGTTATTAAAAACAAATTCAGTAAAAAAGGGAGATTGTGTAATAGGAGTATCAAGTAGTGGAATTCATTCTAATGGTTTTTCTCTTATAAGAAAAATAATAGAGATCAACTCTATAGATATTTATGAAAATCCTAAATTCGACAAAAACAAAACTCTTGCTGAAATTTTAATGAAACCAACACTTATATATACAAAGGCATTTCTTACAGCAAATAAGAACTATAAAATTAAATCTATAAGTCACATAACTGGAGGTGGTTTGATTGACAATCCTCCAAGAGCCTTCAATAAAAACTTAACTCTTAAGTTCGACATGAAAAACTTCAAACTCCCGCCTCTTTTTAAATGGTTAAAGGACAAAGCAAATTTATCTCTATTTGAGCTAGCTAAAACTTTTAATTGTGGTATTGGGTTTTTAATCTTTGTAGATAAAAACGATGCTCAATTAATAATTAATGATATTAATAAAATTGGTTATAATGCTTTTCTTATTGGATCTATGATTGAAAACAATTATGAAAAAAATGTTATTTTTGAAGGTTGGAATTTTTGAAAACTTAGCTTTTTAGGTTATATATGGATATATTACTTAAAATTATAATTATAATTATAATTATAATTATTTGTTGCAATAAAATTAATAGGATAAAAAATGGCAAACAAAATTGATAAAGAAACTCAAGAACATAAGCAATTTTATGAAAATTTCTTAAAATTCACAACTTATAGCACAATCATAGTTCTTGCTATTGTTGCCTTAATGGCAATTTTTCTGGTTTAAAATAGATTTAAATAGCTAATTCTATATTTGCAAAAAAGAAAGATATCTCTTTTTGAGCATTTTCAAGACTATCAGATCCATGAACTGAGTTTGCTTCAATGCTTTCAGCAAACTCTTTTCTTATGGTACCTTCCTCAGCATCGTCTGGATTAGTTGCGCCCATAACATCTCTATTTAATTTAACAGCGTTATCGCCTTCCAAAACTTGAACAATAACGGGACCTGAAATCATAAAATCTACTAAGTCATTATAAAAAGGACGGTCTTTATGTATTTCATAAAATTTTTCTGCCATGGATTTAGTTAATTGTAGTCTTTTTTGCGCAATGATTCTTAGGCCAGCTTTTTCAAATTTTGCATTAATTAAACCTGTTAAATTTCTTTTTGTAGCGTCAGGTTTAATTATCGATAATGTTTTTTCAACGGACAACTTTTAAACTCCAAATAAATATTAATTAAATTGGTTGTTAAAAATATTCAAGTTTTTTTAGTATTAATATTTGTTTAATAACTAATATTGATTAATCAAATGGTATATCATTCTAACACCCCATCCAACACCCCCAGTTGGAATAGTTGGAGTAGATTTGTTTTGCCAAGTAACTCCAGCTATATCTAAATGAGCCCACGGAGTTTTTTCTACATGTCTTTTTAAAAAACATCCAGCAGTTATTGATCCCGCACCAGGACCTCCAATATTTTTCATATCTGCAATCTCTGTTTTTATCAATTGATCATAATCATCATCTAATGGCATTGCCCAAACTTTTTCACCTGTAATTTCTCCTGAATTAAAAATAGCTTCAGATATTTCTTTATCATTTGAAAACAAACCAGCCCTAATATTTCCTAATGCTACAATCATAGCTCCAGTTAAAGTTGCAAAATTAATCATAAATTGAGGTTTAAATTTTTTTTCAGTCCAAGAAAGTATATCAGCTAATACAAGTCTACCCTCAGCGTCTGTATTTAAAACTTCTATACTTTGACCAGAATAAGATTTAACAACATCTCCCGGTCTTTGTGCATCACCATCTGGCATGTTTTCAACAAGACCTATGACACCTATTAAATTATATTTTAACTTTGAGAGTGCTGCTGCTTCTATAATGCCAGTTACAGTTGCTGCACCTCCCATGTCCCATTTCATATCTTCCATCGACTTAGCTGGCTTCAAAGAAAGTCCTCCTGAGTCAAAACAAACTCCCTTCCCTATAAATGTCATTGGTTTATTGTCTTTTTTACCTCCTGACCATTCCATAACAACTACTTGGCTATCTTTTCTTGATCCTCGACCAACTGCAAGCAAAGCATCCATTCCAATCTTTTGAAGTTGTTTCTCATTGTAAATTGTTACCTTAACTCCTATTTTCTTTAATTTTTTACATTCGTCAGCGAATGAAGATGGATATAAAATATTTGGTGGTTGCCATACTAAATCTCTTGCAGTAAACACACCCTTAGCAAGGTTTTGCATTTCAGAAATTTTATTTAAATTTTTACTTGGTTCATTACAAACAAACACAACATTTTTTAAATTTTTTATTTTTTTTATTTTGTTTTTTTTGTAATTTTCGAATTTGTATGAGCTTAATAAAATTCCAAGTGCAAGTCGTTCATTTATAGAAACAGAATTTTCATGTATTTTGACTTGAGAAGAGCCTAAAGTTTTAATTTTATTATAAATTTTACCACCTAACTCCTCTAAATATTTATATGTTAAATCCTTATCTAAAGTTTTCCTTTTTACTAAAAGAAAGTTACCTTTTTCTGATCTTACTAAAATTGTATTTGATGAATCATCTTTAATAATTTTTTTAAATAAATTTAATAAATCTTTTTGTGAATTAAAATTTTCAGATAACAAAATGTTTGTCTCAGAATAAAACAATACATTAATCTCGTTATCTTTAAATTTAATACTATAGGTCTGTTTTTCAGATTTAAACTTTATGAATCTCTTATCATTCAACATTTTATTTCCTTAAATTCAAATAGGACTATTGTAATAATATAATTTAGTTATAGTACTATTAATATTTTAAAAAAATTCAATATAAATCTTTGAGAAAAGCTTTAATGATTTTAACTTGGTACATTTTTCGACAAACAGTAATCAATGTCTTAATTTCTACTTTGGTTTTTGTAGGTATAATATGGTTAAGTCAATCCTTCAAAACTATAAAACTAATAATTAACAAAGGGGCTGGTCTATTAGAATTTTTTATCTTATCTGCATATAGTCTTCCAAGTTGGCTTTTAATAGCTTTACCATTTGGTACATTTGCAGGATGCATGATTTCATATTTAAAACTTCAAAATGACAAAGAAATTATAGTTATGAAATCAGCTGGCATAAATCCTATGAATTTGAGCAAACCTGCTTTTTTTATTTCAATTTTGGTTTCAATAATTTTATTGATAATTTCACACTTTATTTTGCCCAAGACTTATAAAAATTTTAAAGTTTTACAAAATGAAATTAGAAATAGTTCAGAAAGCTTAATTATTAAAGATAATGTATTTATTGATTTAAACAAATTTCAAACTATTTTTATAAATAATTTGTATGAAAACAATCAGCTAGAAGAGATTTTTATTCAAGACAGAAGTGACCCTAAGTTCCTAGTAGAATTTTTTGCAAAAAAAGGAAATCTAAATTTTGAAAATAATATTATACTGAGCATGCAAAATGGAACTAGGATTTCAACTGACTCAAAAGGTAAGTCAACCATATTAAGTTTTAAGAGTTACGATATTGAAATAAAACAGGAAAGTGATAAAAAAACATCCTCTAGAGTTATAGAGTATAATGAATATAATTTTTTTGAGTTATTGAAAAAATCTAAAATCGCTAAAGAAAACAAAGGTAAATTATTAGCAGAAGCACATAGCAGAAACACAATTGCTTTTATGCCCTTAGTTTTTTGTTTGATTGTGATGGTAATAATACTTAAGGATAATTATTCAAGATTTTTTTCAATTTATAGAAAAACAATTGGAATAGGGTTTCTTGTTCTTATTCAAAGCCTTGTTTTGATTATAAAAAATACTGTTCATTCAAATATAAATTTTTTACCTTTAATGTATATTTTTCCAGTTTTAATTCTAATTACATGTGTTTTTTTAATTAATAACAACAAAAAATATGATATATTTTCTCGAGTTACTAATAAGGTTAATAAGTAGTGTTAAAACTTATCAATCATCCAATAATAATTTATAAATACTTTACAAAGGATTTATTCAAATTCTTTCTTTTTTCATTAATTTTTTTAATAATTTTGATTTTTTTTATTGATTTAATTGAACTATTTAGAAGATCTTCAAATAAAATAGGAGTAAATCATCTACTACAGGCAGATTTTATTGACTTGGCTGGAATGGCTTCTCTGAAGATAATAGGTAATATTCAAAAGATTTTACCATTTGCTGCACTGATTGGATCTATTGCATGTTTTAACCAATGGCGAAAAAAAAACTATTATGTTATCTCTAAAGCCTCTGGTATTTCATTATGGAAAATTCTTTCACCAATTTTAGTTTGTTTCTTTTTTGTTGGGTTTTTTTCAATAATAGTTTTAAATCCATTTTCAACGTTAATGAATAAAAAGTATGAAAATTTAGAAACTTTATTTTTTGGAAAAGTAAATATCCAAGAATTATCATTTGATACTAAAGGATTTTGGATAAAGCATATTTCTGGGAAAAAAAATTTAATAATTAATGCTAATAAAATAGATGAAAAAACAAATACCTTATTTGATCTAAATATTTTTGAATATAATGATGGCAGAATTTTTAAAAAAAAAGTTAAAGCAAAAAAAGGTAAATTTACTTCCCAAAAGTTATTACTTTATAATGTAAAATCTATTGATGAAAATTATAAAGAGACCAGTTTAAAAAAATTTTCTTATTCAATTGATTTTGATTCTAGTCAGTTAAGTGTAGCTACAAAAAAACCTGACAAAATATTTTTGCTGGATTTTCCATATTACATATTAAAAATGAAATCTTATGGTCTAAACATTTCTCAACATTTAGTATATTTTTTCAAATTGATATGCCAACCATTCTTGATAATTTCAATGATTTTACTTTCTGCATCCTTAATGTTAAGGAGTAATGAAAGAAAGATTGAAGTTGGGATAGTTTCACTTTCATTAGTTGTTGGTTTTAGTTTATACTTTATAGGAGATTTTATCTTTGCATTGGGTTTTTCAGAAAAAATCCCTCCCCTTCTCGCTGGATTTGGACCAACATTAATTGGTTTGTTTTCAGGGTGTTATTTAATAAGTGATATAGATGAAATTAAATATGTTAACAATAGGTAATAAATTGAATATGACTATTAATTTTTTAAATTTAAAACTTTTATTTCTTATTATTTTATCTTCAGCCTATGTATTTAAAAATGCATTTAGTGAAGTAAATTATATTGTCACTATTGTAAATAAAATACCTATCACAAAAGTTGATATTTTTAACAGGGCTAAGTTGATTTCTTTATCTTTTGATAAAAAATCTGAAGGAAAAAATTTAAAAAACTATTACAGTCAATCTCATCAAACCTTAATAAATGAAAAAATTATTTTTTCAGCTGGGCAAAAAATAAATAAAAATTTATCTTCAATTGTTTCAAATCAAGCAAACCAGATGCTTTTGGCTGAATTTGAAAATTCTAAACAAAAATTAGATCAATTTATAAAAATGTACTCTATTCCAAAATCAACGTTGTTAGAAAAATATCAAGCACAACTGATATGGGGAATTGTTTTAAAAAACAAATATAAAAGACAATTTTCAAAGATAGAAAAAAACATTGAACAAACAATTAATTCAAAAGAGTATGAAAGTAATGAAGATTTATATGACTTAGCTGAGATTATTATAAATAATTATAATAATAGATTATTAGAAAAAATCAATGTTGCTCTTAAACAAGGTGCTAACTTTTTGGAAATTGCTGGACAGATTTCAACAAGTAGCTCAGCTAAATTTAATGGTAAAATTGGATGGAAGAACTATCAGAATCTTCCAAGTTTCATCAAAAATAAAGGAAACATAATTAATGAGGGTGAAATTTTTACTTTTGCTGAAAAGGATAAAATAAAAATAATTAAAGTCCTAGCTAAACGTGAGAAAGGAAGAATAAGTAAAAAAGAAGATATAGTGTTACTTGTTCAAGTAAAGTTTCCAATTAATTTTCAAAAGAAAAGTATAGCATACAAAAATATAAAGAATGAATTAAACAATCTTTTATCAAATAAAAAATCTTGCGATGTATTAAAAATTTTTGAAAATAAAAATAGTAAAAACATAGACTTAAAAGTAATTAATTCAAGAATAGCAGATTTAAGTCCTAAAATAGATAATATAATTAAAAGCATTAATCTTTTTGAAATATCTAAACCTATATTTCTTGGAAATCATGGATATACCTATGTTAAATGTAACAAAAGAGCGGCTAAATTGGAAAAAATTAATTATGAAAAATTAAAAGAAAAAAAACTTAATCAATACTTTTTAATGTATAGTGAAAAACTACTAAAACGACTTAATAATGAGGCAAACATTTTATTTGTTGAAAAAATAAAATGAGCAATGTTAAAGAAATAATATTACTTACAGCTGGAGATCCAGCCAGCATATCTACGGAAATAACAATAAAAGCTCTAGAATCTCAAAGAATTAATAAAAATGTTAATTTAGTTGTTATAACCGATCCTGCTTTAGTTTATGAATATAAAAAATTAATTAGAAGTGATATAAAAATTAATGAGATTAAAGATAAAATCAGATTTTCTGATTATAAAGATAATCAAATAAATGTAATTCCTATAAAACTGTGTAATGAAGTTGAATATGGAAAACCAAATATAAAAAATTTTTCATTTACGAAATCTTCAATATTAGAAACCGTAGAAATACATAATAAAAGCATTGCTTCCGCAATTGTTACTAACCCTATAAATAAATATATCATGTATAAATCTGGATTTAATTTTGAGGGCCATACTGATTTTTTAGGGTCTCTATCCACACAAAAAAAGAAGCCAGTTATGATTTTAGTAACTAATGGACTCAAAACCTTGCCATTAACAATTCATGTTCCTTTAAAAAAAGTTTCTCAAATGATTACTAAAGAACTTATTCATACCAAAGTAAAGATTGCAGTTGATGATTTAAAAGTTTTATTTGATATAGATAAACCATCGATTATTGTTACAGGTTTAAACCCACACGCAGGAGAAAGTGGTGATTTAGGTAATGAAGAGATAAAGGTAATAAAACCAGCTATAGATGAATTAAAAAAACTTATTGATATATCTATCACAGGGCCGATATCAGCGGATATTGCTTTCTCTGCTGAAAAAAGATTACATTATGATTTAGCTGTTTGTATGTATCATGACCAAGCTCTTATTCCAATCAAAACTTTAGACTTTCAAAATGGGGTTAATGTTACATTAGGCTTGGATTTTATAAGAACATCCCCAGATCATGGTACCGCATTTGACATAGCTGGTAAAAGTTTAGCTAACCCTGGAAGTCTAATTTCTGCAATTAACCTTGCTTATGAAATGAGTTACAACAAAAAAAATGCACGATCAAATTGAAAATTTACCTACCATACAAGAAACTTTAAAAAAAAATAAAGTAAAAATTAATAAAGCTTTAGGTCAAAATTTTTTATTTGATTTAAATCTAACTGATAAGATTGTCAAACAATCAAAACCGATAGCATCAACTATTATAGAAATTGGTTCTGGACCAGGTAGTTTAACAAGATCTATTTTAAAAAATAAATCTGCGATTGTTTATGCGATAGATAAAGACATGCAATCTGAGAAAATGTTAAGTGAATTAAAAACGATATACAAAGATAAACTAAAAATAATTATTGGTGATGCTATCGATTATCCTATTTGGAATTTAGGTGAAGCCCCTAGACAAGTAATAGCAAATCTTCCATATAATGTCGGAACAAAAATGTTGGTAACATGGTTAAAATATATACATAACTTTGATTTATTAACTTTAATGTTTCAAAAAGAGGTTGCTGAAAGAATAGTTGCAAAGCCTGGTTCAAAAAATTATGGAAGGTTATCAGTCCTTACAAATTGGTTAACTGAAAGTTCAAAATTATTTGATATTCCAAGTGAGGCTTTTATACCTAGACCTAAAGTTAAATCATCAGTAATACAATTGAAACCAATGTCAAAACCGCTTTATGATGTCTCATTTGAATCCCTAGAAAAACTAACTCAAATGGCTTTTAGTCAGAAAAGAAAGATGATCAAATCTAGTTTAAAAAAAATTAATGGGGAAAAAATATTAGAAGAACTGAATATTTCTCCAAATTTAAGACCAGAAAATTTGTCTGTTATTGACTTCTGCAGAATAGCTAAAAAATCATTTCATTAAAAATTAAATAAGTTTTTTAATAGTATTATTTAGAGTTAATTGTCTATATCTTCTGAGTCTTTCAGAAAATAAAATTAGTTTAATTTGATCTACAGCTAACTGAAGATCATTATTAACTATGACAAAGTCATATTCTTCATAATGACTTATTTCTTTTTTAGCCTCTGACATTCTTTTTTTAAAATTCTTTTTGTTTTCACTTGCTCTTTTGCCAAGTCTATTTTCAAGTTCTTTCATTGATGGAGGTAAAATAAAAACTTTAACGATATCTTCTGGCAATTGTTTTTCAATTTGTCTTGTTCCTTGCCAATCAATATCTACAATAACATCAATTCCTTTATTGATTTTTGATATAACCTCTTTTTTTAATGTTCCATAAAGACACCCAAAAACATTAGCATACTCTAAGAATTTATTTTCCCTTAATAACATTTTGAAATCATCTACATTTTTAAAAAAATAGTGTTTTCCTTCAATTTCATCTTTTCTTTTTTTTCGTGTGGTTACCGAAACTGATAAATCAATATTATCAACATCATTGATTAATTTTTTACATATTGTTGTTTTACCTGCACCAGAGGGTGATGAAATAATAAGCAATAAGCCTTTGTTTACTATTTTGGACATCATTTATCCTTATTCAAAGTATCTTTCCATAACTTAATATTTTTTTTATGTAAACTATACGTTTTAGAAAATCTATGCTTACCATTCCCATCGCTAACAAAATAAATATAATCAGATTTTTCTATGTTCCTTAATGTGTTCAATGCATTTTCACCTGGATAGGAAATTGGTGTTGGAGGTAAACCATGAAATTTATATGTGTTATATGGATTAGTTGATCTTAACATGTTTTTTGTAATATTTTTGCCATTAACTTTGAAACCATATGCAAGTGTTACATCTGATTGAAGTTTCATTTTATTTTTAAGTCTATTGATAAAAACACTTGCTACTAATTTACTATCATCAATATTTCCAGACTCTTTCTGGACTATTGAAGCGAGTATTAGTAACTCATTTTTATTCTTTAAGACAAAATCTTTTGGCTTTCCTTTCCAAACAGAATTTAAAAATTTTTCCTGAGCTGTTTTCATTTGATTTAAGAGTTTGCTTCTAGGAAAACCTAATTTAAAAAAATATGTGTCTGGTTTGTAAATACCTTCTTCTAACTCACTAATTTCTCCAGTCAAGTACTGGTTATTTAGTAAATTATTTTTTAAATCAAAAGCTGTAGAACCTTCGATTAGTGTAAAGCGTCTAGTTAATGTTTTACCTGCTTGTAAGATTTGTTGAATTTGGAAAAGTGTAAGATTTTTAGGAATTAAATATTCTCCCGCTTTGGGAATAAAAGGTTTTTTATGGGAAAATGACGCCAATTTCCAGTTTATGTAAGAAAAATCTATATTTTTTGTTCTGAGTTCAGATATTATTTTTTTTTGACTAGTGTTTTTATTCAATAAGTAGTAAGTCTCTTCAAATATAACAACTTTTTTAGTTGTTAAACCAACATATAAGTAGATTGAAGATAAAATTGAAAAAAACAATGCAAATATTAGGACAGACTTATTTTTCAAACTCAATCTTAGCTACCAATCACTAAACTTGCATTTGTACCTCCAAAACCAAAAGAATTTGAGAGCACGTTTTTTATTTTTCTTTTTTTTGATTTATTCGGCACCAAGTCAAAACCTAATGAATCTTTATCGGGGTTAAATAAATTATTTGTAGGAGGAACAGTTTGATTTACAATTGATAATATTGAGTAAATAGCTTCAATAGCTCCAGCTGCACCTAATAAATGCCCTGTTGCGGATTTAGTCGAGCTAATACTGGTATTTTCAATTTTATCTCCAAGAAGTCTACCAATTGCCTTCAATTCAATTATATCACCTAAAGGTGTAGATGTGCCGTGTGCATTGATATAATCAAGGTCTGTAGGGCTTATACCTGCATCTTTAATTGCTGATAACATTGCTCTATAACCACCATCTCCATTTTCAGCAGGAGCGGTTATATGATGAGCATCGCCAGATAAACCATAGCCTTTTATTTCTGCGTATATTTTTGCACCTCTTGCAAGAGCATGTTCTTTTTCTTCAAGAACAAGTACTCCAGCACCTTCTCCCATAACAAATCCATCTCTATCTTCATCCCAAGGCCTTGAACTTTGTTTAGGAATATCATTAAAGTTAGTACTTAATGCTCTTGCAGCAGCAAACCCTGCCATACCAATTCTACAGCAAGCTGCTTCAGCACCACCTGCAATCATTACATCTGCATCACCATAACGTATAATTCTTGATGCATCCCCAATAGCATGAGCCCCAGTTGAACAAGCAGTAACAACAGAATGGTTTGGACCTTTAAAACCATATCTAATACTTACTTGACCTGATAATAAATTTATAAGTGCAGACGGTATGAAGAAAGGGCTAACTTTTCTTGGTCCTTTAGAGTTTAAAAGCTCAGTTGTGTTGGAGATAGTTTCAAGACCTCCGATGCCAGAACCAAGTATTACACCAGTTCTGTTTTTTTGATTTTCATTATTTGGTATCCAACCTGAATCCTTAACGGCTTGGGTTGCTGAAATAAGACCGTAAGCTATAAACCTGTCAATTCTTTTGTATTCTCTTGGTTCTATCCACTCATCAATGCTTAAACCGCCTTCAGAATCATCACTTTTTTTTGGTATTTGACCAGCTATTTTACAAGGTAAGTCTGAAACGTCAAAGTTATCGATTTTATTTATTCCAACTAAACCAGATACAAGTCTTTTCCAATTAATATCTGTTCCTAAACCTAAGGGTGTTAATAGTCCTAATCCAGTAACAACAACCCGACGCATAAAAAACTCCTAATTATAACTCGAGCAAACAATATTAGTTAGATTAGCTATTTGTAGCTATAAAGTCTATCGCATCTTTAACAGTTTGAATTTTTTCAGCTGCGTCGTCAGGAATTTCACATTCAAACTCTTCTTCAAAAGCCATAACTAACTCTACAGTGTCTAAGCTGTCAGCACCCAGATCATCTATAAAACTTGCACTTTCTACGACTTTTGATTCATCTACACCAAGGTGCTCAACTACAATCTTAGTTACTCTGCCAGCAATATCACTCATTAAATTCCCCTTAAGTATTTAAATGTTATTTTTGATTTCGAGTAACATAAATAAGTAATCATGCCAAGCATATAATGAACAGATGCGCAAAAAATTATATCATGCTCATTCCACCGTTTATATGTAAGGTAGTACCAGTTATGAAACTTGCTTCATCACTAGCTAAATAAATACAGCCATTTGATATATCTTCTGCATTACCCAACTTATTAGCTGGAATATTTACAATAATTTTATTTTTTTGTTCTTCTGTAAGTTTATCTGTCATTGGTGTTGATATAAATCCTGGGGCAACAAGATTACAAGTTATACCTCTTGCAGCCACTTCCAAAGCGATAGATTTTGTAAGACCTGACAAAGCTGATTTAGAAGCCGAATAGTTAGCTTGACCTGGATTACCAGTAAATCCTACAATTGAACTAATAAAAATAACTCTTCCATATTTTCTTTTAAGCATACCTTTTATGACTTGCCTTGTAAGTCTCATACTGGCAGATAGGTTAACATTTAAAACATTTTCCCATTCTTCATCTTTCATCCTTAAAAAAAGATTGTCTGCTGTAATACCTGCATTATTAATAAGAATATCTATATGTCCAAAAGAAGTTTCAGCTTCTTTTGCTAGAGATAAAATACTTTCTTTAGAGGTTAAGTCCGTGGTTATTGCTTTAGTATCATCTCCTAGTTCTTCAGTAAGTTCATTAAGAATATTTTGTCGCGTTCCAGAAAGAATAAGCTTAGCGCCTTTTTCTTTCATCTTTTTTGCTATAGATTTACCAATACCTCCTGTCGCTCCTGTTAATAAAACAACCTTATCTGTTAGATCAAACATTTCTGTACTCCGTTATTAATTTATAGGAAAATATCAAAATCTTCTGGATTTTCAAAACTTTCATATGTAGCATCTTTTATCATCCTTTTTGCAATTCCTGTAAGAACTTTTCCACTTCCCAATTCAGTTATTTTCTTAATATCTTTATTTTTTGCAAAATCCATTGTTTCTCGCCATCTAACAGTTCCAGTAACTTGGTCAATTAAATTTTTTCTTAATATTGAAGGATCTGTGTGAGGTAAAGCTGTAATGTTAGAAACTATTGGGATTAAGGGTGCATCAAATTTTAAGTTATTTAGGGCTTCTTGCATAATTTCACGAGCGGGCTCCATCAATCTACAATGGAAAGGAGCGCTAACTGGAAGTAAAATTGCTCTTTTAATACTGTTATTTTTTGCAATTTCAATTGCGTTTTCAATAGCTTTTGCATCTCCACTTACTACTATTTGACCATCTGCGTTATCATTTCCAATATCACAAATTCCATGAATTTGAGCTTTTTCAATAATTTCAATTGTTTGATTAATACTAACACCAATCAAAGCTGCCATAGCCCCTTTACCAACAGGGACTGCTTGTTGCATAGCTTCGCCTCTTAATCTAAGTAGAATTGAGCATTCTTTGAGAGAAAAAACTTGTGCAACTGTCATAGCAGTATATTCACCTAATGAGTGTCCTGCGGTAAAATCAGCTAATTGTTTTAAATTTTTATCTTTTAATTTGCTTAAAACCCTAAAAGCAGCTACTCCACATGCCATAAGAGCAGGTTGTGCATTAGTAGTTAATGAAATTTCACTATCTGAACCTTCCCACATAATTTTAGTTAAATTTAAGTTCAAAGCATCATTAACCTCGTCAAAAACTTCTTTAGCTTCAGGAAAATTTTCCGATAGCTTTTTACCCATCCCAATTTTTTGGGAACCTTGTCCAGGGAAAACTATAAAGTTCATATTTATTCCTCGTAAATTATTAAAAATTTATAATTATTTATTGCATAATTTTTATAAACATTTATGTTCCACAAATAAATAAAATACCAACATAAATCTTATTATTATTTATGTGCTCCTTTCCAGCAAATTACTTGCTGGATAACCTGGGTATTAACACCCAAAAGCCAGAAGGAGAAAACGATGGCATTATACGAAAGTGTAATAATTGGACGACAAGACCTAACTCCTGGTCAATTTGAAACATTATTAGAAAAATTTATAGCAATTATTCAATCTTTTGAAGGTAAAATTGTAAAAAGAGAGAATTGGGGCGTTAGAAACCTAGCTTACAAAATCAATAAAAACAGAAAAGGGCATTATATGCTCTTAAATATTGATGGCCCTCCAGAAGCTATTCAAGAATATGAACGGTTAATGAGATTGGATGAAGATATTATTAGATTTCTTACAATTAAAATTAAATCTATTAATCATAAACCCTCACCTTTAATGGTTAATAAATCTGACAGATCAAAGAATGAATCAATTGCAGATGAAAACATTGAAGTTTTTGGCTACGAACAATAATGGAATAAAAATATGACACAATTTAACATAACAAGAGAAGCTCTTAGAAAGCCTAATCAAAAAAGACGAAAATCTTGCCCATTTGCAGCTCCTAATACTCCTGAAATCGACTATAAGGATCTAAAAGTATTAACAAGATATGTGTCTGAAAGAGGAAAAATAATACCATCTAGGATTTCTGCAGTTTCAGCCAAAAGACAAAGAGAACTTTCTAAAGCTATTAAAAGAGCCAGGTTTCTAGCTTTAATGCCTTATGTTGTTGGTTAAATCGGAGAATCAAATGAACATTATATTATTAGAACGTATTGAAAAATTAGGTCAAATAGGTGATCTGGTAACAGTTAAGTCTGGATATGCAAGAAACTTCCTTTTACCACAAGGAAAAGCTGTATTTGCTTCTAAAGAAAACATTAAAATGTTTGAAGATAAGAAAGCACAACTCGAAGGTGAAAATATAGAAAGAAAAAAAGAAGCTGAAAATTTAGCTAAAAACCTAAAATTTAAAGAAATAATTATAATAAGGGCTGCGAGTGAGTCTGGTCAATTATATGGTTCTGTTTCAGCTAAAGACATTGCTCAAGAAGTAACAAACCTAGGTTTATCAATCAATAAGTCTCAGATTGTTTTAAATAAAACACTTAAAACCTTATCATTTGAAGATGTGTCAATAAAACTTCATCCAGAAGTATATGTAAAATTAAAATTAAATATAGCTAGATCAACTGAGGAAGCAAAAGAACAATCAAAATCTGGCAAGGCTATTATTACGACAGAAATAACTGGGGGAGATATAAGATCAGAGAGGGCACAAAAAGATGCAAAACGTTTTGAAAAGAAAAACAATTATATAAAAATTGACAAAGATCCAAAAGAAGTTTTAGAAACAAATAACACTGAGACTTCAAATAAACTAGACACTATAGATAAAGATAAAAATAAAACAGAAAAAGAAGATAAAGAAGAAGAATAAATGATAGTCTTGTTTTTTATTGATAGATTAATAAAAATTAATCTCCATTGCCTTCAGGAGATAAGATTATGGATGATAGTTTAGTCGATGACTATGTTAATTCTAATGAGACAACAAAAAATAAAAATGTAATGCCTCAAAACCTGGAGGCTGAACAAAGTCTTATAGGTTCAATACTATATGATAATAAGATTTTAGAAAATCTACCAACACATTTCAGTTCTAATTATTTTTTTGATCCTCTTCATTCCAATATTTATGATGCCTGTGTTTCATTAATTGATAATGGTCGCTTAGCGGACCCTCTTACATTAAAAAACTATCTTAATGATAATAAACACAATTTAGATATAGATATTGAACAATATCTTATAGACCTAAGAGATGGTGTTTTATCTCTAAGTAAAGCTAAATTTTATGCTGAAGAAATACGTAATTGTTATGTCAGAAGATGTTTAATAGTTATAGCGGATGAAATGATTCAAATGGCAAATCACCCTACTATTGACACCACTCCTGATCAAGAGATATCGAATACAGAAGAGAAATTATATAATCTAGCTGAAAAAGATCAAATTAATTCGGGACCGTCCGATTTTAAAACAGTCCTAGCTAGCACAACTAAACAAATTAATTCAGCCTACAATAGAAAAGGTAAATTATCTGGAATAGATACTGGATTTTCTGGAATAAATCGTCATTTGGGAGGTTTGAATAAATCAGACCTTATTGTTCTAGCTGGAAGACCTGCAATGGGAAAGACAGCTTTGGCTACAAATATTGGTTTTAATGCAGCTAAAAGCAGTACATCAGATCAAAATGAATCAATATTAATATTCTCTTTAGAAATGTCAGCAGAACAATTAGCTCAACGAATACTTGCAGAGCAGTCTACTATCGATTCTCACAGATTAAGAAGTGGTGATATTAATGATGATGAGTTTTCAAAACTTGTTGTAACTCAAAATAACATACACAGCCTACCTTTTTTTATTGACGATACTCCTGCAATCTCTGTTAGTCAAATTGCATCAAGAGCAAGAAGATTAAAGAGAACAAATGGATTGGGCTTAATTATAATTGATTATATACAATTAATCCAAGGATCAAAATCCAGTGAAAGTCAAGGCAGAGTCCAAGAAATATCTAACATTACTAGAGGCTTAAAATCATTAGCAAAAGAATTAAATGTTCCTATACTAGCTTTATCTCAGTTAAGTAGGGCTGTTGAACAAAGAGAAGACAAAAGACCTATACTAGCAGACTTAAGAGAATCAGGGTCTATCGAACAAGATGCTGATGTAGTAATGTTTGTATATAGAGAAGAATACTATCTTGATAAGAGTGAACCAAGTCAAAGAGAGAATGAAAATCAAGAAAGTTTTAATGAACGGTTTATAAAATGGCAGGATAGAAGAAGTGCTGCTGATGGAAAGGCAGAAATTATTATTTCTAAACAACGTCATGGACCAACAGGCGTCATCCAAGTACAGTTTGAGGCAAAACTTACAAGGTTCATGGATTTAGTCCAAAGTGAGCGTTTACCAGACCAAATCTATTAGTAAAATTATTTAAATTTGTTTATTATCTTTTTATGAAATCTATTTTAAAAATTTCTCTTGATGATATTCGATATAACTGGAAATTAATAAATACCGCCTCTAATGGGAAAGCTGCTGCAGTTGTAAAAGCTAATGCTTATGGTATGGGTATGATAGAAGTGGCTGGTGCATTATTAGAAAGTGGGTGTAATTATTTTTATGTAGCAAATATTTTTGAAGGATTAAAACTTAGAAAAAAATTTAACTCTAGCAAAATATCAATTGCTATTTTTGAAGGTTATTTGGAAGGCAATCAAAGAATTTATGCTGAAAACAATTTAACTCCAATTTTAAATAACCTTGAACAACTTAAAAGATTAAATAATTTTTCAACAACATTTACAGAACAAAAAGCTATTATCAATATTGATACTGGAATGAATAGATTGGGTTTAAATAAGAAAGAAAAAGATTTTTTAATTTATAATAGAGACTTATTAAATAATGTAAGGATTGATTACATTATGTCTCATCTTTCAAATGCAAATGAAAATGAAAGTAAAATTAATTTGCTTCAACTTAATGAAATTAAAAATTTTTCTAGCAACTTTCCAAATATAAAAGTTAGTTTTGCAAATACTCATGGAATAAAACTTGGATCCAATTTTTGTTTTGATCAAACTAGACCTGGCATTGGTTTATATGGAATAGATAATTTTGGTAAAAGTTTTTATTTTAATTCAAAAAAATTAAATTTACCCATAAAATTATATGCTCCAATTATTCAAATAAAAAAAGTAAATGCCGGCGAAAAAGTTTCATATGGTGGAATTGATGTTTTAAAAAGAAGTTCGATACTTGCTACAGTTGGAGTAGGTTATGCTGATGGATGGCTAAGAATATTAAAAACAAATAGTGTTTTTTTTATTGGAAATGAAAAGTGTAAAATTGTTGGTAATATAACTATGGATAGTTTTGTTCTAGATATTACTGACATTAAAAAAAACAAGCTAAAAGAAGGAGATCACATTTGTTTATTAGATAATTCTAATATTGAACATATACTTAAGAATAATAACATTATAAGCTATGAGCTATTAACACTTATGGGTGATCGTTTAGATAGAAAATATTAGCTCTTATCAATTTTGAATGTGGTGGTTAACTTTGCTCGATCTTTTTTTAGAAATTCTCGGCACAACAGGGAAAAAATTTATCAATTTTGTTGCAAGTATTGGACATTTTTTTATTTTTTTTGGAAGTGCTCTCTATTGGGTATTTAAACCACCTTGGTATTTTAAAAAGATTTTTCAACAAATATTAGATATCGGATACTTCTCATTACCTGTAGTCGGTCTAACTACATTTTTTTCAGGTATGGTTTTAGCTCTACAGACTTATAACGGTTTTACTGACTTTAACTCAGAGTCTACTGTTGCAAGAATTGTTTTAGCCTCAATTACTAGAGAATTAGGCCCAGTATTAACAGGTTTGATGGTGGCAGGTCGTATAGGGGCAAAAATGGCTGCAGAAATAGCAACTATGAGAGTTACTGAACAGATAGATGCCCTAGGAACATTAGGCACTAGACCTATGCAATATTTAATAGCACCTAAAATAATTGCATCATTTGTTTGTATACCTCTTTTAGTTTTAATTGGAAATACAATTGGTATATTAGGAGGTTATATAATAGCTATTTACAAACTCAATTTTAATCCAAGTCTATATCTTTATGCAACAATGGAATATTTACAATTAATTGACATTATACAAGGTACTGTAAAGGCTGCTGTATTTGGCTTAATAATATCAATGGTAAGTTGTTATTTTGGATATAATGCAAGCAAAGGAGCTGAAGGAGTTGGGTTTGCAACAACATCATCAGTAGTTATTTCATCTGTGATGATTTTAACAAGTACATATATTATAACAGCATTATTTTTTGGTTAAAATATGGAAAAAAGAAATAACAAAAAAGTTATAATAAAAATAAGTGATTTATCAAAGAGCTTTAACAACAATTTTGTGCTTAAAAATATAAATTTTCAATTACTCGAAGGAGAGTCTCTAGCAATTATTGGCGCGTCTGGTTCAGGAAAATCTGTACTTTTAAAAAATATAATTGGCATATTACAACCTGATAAAGGATCAATTGTAATTAATGACACTGAAATGGTAAATTTATCTAGAAATTTAAAAGAGAAACTTTTGCTAGATCTTGGTATTACTTTTCAACATGGCGCTTTATTTGATTCTCTTAAAAATTGGGAAAATATAATTTTTAAAACAGCTAATAAAGAAAAAATTAATAACAAACAGGGTAAACAACTAGCATTTTCAATAATTAAACAACTAGGACTTCAACCTGAAATTTTAGATCTATATCCCTCTGAAATTTCAGGCGGGATGCAAAAAAGAGTTGCTATTGCAAGAGCAATTTGTGGAAATCCAAAAATTTTATTATTTGATGAACCTACCTCTGGATTAGACCCTGTGACAGGAAGTTTAATAGATGAGTTAATTAAAACAGCTGTTAAAACAGTTGGAGGAAGCGCGATTACAATTACTCATGATATGGCATCAGTATGTAGAATTGCTGACAAGGTAATCTTAATTGATAAGCAAACAATTTCATGGACTGGCACACCAAAAGAAATGTTTAATTCAAGAAATAAAAAAATACAAGAATTTGTCAAACCAATTAATTCTGAAATATTTTTTAAATGATAAAATCCAAAAAACAATTTATTTGTCAATCTTGTGGAAATATTTATTCAAGATGGATTGGCAAATGCGAACAATGTAATCAATGGAATACAATAGTTGAAGAAAATAATTCTAAACCCTCTGGTGTTTTATCCAAATCAAGAGGGAAAAGAATAAACTTTGAAAAGCTGAATGATGTCAATTACGAGTATTCAAGGATTAAAACTAATCTTAATGAGCTAGATAGAGTTATTGGAGGTGGCTTTGTTCCGGGTTCGGTAACTCTAATTGGTGGAGACCCTGGTATTGGAAAGTCTACTTTATTATTACAACTCGTAGGCAAACTGTCTGATCAAAAAGAAAAATGTATCTATGTTTCTGGAGAGGAAAGTTTATCTCAAATAAAAATGAGAGCTGATCGTTTAGGTGTTAATAATAATGATATAGAATTTGCTTCAATCACAAATGCCTCTGACATTTCCATTACAATAAATTCAGAAAAAAAACGATGTGTATTAGTAATTGATTCTATACAAACTATGTATTTACCACAATTAGAGAGTTCACCTGGAACGGTGTCACAAGTAAGAGCTAGTGCACATGAATTAATACTAGCTGCAAAAAAAACAAATACGATACTAATTTTAATTGGTCATCTAACAAAAGATGGAGCTATAGCTGGACCAAAAGTTTTAGAACATATGGTTGATACTGTCTTATACATTGAGGGAGATAATAATTTTCAATATAGGATTTTAAGAAGTTTTAAAAATAGATTTGGTGCTAATAATGAAATCGGTGTATTCGAAATGTTAAGTAATGGTTTAAAAGAAATTGTAAATCCTTCAGCAATGTTTTTGTCAGATAGACAAAAAAATATATCAGGAACTTCAATTTTTGCTGGCTTAGAAGGCACCAGGCCTATTTTAGTGGAAATTCAGGCATTAGTTACTCATTCTACATTAGCGACACCAAGAAGAGTAATAGTAGGTTGGGACATATCAAGGCTTGCGATGTTATGTGCTGTATTAGAGGCAAGGTGTAAAATTCATCTCTCCAATATGGACATTTTTTTGAATATTGCAGGAGGTATTAAATTATTTGAACCAGCTGCAGATTTAGCTGTAGCAGCAGCTATAATTTCTTCTGTTAAAAATATTCCCTTATCGTTTTCCAGTGTTTTTTTTGGTGAAGTTGGCCTCTCAGGAGAAATTAGAAAAGTTAATCAACCAGAATTAAGAATTAAAGAAGCATCTAAATTAGGTTTCAATAAAATTAACCTTCCCACTAAACAAAAAGTTATAATTAATGAAGATATGCGTTATAACAACCTTAGTATTTTGAGTGACCTAGTGGAATTAATTAATAAAGATCAAAGAGACTGATGGAATATTTTAATAATCTATATTTTAATATAATCGATATTATAGTTTTTGGAGTTATTCTTACATCTTGCCTAGTAGCCACATTGAGAGGATTTGTTAAAGAATTCTTTAGTATTATTTCTTGGATTTTGTCATTGATTTTAGCATTTAATTTCTTTGAAAAATTTAAATTAAAATTGTTAGATCATATATCACAAGAAATAATTGTAGATTTTCTTGCTTTTGGTTTTCCATTTTTAGGAACTCTAATTTTATCTAGTTTTATCTCAAATTGGTTGTCCCCAAAGTTTGATGTAAATGGAGTCTTGATTTTTGATAAAATTTGTGGATTTGTTTTTGGTGCTTTAAGAGGTTTTTTACTAATTCTCTTATTCTATTTAGGATTTTTATATTTAATAGGTAAAGATAAAAATTTACCTGACACGCTTCTTGAAGCATATTCATTCAAATACATAAATTTTTCAGCTGAAATGTTGATAGAGTTTTTCAATCATGAAGAATTAAAATCTGATAATGAAAGAGCAAAAGAATTGTGAAAAAAATAATTCTAGGAAGATATAATGTACTGCAAAATGAATGATAAGTTTAAAGAAGAATGTGGAGTATTTGGTATTTTTGGGACTAAAGAAGCCTCTGTTCTAACTACTTTAGGGCTTCATTCACTTCAACATAGAGGTCAAGAAGGCGCAGGAATAGTCAGCTTTGATGGAAAAGCTTTTCATTCAGTACGTAAACAAGGTTTAGTTGGAGACAATTTCAACAATAAGGATATTTTGTCTAAACTTCCTGGCAAAACAGCCATAGGCCATGTCAGATATTCTACAACTGGTGAATCCAAACCTGAAAATCTACAACCTTTTTTTGCAAATTTAGCTATTGGAGGATTTGCATGCGCACATAATGGAAATCTAACAAATACTTATTCAATAAAAAAACAATTAGTAGAAAGTGGCTCTATTTTTCAAACTTCGTCTGATACTGAAATTATTCTTCAATTAGTTGCGCGATCAAAAAAGAACAAAATAATTGATAAGCTAATAGATACACTCCATCAGATAAAAGGAGCTTATTCACTTGTAATCTTAACAAATAAAAAACTTATTGGTGTAAGAGATCCTTTTGGGATTAGACCTTTAGTTCTAGGTGATAAAAATGGTTCTCCTGTTTTAGCTTCAGAAACCTGTGCTTTAGATATGATAGGAGCAAAGTATGTACGTGACATAGAAAATGGTGAGATGATTGTGATCACTGAAAGTGGAATGGAGTCTATTAAACCCTTTAAAAAAATCCCTGAAAGACCTTGTATTTTTGAGAGAATTTATTTTGCGAGCCCTGACAGTATAGTAGGAAATAAAACAGTTTATACATACAGAAAAGCTCTTGGTGAACAATTAGCTATTGAAAATGATATAATTGCAGATGTAGTTGTTCCAATCCCAGATTCAGGAGTTTCAGCAGCTATAGGATTTTCACAAAAATCACAAATCCCATTTGAACTTGGTATAATTAGAAGTCATTATGTTGGTCGTACTTTTATTGAGCCCTCCCAAACCATAAGACAATTTGGAGTAAAACTGAAACATAGTGTCAATAGATCATGTATTGAAAATAAAAAAGTTATATTAATTGATGACTCAATAGTTAGAGGGACAACAGCGAGCAAAATTGTAAAAATGGTTTACGAAGCAGGGGCAAATGAAGTTCATTTAGGGATTTCATGCCCTCCAATTTTGCACCCAGATTTTTATGGTATTGATACACCAAACTATAATCAATTGATTGCTTCTAAATCTAGTTTAAAAGAAATGACAAAATTAGTTGGAGCTAAATCATTATTTTTTCTTTCATTAAATGGTACCTACAAAGCAATGGGGTGTGAAAAAAGAAACTCTAAGACACCTCAATTTACTGATCATTGTTTTACAGGTGAATACCCAATAGATGTAACTGAAATTCTAAAACTTAATAGATAAAAACGAATGAATAATATTAAAAAAATTGCTCTTATTACAGGGGCAGGAAGTGGCATTGGAGCAGAAACAGCCATCGTACTTTCAAAACATGATTACCATACAATTATTACCGGAAAATCTTTAGCTAGTCTTGAAAAAACCGAAAAAACAATTGTTGATGATGGTGGTTCTTGTACTTTAGTTAAACTAGATATGAATGATTTTATTGGTATTGACAAATTAGGTTTAGAAATATTTAAAAGATGGGGAAAATTAGATTTATTAATATCAAATGCTGCAATTCTAGGGACACTTGGACCTATACATCATCAAAGCAATGATGAGTTCATTGAAGTACTTAACATAAATTTAGTAAGTAATCACAGACTAATTAGATCTCTAGAGCCACTATTAAAAAATAGTGATCAACCTAAAGCTTGTTTTCTATCTTCGACAGTAGCTAATGAAGTAAGACCTTTCTGGGGTGCTTATGCTGTATCTAAGGCATCACTTCAACATATGGTCAAAATATGGTCTACAGAGAATAAAAACAATAATTTGTCAATTTCAATAATAAATCCTGGAAAGACAAATACTAAGATGAGAAAACAGGCAATGCCGGGTGAAAATAGTAATAATCTACAAGAGCCAAATGAGGTGGCAGAAAAAATAAAAGATATTATTTTTTCAAATGAAATTTATAAAGGTGAAGTAATTGATTTAATAAGATTTAAGTTAGATTAATCTTCAATTAACACTGGCTCCAAATAAGAGAAATGAAAATCAATTTTTTCATCAAATTTTCTAGCAATCTCTTGAGCCTCTTTATCACTTCGAGCACAAAAACTTAAACTTAATCTATAATTGTTTAACCTATAAAAAAATCGTAGAAGTTCTATCTGACTATTACCTACATACCAAGATTTTAATATCCAACCTATGAAAAACAACCACGGAGAAATTACAAATAGCATGATGTAAAAAACCATAGTAAAAAAAAACAAGTTCCACAACCTGTTCTGTAACATCCATAAAGGTGGGGCAATACTTGCAAGAACTGAAGGCATTGTATTGAGTAATATAGCAAATTTTCCAGGTTTTTTAAAAATTTCAAATAAAAGATAAAATTCATCTTTTTGAAAATGTTCATTTATATTTGAAATTTCTAATTCTGGTATTTTTTCAGGTGTTATACTTTCGCAAATTACTCCTAAAGAACCATAAATAAACGTATTAAAAAAAACTCCATCTCTAAATAGAGTAATTACTTTTTTTTCTTTTATTCCAGATAATTCCTTAGATAGTTCTTCATAACTTTTATAAACCATTTCACCATCAATTGCTATGATAACATCACCTTCTTTAAGCTTCATCATAAATGCATTTGAAGATGTTCTTATTGATTTAATCTGTAAAAATGATTTTTCAGTTACAATTTCTTCGTTCATTTTACTAAACTCACTAAATGTAAAAGGTTAAATTATGGGTATTTAATCCTACTAGTTTTATCTGCGATCTTACTCAATACATTATTGTTTTGTTTTAAAAGCTTTGAAATTTGTTGTGCTTGAATTGCTTGGTTTGCTACAATTTTTTTGTAGATAGCTTTGTTACTAATTTGTTGAATAGCCTTAGAAATAGATTTGTTATTAGATTTATTTAACTTTTCAATATTTGAAACAAGTTTGTTATTATTTTCTATGCTTGCTTGAGTGTTTTTGTTCAATTCATTTACAAGAGTGTTTGTAATTAACTGTAATTCAGCAACTGTATTTTCGTTAGATGTTTGAACTCTTTTTTCAATTTTATCAAGGGTAACAACTAATTTCTTGTTAATCTCAAGTAAATCTCCTTGTTTTTTTATAGCCGTATCTAGATTTTTCAAAGAAGCATTAACCCCATCGACATTCTCTGCAAACACAACTAAGGCCTCCCTACTTGTTTCTGTCATATTTGTTAATTTATCTGAAGATTGCATAAACAAAAAGGCACTAACAACTATAACTACCAAACCTGATATAATAGAAGATAAAAATACAATTGTAGTATATTTATGGATTTGTTTCACTTTAGCCTCCAATTTTTCATGCGCTTTTTTAACTTTATTATATTCTGATGTCACATCAGTTGCTGCATCTGCTGCGTCTAAAGCTAATTTAATGCTTTCTTGAACAGCTTCCATTTTAGTATCCATTTTATTTTCCTATAGTTTTAAACTAAACAAACATAAAATTATAAATTCTTATCTTTTTTATATGCACATTCCATACCAGTTGTACTAAACACTTCCAATGATGGTATGATTTTAGAAATAAAACCAAACTTTTTACATCCCCACGGCCTTTGTTTCCTATGAGTAATGAAAAAATAGATACATCCATGGCAAGTTATTTTATTATTTTCATTTTTAATATTTTTAACCATAGGTATTAGCTTTATTTTTTATTTTTATTTTTAAATTCAATTAAGCCATATATTAATTCAGCTATCTTAAATCTAAAAGCCCCTAAAACTGCTGTAAAACCAAAAAACCAATACAAAGCAGCATTTGAAATATCACCTTCTTCACGAAGAGTGCTTGCTTCAAAATGACATAAAAGAGCAGACCAAACAAACATTGCAGTAATAATAATTTGTCCAAATGTTTTTCTTTTTTTCATATTATCAACAAAGATTTATTTAATTGTTTTCCCATATTCATCAAAACTCATATTTTCAGGAATATCAAACTCAGGATAATCAGTTTCCTCTCCTCTTTCAATTTTAAAGATATAAGCTAATACAGATGCAACAGCTGAATAAAGATTTTCAGAAATTTCCTTTCCAATTTCTCCTGTAAAATATAGAGCTCTAGCTAATAAAGGGCTTTGAAAAACTGTAACTTTATTTTCATCAGCTAATTTTATTATTTTTTCTGCTATCATTCCTCTTCCCATGGCTAAAATTATTGGAGCACCTTCTGAACCAACTTCATATTTTATTGCAACTGCAAAATGAGTTGGGTTTGTGATAACAGCTGATGCATCTTTAACATCATTTAGCGCAGCAGACTGAGTAGCAGCTCTATTTGCAATTTCATTTTGTAATTTTCTAATTTTTTGTTTAACCTCTGGCGAGCCATCCGTATCTTTATGCTCATCTTTAACTTCTTTAATTGTCATTTTTAATTTTTCTACATGTTGGTATTTCTGCCAAATAAAATCAAAAATTGCTATGAAACCTAGAACAATTAACATAGCAATTGTTAGTTGGGGAAAGTTGTAAAGTAGATTTGATAAAGCGGAATATAAATTTCGTTCAGATAAATTTATTATATCTTTTAAATTATAATAAATTACGAAGAATGTAATTCCACCTAATAATCCAACTTTGAATAAAGACTTGATAAGTTCAAACAGACCTTTAGAAGAAAAAATTCTTTTTAAACCTGATAATAAGTTAATCCTATTAGATTTAAATTGAAAAGCTTTTGGAGCAAAATTAATACCTCCAACAGCCATTTGAGTTATTAAAATAATTAATATTAGAGGAACACCAACAATTAGAGTTATGTTAATTACATATTTAATCAATTTTTCCATACCATACGCTGGAGAAACATTTATTATATAATCAAGATCAAATAAAAAAAATGTCTTCCAGATTGCTAAAAAATCTTTAGCAAAAAAGGGTATTGAAGACAGAACCATTAAACCAATTATTAATGATGTAAACACAAACATTTCTTTAGACGATAATACCTGACCATCCTCAGCCGCTTTATCTAGTTTTCTTTGGGAAGGTTCTTCGGTTTTATCTTGTGAATTATCTTCTTCAGCCATTACTAATTCCCTTCTTTATAAGAATGAAGAACCTCGTCAATTAAATTAATTGCCGTAGCTGTTAAATCAGAAAAAGCATTTGAAATTGGCCCAACCCCCAAATATAAAAAGATAAAAACACTTATTAACGCAATTGGAAAACCAAAGGAAAATAGATTTAGAGATGGTGCAGATCTAGTAATTATACCAATTGAACATTGTATTAATAATAATCCACCCACAACCGGTAAACTGATTAAAGCAGCTAGATATAACATATCTCCAAAGGTATTGACAGCAACATTGCTGACCTCAGAAAAATCAAGAATTAGACCAATTGGTAGATAGACATAGCTTTCAATAAGTAATTTTAGTAAATACAAATGACCATCTAACGATAAAAAACAAGATATTAAAAATAAAGTTAAGACTGTACTCAAAACAAGTGTTTGCCCTCCAGATTGGGGATCAATCATGCTTGACATTGATAGTCCTGCTGTAGATGCTATTTTCTCACCTGCAACTGCTGCTGCAGAAAAAATTATATTTAAAATCAATCCAACCGAAAGTCCAATACCAATTTCAGACAATATAAGTAAAACTAAATTAAAACCTTGCATATTTTGGATTTCTGGTACTTTAATCACAGGAAATAAAAACGCAGTTAAACTTATACTTGCAATAATTCTTACTTGTAAGGGAATTCCTCCTAATGAAAAAAAAGGCGCACTAATTAAAAAGGAAGAAATACGAAGAGAAGATACAAAAAAAATAACTATATATTGGTATAAGTTAAATAAATTAACTCCTGGTAAAGCAAACTCTATCCCATTCATAATAAATTTCTTTCGTATTTAATTTTGTCCTACACCAGCAACCTGATCAAAAATAAAGTTGAAGTAATCAACAAGTCCCATCATGAAAAAATTTCCCAATAATCCTATCCCTAACATTACTACAATAACTTTGGGGACAAAACTAAGAGTCATTTCATTGATTGATGTTGCAGCTTGAATAATACCTATCAAAAGACCTATACCAAGTGCTAAAGCTAAGATTGGACCAGAAACAAGCAAAACCTGATAAAAGGCCATACTTAACATGCTAATATTTTCATCAAAGTTCATTTTTTCATCCTGCCGAAAAGGTACTTACTAAAGATCCAACTGTCATACTCCATCCATCAACTAAAACAAATAATAATAATTTAAATGGAAGCGCAACTAACATTGGAGACAACATCATCATTCCAAGTGACATTAAAATGGAGGAAATAACCATATCAATTACCAAAAAAGGTAGAAATAAAAGAAAGCCTATTTGAAAAGCAGTTTTAAGTTCACTGGTCATAAACGCAGGAAGAGCTATTCTGAAAGGAATATCAGATACTTTATCAAATTTTTCTAAGCCAGCTAATTCAGTGAACATAATTAAGTCTGTTTTTCTAGTATTTTTAACCATAAACTGTTTCATTTCACTACTTGCTGTTTCAATAGCTTGTTCTGCTGGTAAACTTTTCTCCATATACGGCACCGCAGCATTCTCGTAAACCTTATTGAAGGTTGGAGCCATAATAAAAAAAGTTAGAAAAAGAGATATTGCGATTAATACTTGATTAGGAGGTGTTTGTTGTGTTCCTAAAGCTTGACGGAGAATTGACATAACAATAATAATCCTTGTAAAACTTGTCATTCCAAGAACCAAAGAAGGTAAAACTGTCAAAGCTGTCATTAATAACAAAATTTGTAATGGAAATGAGTACTCAGTTGTATCACCGTTAGTTGATACATTTAATGCAGGAAACCCAGAAGCAATAGGTTCTCCTATAGCTTGAACAGGAAATCCACTTATTAAAACTAAAGCCATCAAAAAAGATAATTTCTTAAGTAAATTTATTATAATTTTATAAATTTCTTCTTTAGTATTTGAAAAATGATGTCTTTTAATTGGTTGTGGGCAAATTGCTCTACGCATTTTCATTACCTTTTTTATGAGCTGTTAATAAATCAGAGATATTAACATGTTGCAGAGGTTTAGAATTTCTAGCTTTCTCCTTCACAGGAGTATTTTTAATTGATAACTGTTCAGTAGCTTTGTAATTTTCATTGCTATTTTTAAGTTTAGGTTGATCAATTTGTGTAAGTGATCCCCTACCAGACTTATGTCCTACAAAGAAAAATTTTTCTTCATCAACTTTAAAAACATAAGCTAAGAAACCATTGTTAAGAGGCATCTGATGCATTACATCAAAACTATTTTCTTTTTTAATGATTTTTTTTAGATGTCCACTTTTTTTCTTAATAATAAAAGCAACTACACCTAATACAAATAAAAATAAAATTACAATAATAACTGTAGTAAAATCTGGGACTGACTGTGACATTTAAAATTTCCTTATCTTTTATATAAGGAAGCAAGAAATATGCCATCAACATATTTCTGTATTAAGTCATTGTTTTTAATTAATTAATTTTTTGTCAATTTTTTGTAAATTATAGTTTTTGTACTCGATTTTCTGGGTTTGTAACCTCTGTAAATCTGATCCCAAATCTTTCTCCTACCATAACCACCTCTCCTTTAGCAATTTTAACTCCATTTGCTAAAATATCTAATGGATCACCTGCTAATCTTTCGAGTTCCACCACAGATCCTTCATTGAGTCTTAATAGGTCTCTTATCTTAAGTTCAGTTGAACCAACTTCAACAGTGAGTTTTACTTCGATGTTTTCTAGAACCTTGAGATTATCTAGTCCTGTTTTATCCGTTACTGTCTCTTCAACTTGAGCTTCAGCTTCGTTTTCTGCCATTAAATTACTCCTCAATATTTATAATCTATTTTTTAAACTGACTGCAACTTGGCCATTTGTTTCGCCAATTTCTGCTTTGAATAAAATTTTATCATTTACAAAAAAATCTACTCCATCAACTGGAGGTAAATTCATTACGTCTCCTTCTTTAAATTGAACGAGATTAGATAGTTGAACAGATGGTTCACTCAAAATTGCTGATACAGGAAGTGGAATATTCAATACCGATTTTTCTAAGCGCTCTCTCCAGCTCACATCGTCATTAATTATATCACTTTGAACTCTAGAACGTAATAAGGAAGCAATTGGTTTTAAAGTTTGTAACGGATAAATTATATCAAATGACGCTGAGTCAACGTTTGGAAGTTGAACCACAAAAGAACAAATTATTACTGAATCTGATGATTCAACTAAAGTTGCAAATTGTGGATTAATTTCTCTACTTTGATGCTTAATGGATATTGGCATGAGATCTTTCCAAGCAACTTCAAGGCATTGGGTAATTCCATCTGAAACTATTTCAATTATTCTATCTTCAGTAGCAGTAAACTCTGCCTTAGCAGAGGGAAAATTAGCTAATTTACCACCATAATAACAATTTGTTAAAACACTTATAAAAGACGGTTCAAGAACAAGTAGCATTGATCCTCTAAGTTCATCAATCCTGCTTGTACTTAAGCTCATAAAACTATTTAAGCCTGCGCTATATTCATCATATGTTTTTACTTCTGGAGGAAATGGGTTGATTTTTGGCTGCAATCTTATCATAGGTAAAAATATACTTCTAACTAATCGAGCAAATCTCTCATTAATTAACCTTAATGCATAGTAATCACCAAGAAGTTCCAAATTATCTGAACCAAATGTAAAATCTGTAACTTCAACATCATTATTCAATCCTGAATTTGCGGTAATGTCACCAGATTGCAACCCTTCCATTAAAGCTGATACTTCGTCAGAAGATAATTTTCTAGATGTATTAGACATTAATTTATAAATCCTAACTTATTGTAAAATGAACGCGGTAAAATATACATCTTCTATACCTGGAAATTCATCAAGAGATTCTAATTTTTTGTTCAAAACTACTATTAATCTTTCAGATAATTTTTTCTTACCCTCACTTCCTGAAATATCTTCTTCAGTAAAATCACTTATAGTTGATAATATTTCAGAACGTAAAGCTAATTGATGAGAGTCAACTACTTCCATTACTTTTTCATCATACTGTGTAGACACACCAACACTTACTTGTAAAAATTTCCTACTTCCTTTTAAGTTTGTTGTGAAATCTCCTGGAAATTCAAAATAAGTAGTTTCATAACTATCAACTTCTGGAATGGCTTTAACATTCTTTTTTATAATACCATCCTCACCTTCTTCTTCACCTTCTTTATTTTCAGCATCTTCAGTTTTTTTCTTCTCAGCTTCTTTACCTTCGATGATTTGATTAACTTCTGCAGAAGGATCAGGCTCAGGCTCACCTCCAAATAAAAAATAACCAATTCCTAGGCCAACAGCTATTAGCAAAATGCCGCCTACCACAAAAATAATTATTTTTAACAGATTACTTTTTTTTGGTTCTTCTTCTACTTCTTCTGCCATTTTTTTCTCACTACTCAGTTATTATTATGCTATTACGTTTACAATATGTCTAGATGAAACATTATCATCCAAACCTGTTATCGTATTTTGTTTTTCTTTTTCATTTTCAGACTCTAGAAAATTGTTTTGGTTATTATTATTTGAGTTTTTGTTAAAACTATTTCTTGAGCCAAAATATTTTGTATCGTCGTGAGCTGAAAATTCTAAATTTATTCCTTGATCATTAAAGAGTTTTTGTAAATGATTTTCATTTTGAGTTAATGCGTTAGTAACAAATGAATTTTCTGTAATAATTTTAACATGACCTGTTCCATTATTTAAACTTATAGAAACTTTTAATCTTCCTAAATTTTTTGGCTTAAGGTTAAATTCTATTTCTTCACCGCCATTTTCTAGAGCATTTTCTATTCTAGAAACAAGTTTTGTAGTCCAGCCTTTTTGACTTAAATCAAGACTATCTAATAGCCCTTCTAAGATGGAATTCACTCCACTGTTTGAAAAGGAAGTGCTGTTTTGTTGAGCAAATTGATTTCCCTTATTGCTAGAATCAGAGGAGTTTTGAATGTTGAAAACTTTATCATTGGCTTTAATTTCATTCATATTATTCTTTTTAAACTCATCACCAAATTGATTATTAATATAATTTAAATTTGTGTTGTTCGACAATTTTGAGTCTAATAACGAAGATGGATCTAGTTTTTCTTTATATTTTAAAGAATTAGAATTTGATATCTGATATAATTTATTAGGGTGATCATTTTTGTTAATTTTTTTAACAAAATTTAGTTTTGTATTATTTGAATTTATAGTTGTTTGATTTTCTAAGTTATTTTCAAACTTTATTTCACCGGTGTTTTTATTTATAATGTTTGATTTAGTAGATTTTTGTTTGCTTTGATTAATAGCATGTTCCATGTTTTTTAAAACAGATGATAAATCATTTGAACTTTCTTTTTTAATTCTAGGATCAATTTTATTATCAACAACACTTTTATTATTTAATGCTTTAAATTTTTTATATTCAGGTAAATTAATGAAGAAATTTTTATTAAAACCCTTTGCTGTATCTAATAAGCTTAATAATTTGTCTTTAACTTCAGTTTTAAGATTTTGATCTGTTTCAATTTCACTTTGAATTTTTTTGAAATCAGCTAAGCCTAAGTTATTAATGTTTAAGTTAGGAAGAATATTAGATAAATAATCTAGAATTTCTATATCTTCTTTTTTAAAAACAAATTCAAAGTCATCAGAAATATCTTTTGATTTCACTTCATTACTATTAAAGTTCATTGAAAATAAGGATCCCAATAAAGAAGTATCTTCTTCCCCTTTATTTGCATTAGACAAAAAGTCAGAATTGTTATTTACGTCATTTGTAATTTTCATTTTAAATTCCATATTTCAAAATTATCTGCAAATACAATGCCATTATTAAAATATGTAATTTGAAAATACTTTATTGATAAATTTTGTTTTCCAATTGACTAATATAATGTCTTTTATAATCTTTAGCTTTTTCTTCAGCTTTCATTTTTTTGAAATTGTTATCAATAATTTTTTTTCTGATTATCTCTTTTTCAGAAAGTAAATATTTGTTTCTATTTAAAGCAATATCTTTTTGACTTTGAAGTGTAGTTAACAATAGAGCATTATTTTTAAAAAATCCTGAATTAATTATTTTGTTTGAAGAATTATTGCTGCTCTCCATAATAGTGTTTATCTGTTCAATTAGACCTTCATTTTTAGTAATTTCATTTTGCAATAAATTAGAATTATTAATTTCTTTTGAAACATCTTTTTTTCTAATTGTAGCAAGTCTTTGAAATCTTTTTATTTTTTTTTTCAACTATCTTACCTGTTCATATAATTTTAATAATGCCATTCTTGAACTCTCAAAGTTTGCTTTTTCAGAACTGCTTTGTGAAATAAAATCAATTAACTTTGGCCATATAGCTATGGCATCATCAAGATCCTTATCTTGTCCGGAAGTATATCCCCCCATTAATAATAAGTCCTTATTTTCTATGTAAGCACTTACATGTTTTCTAAAGAGTTTTGAAGCATTTGAGTGATCATCTGCAATTAGATCATTCATAACTCTACTAATTGAATTTGGGATATCAATTGCTGGATAAATACCCATTTGTGCGTTTAATCTGCTAAGCACGATATGACCATCAAGTATTGCTCTAGCCGTATCAACTACTGGATCATTATTGTCATCTCCATCAGCCAAAATTGTATAAAACGAAGTAATACTGCCATCTCCTTGATCACTCGTTCCTGTTCTCTCAATCAAATTAGGGATCATAGAAATTACAGATGGAGGATAACCTTTCGAGGTAGCAGCTTCACCTAATGACAATCCAATTTCTCTTTTAGCATGTGCAATTCTAGTCAAACTGTCCATTATTAGTAATACATTTTTACCTTGATCTCTAAAATATTCTGCTATAGCAGTAGCCCTGTTAGCCCCCCTAATTCTCATTAATGGTGATCTATCCGCTGGCACAGCAACTACAGTAATTTTTTTAGCTGAGTCGTCCCTAAATAATTCATTGACCATAGTTCCAACTTCTCTAGCTCGTTCACCAATTAGGGCAATTACTACAACATCTGCCTCTGTATATTTACTCATCATTCCAAGCAATACTGACTTACCAACTCCTGAACCAGCAATGATGCCAAGCCTTTGACCTTGACCTACAGTTAATAGAGCATTTATTATTCTTACCCCTACATCTAATGGTTTTTTGATTAAACTTCTTTTAAGTGGATTCATAACTTTACCCATAAGAGGCCATTTATTTTTTATTTTACTTAAAGGTTTCTCATCTAATGGTTTCCCAAATGCGTCAGTTACTCTTCCCAGCAAAGTATTATCTACTTCAATATATCTGCCATCATTTTGCAACGAGACCTCACATCCAGAAACTATATGTGAAGAATGTTCTAAAATTGCAAGCATGTTATGCTTTTCGTTAAAACGAATAACTTCTGCTAAGACTTCTTTACCCATTTGATCTTTTACAATACAAAGACTTCCTATAGGAGCTGGAAAAGGATCGCAGTAAATAATATTTCCATCAAAATGATTAACTCTCCCTGAACTAAAAATTAATTTAGGTCTTTTTATTTGGGAAATATTATCAATTAATTTTGTCTCAAAATTCATGAGTTACTTCCAATATTTTCAAACATTGTAATTGCTTTTTTCTGAATAACGCATTCCACCACAATTTAAGACTATGTCACCTCTTGAGAGTTCTTTATTTGAAATAAAGATTTTTTTATCTTCATTTTCATTAAAATTTTTTATTTTTGAGAGTGCTTCAAAATCTTCTTCATTAATCTCAACTGTAATTTTATCTTCAAAACAATTTATATTTTTTAAAAATGACTTAATTTTCTTTTCATATTTTTTTGGCATTTTATCTATTTGGTAGCCTGCAAGGTCATAAGAAATTTCAAGAATTTTATTTTGAAATATTTCATATATTGCTTCCTCAGCTAATGTTGGAAGTGATGATAAAATATTTTTAAAATCTTGAAGATCATTGCTAATTGTATCTGATTCATTATTTGATAATTCGTTATTTTCTTTAAAAGTTGTTGTGTTTTTATCATCACTTTTACTCATTGATTGAGAAACAGCATCTCTTACAGAATCTAAAGCTTGTTGTGTTTCATTATCAGTCTTTGTAGCTTCATCAGACTTTGCATCAGCTTTAATTTCTTCTTGTTGTTTTTGGGTCTCACTTACGAGATCCTTTGGACTTTCATCTTGTAACAGTTTTTCTGATTGAATATCTTCTTTAGGTTGATTTATTTTTGTATCACTATTGATATTTTTATCTACTTCATTACTTGATTGCTCTGTTTCAGTTTGAATATCTTTTGTATTATCACTCTCTTTATTTTCATCTAACATTGCCTCTTCAGTATTTTGTTCGTCGCTAGGAACATCATTTTCGTTATGAAAATTTTTATTATTTTCTGGTGCATTGTTGATTGGTTCATTATCTTTATTTTCTTTAATGTTTTGTTTAGATTCAAAATCAAGAGCAATATCAATTAATGATTTTTTTACAAAATTGGAATTATTCGAAATATTTTTATCCTCAAAAACAGACTCAGATTGAGATTTTAAAATAGATCTGATTTCATCATTACCTAAAGGTACAATGTTTTGAGCATCATGATTTTCTTGGTCTTGATTCATAGCAAAATTCATAATATTAAAATAAATTAAACGTAATCATCGCCACCACGACCTGCCAACACTATTGCACCTTCATCAGACATTCTTCTTGCTACGGCAATTATTTGCTTTTGTGCCTCTTGAACTTCTGTTAATCTAACTGGGCCAAGTGCTTCCATTTCATCTTGTATGTTGGCTGCCGCTCGTTGTGACATACATCCAAATAACTTTGTCTTCAGCTCTTCATCTGCGCCTTTTAGGGCTAGTATAATTAAATCATCTTCTACAGCACGAAGAAGTGTCTGAAGTGATTTGTCATCAGACAATAATAATGTCTCAAATACAAACATACTATCTTGGATGTCTTGCATTAGCTGCTTATCGTCTTTCAAGATTTCTTTCATTATTTTTGCTTCACCATCTTGACTCAAAAAATTCATGATTTTAGCTGCTGCTGGCACACCACCAACTTTGCTAGCTCTTAGACTTGCATTGGAAGAAAAGACTTTTTGCATTACTCTATCTAACTCTTTTAATGCTTCTGGCTGCACTGTTTCCAAAGTTGCTATCCTTTTAATTATGTCTGATTGACTTTTTTCAGGCATAAATGTCAAAACATCCGATGCAGTAGAAGGATCTAAGTAAGAAATAATTAAAGCTATAATTTGAGGATGCTCGTCAATTATTAAGTCCGCAACTGACCTAGCATCGAGCCAGTCAAGTATTTCGATTGCTTTGTTGCTATCTGATGGGGTTATTTTTCCTAAAACAGTTTGCGCTTTGTCTTCACCCAATGATTTGGTGAGAACATTTTTAATATACCCACCCCCAGATATACCAAGACTTGTTTGCGCCTTAATTATTGCTAAAAATTCATCTAATACTAAATTAACTGTATCTTGTCCTAAACCTTGCACAGAATACATAGCCGATCCAAGGACTTGAACTTCTTTAGGTGAGAGGTTGCCCATTATTTCTGCGGCTTCATCTTCACCAATCAACATCATAAGAATTGCACATTTTTGAGTGCCAGTTAGACCTTCGTAAATCTCATCAGCATTTGGTTTTTTTTCTGCTTCTGCCATTTTAGTATCCTACTCTCTACCTTATTCTTTTTCCATCATATTTTTAAAGACGCTGGAAACCCTAGCTGCCTCATCGCCAACTATCATTCGAATTACAGCAACTTTGTCATCATACGTATTAGCTGTATCTAGCATTTCTGCAGATATAGCTGCCTTTTTAGGTTTTAACTTTGCTTTTATATCTTCAAGAGATTCACCTTCTTGAACTTCGATTTTATCGTCTTCGTCATCATCTGAATCAGAAGCCATTGCACCAGGACCAGATTGGTATCCAGCAGGAACAAGAACTCTTTTTAATAAAGGAAGAAATGCTCCGAATATAACAATTGCTAAAATTAATACGGTTGCTAATTGTTGAGCAAGTTCCTTTACAGACGCATTTTCATACCATGGAGCTACTTCTGCTTCTAAAATATCTACGAAGGGACTGCTTGTAACTGTAACACTATCTCCTCTTGCTTCATCAAAACCAAGAGCTTCTTGAACAAGAGATTTTATTTCTAATAATTTTTCATCACTAAACTTTTCAAATGTTTCAACACCCTCAGGAGAGATGATTTTCTTTTCACGAATAATTACAGCTGCTTTAATTTTTTTAATTTCTCCATATTGAGCCTTAGTAGTTTCAACTTTTCTACTTACCTCATAATTTTTAACAGATGTTTGACTTCTCTGTTTAAGAGTATTGCTAGCACCTTGACCTTCAGGGGCTTCTGTTTTTAAATCGGGGGCTAGAGGAGGAGCATTTGAAAGAGCTCCTGGAATACCTCTAGCTTCAGGATTGGCACTCTCATCTAATGAACTTTGTTCACTTCTAAGTGCGTTACCTTTAGGATCTACGGATTCTTCTGTGATTTCTCTCTGAGTAAAATTCATATCTACATTTATTTCAGCTTTTAAATTACCTGCTCCTACCATCGGTGTAAGCAATGAAATAATTCTAGATTTATATATTTCGCCAAGCCTCATTGTCTGTGACATTTGTTCACTAGAAATTGAAGCAGACGCATCGTTTGATGGTTTTGATAAAAGTTCACCAAATTGATCAACCACAGTTATGTTTTCTGAGGGTAAATTTGGAACTGAAGATGCAACAAGATGAACTATTGACTGTACTTGCTGCCTTCCAAGAGATCTACCATTAGCTAATTTAACAAATACAGATGCTGAAGGTAGAGCTATCTCTCTTGCAAATACTGTTTTTTCAGGAATGGCTAAGTGAACTCTTGCAGAGCTTACTCCAGATATGTGATTGACTGACCGCGCTAATTCTGCTTCCAAAGATTGTTTAATTTTAATAGCTTCAACAGATCTGCTTGTTCCCATTGGCATATCACCTAAACTATCATAACCATCAGGAACTGATGATGGTAGACCCTCACCTGCAAGCAACATTCTAGATTCATGATAATCTTTTACTGGAACAACAACTTCTCCAGTAGCTGGATTAAGTGATGCACTGACACCATTCTGCTTTAAAGTTTGGACTACCAAAGCTTTCTCACTTTCTGGAAGTGAGGCAAAAAGTGTTGTCATATCAGACTTTTGCATAGTAAAAAATACTACTAGTCCAGCAAAAGCAACAATTACTCCAAACATCAATGGAATTGATTTTTGTACTGCAGGATCTGCTGTCATTCTTCTTACATTTGAAATTGATGTAGAAATCCTACTTATAATACCAGTACTTTGAGTTGAACCTGTAATATCATTTCCTGTTGTTGCTTCTGCCATAATCTTTTCCTAACAATTCTAAATTAAACGGGCATATTCATGATATCTTTGTAAGAACTTAGAACTTTATTTCTTACATTTAATGTCATTTGGAATGCAATATTTGAAATTTGCTGTTGCATAATAACCTTTGTAAGGTCAGTTTCTTTTCCCAGTTCATAATCTTTAGTTATTTTTGAAGCCTTATTCTGACTATCAGCTACAGAATTAATGGCATCATTTATCTTTTTTGAGAATTCTTCAGTTGTTTTGTTTTCTGAAAAAGCTTCATTTGCTTTTTCTAAAATATTTTGCCTTAGCATTCCTGTACTTACATTTTGATCTGCAATCTTCATAATCTATTTTCCTTTTAAGTTACTTTTGCAAAAGCTAATTGATCTGCAAAAGTATCAACTGATGAACTTTCATTAATTTTTGATAATGATTTGTCTATCATAATTGATTTTTCATCTATGATATTTTCATTACTCAGGACAAGAGCTCTTTGAAGGGTATTTTCAAGCTCTCTTACATTACCTGGCCAATTATGACTTAATAGTAATTCTCTTGCCTCAATAGTTAGGTAAGGTGATGACTTACCTTCTTGACTGTGTTTATCTAAAATTTTTATTGCAATTGGTAGTATATCATCTTTCCTTGATGATAAATTACGTGTTTGTAGGGGAAATACATTAAGCCTATAATATAAATCTTCTCTGAACCTAGACTGATTTACTTCATGAGCCATATCTCTATTAGATGTTGCCAAAACCCTAACATCTACATCGATATCTCTTTGACCACCAACAGGTGTTACTTTTCTTTCTTGCAATACCCTAAGTAATTTTGCCTGTAAAGATAGAGGCATTTCTGAAATTTCATCTAAAAGTAAAGTGCCCTTATCTGCAGCTCTAAAAATACCTTTATTTGCATTTGAGGCACCAGTAAAGGCTCCCTTTTCGTGACCAAAAAGAATAGCTTCTAACATGTTTTCTGGAATTGCTGCACAATTCACTGCAACAAATGGCTCTTCTTTCCTATTAGAGTTTTCATGAAGGTAGTTTGCAAGAACTTCTTTACCTGAACCTGTCGGACCATTTATGAAAACTGTTACATCAGTAATTGCTACTCTTCTAGCTAATGATAATAACTCATATGTTTTTGTATCACCTGCTGAAAAGGATATATTTGGACAACATATGTTAAAGATTAATTCTAAAGAATATTGATCAGTATAATCTGCAATATTTATTCTTTTTACAGCACCACCTAACTCATCTTTAATTTCTATACCACTACAATTACTGTCATCAGCAATAATAATAATTTTTGTCAATTTGGCCTGTCTTGCGATTGAAACTAATTTTGATGAACCACCAATTTCTTTCTCAAAAATATCTGAGCAAACAATTGTATCTGCTTGGTATCCTACAAGATCAATTCCAAAAAAATCTGGTTTTGAGCTACCCACTCCTGCTTTAATAACGGTGATATCTCTTTGTTCTAAAATATCACATAAATTATTAGCGATCTTTAGACTGTTATTTACAACAATAACTTGGCTCATAATATACTCCTAAAATTATCAGAAATCTAAGAAGCAAGAAGCTTGCCAAACTTTAATTTATAAGAGTTTATAAGTAACCCTAAATTTAAATAACGTTATTTTTTAACTAATAATATTGATTTTTTTATAAAAATGTCATTATTATGACAAAACTAACATTAATCTTTCAATAATTTGACGGTTATTTTTATGAATGTTGTCGATAAATCAACAAGTCCATCAGAACAAAATCAATCTACATTAGACAAACTTAATAAAATGATTGATGGTGAAAGTCCTGAGACAAAATCAATGAAAAACCTAATTGCGATGGTTTCTCAAACAGATAGTACCGCATTAATTTTAGGCGAAACTGGTACTGGTAAAGATATTGTTGCTCAAGCTATTCACAAGTGTTCAAATAAAACAGGTCCGTTTATTACTGTAAACTGTGCAGCAATTCCGTCTGAGTTACTAGAATCAGAACTTTTTGGACATGAAAAAGGATCATTTACGGGTGCAGACAAGCAAAGAAAAGGAAGATTTGAACAGTCTAGTGGAGGATCTCTTTTTCTTGATGAGATTGGCGATATGCCCTTACCTCTTCAAGCTAAACTTTTAAGAGCTATTGAAAGCAAAACAATACAAAGAGTCGGTGGCGCACAAGATATAAAAATAGATTTAAGATTGATTTGTGCAACACATAGAGATCTTGAAAAAAAGGTAGAAAATGGTGAATTTAGGGCTGACTTATTTTTTAGGATCAATGTCCTTCCAATAAATGTACCCTCACTAGCTGAGAGAAGAACTGACATACCAAGTCTGCAAAAAACACTCCTAAGCAACTTGAAAGTAGATGAAACACAAAAGCCAATCTTTACTCCAGATGCTATAACGGCTTTATGCAAACACAACTGGCCAGGTAATGTTCGTGAGTTAAAAAATGTAATTGAAAGAGCTTGTATTATTTTCCCTGGAAAAGAAATCACCAGCACTAATATTTATGAAAATTTACTTAGACTAAAAGTTCCAACTGTTGCTGAGGAACAAGAAGCATTGTGGGACATGACATCCGACTTAAGCGGAATAACAAACCTAGAAGAAAATAACTTGAGCAATAACCTAGAGGATTATTTACCACATCCAAAGAATTATAAAAATTGGTTTTCTTTTTACGATGAAATTGATATTAGAAGGCATCTTCAAGATGTAGAGATTGTTTTAATTGAAGAAGCACTTGAGAAAACAAATAATAAGGTAGCACTTGCAGCAGATAAGCTTAAGCTCAGAAGAACTACTTTAATTGAAAAAATGAAAAAATATTCAATCAACGTAAATCAGAGTATTAATTGATTAATCTTAAAAAAACTTCACCACTTGCGTTAGCTTGAGCAAGCATAGAAGAAGCAGCTTTTGACATTATCTGCGCTTTTGTAAGTCTTGCTGTTTCTAGAGCAAAATCTGCATCCTCTATTTTAGATAATCTTGAAGAAGAATTATTCTTGGCATCTAGTAAAAAATTTAATCTATGATCAATAACATTTTCACTTGCTCCAAATTTTGCTCTTGTGTTGGCAATTGTATTAATTGCATTATCAATACTAGTCAAAGCAGAAGTTGCATTTGAAGAACTTGATACAGAAATTATTGCTCCAGGAGTAGAAGCACTGCTCGAAGCCTGTGCTTGAAATCCAAGCTCACCCACATCATCACCAGAGATTTTAATTACATCACCAGCTGTGTGAGTGAGAAGTATTTGGCCCTTGAATGTAACTGAGCTACCTACAGAAATAGTCGCTCCTGTTGCGTCAGTATGACCGTCAATAAAAACACCAGGAGTTCCTGCGTGTGCTATTACAATATCGGCTCCACTTGCACTTGTAAGTTGAACGTCGCCATCTGAGTTTGCAGATGCTATTATATCACCAATAGATGCGTTATTTATTGCAGTGATAGTTTCAGTAGTATTAGTAACACTAGAAAAATTAATTGCATTTCCATTTATACTTATATTAGAAGCGGCTGAAGAGGCCTCACCAACATTAATATCAAGTGTCACAATATTATTACCTGAAGCAGATATATTTGTTGAGGATGATACAGAATTAATAGCAATAGCTTTTGCAGCAGCTGAAGCACTATCAGATGCACCAATTGCAACGTCATTTATTTTAATATCATGAGATGCTGTTAGAGCATTAGTTGACACTAAATCTGATCTTATAACAGTACTTGAATCTACTTCATTAAAGCCAAATCGTGCTAAGTCATCTATATTTCCACTATTTGAGGCGTATCCGTTAGCTTTTGTCATAGCTTCAATTTTTACAAAAGTACCATCAACATTTTCTAATTTAATATAGCCCAAATAGGTGCCTGCCGTGAACCCTGCATCAGTTGGTGCATTCCCTCCAATAACAATGTCATTACCAGTTGTATTTGATAATGTTATTGTATTATCAGAGTTTAATGTAGCTGTTATGCCACCTGCTTCTTGGTTAATTTCAGTTACTAAATTTTCTAAACTTGTTTGAATGGATATTACGTTTGCATTAATTGTGAATGTGTTACTCATGCTTAAAGAGCTTTTTGCTGCTGATGTAACTTTATTAAAACCAGTAGCTGTTGCGCCATGAGAATTTGAATTTGCATTAATAGCTGTTACAAGTGCCGCTGCTGTATTGTTTCCTGATGATAAGTTATCAGTTAGATTTGCTGCTAAAGCGTTTTGTGAATTAATTTTAATATCACTTGCTGCAAGATTACTACTATTGTAAGTAAATCCTGTTACTCGTCCACCGGTAAACTCTTTTACACCCGACGAGCCAGATAAACCCAGGGCTGTACTGTCTGATTTAACTAAATCAATAGAAACTATATCATCTTTAGTTTCTCCGACTAAAAAACTTACCTTCTCTTTAGTTCCATCTAACAATTTGATAGTATTAAATTTTATTAATTTAGTTAAAGCGTCAATTTCAGTTAAATATGCATCTATTTCAACTTGTAAGATATTTCTATCTGCAGTTGTTAGAGTAGTACTTCCGCCTTGAACAGCTAATTCTCTTATTCGAGCAAGAATATTATTTATTGAACTCAGACCACCATCTGCAGTTTGGGTAAGTAATTTACCCTCTCCTCCGTTAGAGATTGCTTCTTCAAGTGATAAGATTTGTGCATTAAGTCTGGAAATTGGACCAATTGATGATGGATCATCTGAGGCACTATTAATTCTTTTACCTGATGATAACCTTTCTGTACTTTCAGTTATATCCTTAATTTGATTAGCCATATTTCTTTGAATAAATTGAGAAGCAGACAAACTACCAATATTAAACATAAATAAATTCCTCCACGAATTATATTAAAGTTACGGCAGTAATTACGACTGAAAATGAAATTTGTTTAATTATTTTTTAAAAAAAATTTAATTATATACCTGATTAATATTTAATTGATGAATATGCTTTAAGTCTTTTGCTGAATTTATCATGATTTTTTGAGAGATTTTGTAATTTATTTTCTGTAGCTTTTATATTTTCAATATTATTTTCTAATAGTTTGCCAATTCTTTTCTTGATAGCATTCTTTTTACTTTCGCTTTCTATAATTTTTTTTATTAATGCTCTTCGTTGAGCATCAATAAAGGAAATCTGAGAAAACTCATTATTATAGATTAAATCTGAAATTTTTTTTGATAGATTTTCTAACAAATCTAGGTCTGAGTTTAGGTTGTCCATCTTTATTTCTCTAAAGATGGTATTTCTTCCCATCCTTCCATAATTTGTTTTATAACATCAATAGCTTTGATAATCCCATCTTCAATTTTTTGACTAAAACCTTTGATAATTTCGTGACGACAGTACTCATATAATTGAAATAAGTTATTAGCAATTTCTAGAGCTTTATCAAAATCTAAGCTAGTCTGTAGACCATAAATAATAGAAAGTGATTTAGTTAGATTTTTTGACTTTTGATGCGCATATTTTTCTTCAAAATCTTTATCAACTGAAAATTGATCTTGTTTTCTTTTTCTTTCATCTTGAATATCTAAAACAATTTTCTGCATTGAATTTACTAATTCTTTCATCAATGTTCTCACTATTTCGTGTGAAGATGTAACAGAATTTGATGATTGTTGTGCCTTCTTGTATGCATCTATATATTGGCTATTTGTCATGATACAGTCTCAACGTTACAAAATAATTGTCAAAAATTTGATTTTTCATAGTTTTTATGTTTATTTACATTATGATTAATAATAATTTACATAACCCATATGCTATTAATGAGATTTACGCTTCTAGACCATTAAGGAATGAAAGCTCTAGTCTAACTGCAAACAGTATGCCAACTAAAAACAGAATTGTAACCGAAACTGGCGTTCCAAAAAGGGCTTTAAATAATGAACCTCCTAATTTCATCAGGCATGTATATGTTAATAATCAAAGTGCGAGCAATGGCTCACTTACAGAAAGTTTTATAAGATCACGGGCTTCTTTATCTCCTTCATATTTCCACAATGAAATAATTACGCGATATAATATGATAAGTGCCGTTCCTAATAATATAACACAATTAAAAAAATCTTTTGAAAAACTAGCTTAAGTAAAATTCATTAAATTTTGGCATAACAATTGCAGTGATTTCCTACGAAATTAATTTGGAGATTAAAATGCCAACAGTAAATACTAACTCCGCTGCACAGTTTGCACTTAATAAGTTAAATGCAACAGAACGCGAAATGACAACTTCGATGGAACGTTTGTCATCAGGAAAACGTATTAATCATGCTGGTGATGACGCAGCTGGTGCTGCAATTGCTGACAGGATGACTGCACAGATTAGAGGATTGGAGCAATCAGTAAGAAATGCTGCTGACGTTATTTCTATGGCACAGGTTACTGAAGGTGCATTGGATGAATCATCATCAATTATACAAAGAATAAGAGAACTAGCTATTCAATCAGCATCAGACACTTACAATGGTGAAGAACGTGCATATATTGATGCTGAGGTTGACCAATTATTGGCAGAATTAGATCGTGTGACTAGAGATACAACCTTTAATGAAATAGCTGTATTAGATGGGTCATTTGCTGATAGACGTTTCCAAATTGGAACTCATGAGCGTGAATTTGCTCAATTATCAGTTTCTTCAATGAGAATAGACAGTTTAGGAGCATATAAAGCAACATCACAGGGAACAGAAACGACTGATGATACTGGTGGTCCAGTTGACAATGATAACTTAGCATTAAATGCTTATGCTGTTGCAGATACATCAGAAACCAATTTGGTACAGGCAGAATCATTTACAGTTCATGGCATTCTTGGAAGCTCATCTGTTACAGCAGCAGCTGGATCTAATGTAAGAGACATCGCTACTTCTGTTAATGCAGTTTTTGACTCCACTGGAGTTTCAGCCATAGCTTCTACTCAACTTAAACTTCAAGCTAAAACTTTGGATGATGCTTATAATGGCCAAACAAGCCTATCATTTAGTATACAAGGTAAAAATACAACAGCCGTTACAATAGCTGCAAATGTTACACTGAATAACAATGAAGGAAGTTCTGTATTATCTGAATTACGGGATTCAATTAATAATTATACCACTACTACTGGTGTAACAGCTACCCTTTCAACAGACAAATCATCAATGATTTTAGTGCAAAACGAAGGTTATGATATTAAATTAGGTGATGTAAATTTTGGAGGAGATACAACAACAACAGGTACAAGAAGAACTTTATTAGTTACTAGTTTGGATAATAATGAAGTTGTAGCAGGTGACCCAGTATCTCTCGGAGATACGAATGTAACGACAACTGATGATGATGGTTTGTTTTCAGGAACAGTAACAACCACCAATAAAGTTATTGGAGCAACTCCAACTGAAACCTCTTTAGTTGTAACAGGGTCAACCACTGTCAGAGGTGCAGAGTCAACTTACAACAACTCTGGTGGAACATTAGGTACTAGCGCTGTTACTCAAATACCTCTTGCGGATGCTTCAAGTTTTCCTACCACAGGAGGAACAATTAAAATTGGTTCAGAATATTTCACATATACAGGTGTAAGTGGAAATACTCTAACAGGTGTATTCAGAGAAAAAGAAGATAGTACTGCTGAGAATCATGCACATGGCGCTTCTGTATTTTTAACTATTGGAAGTGGTGACGCCATGTCTGGTTCAGGAACAATAACTGTAGAAGACACTACAGCATTTGACTCTGTTGGTGCTATTCAAATTGGTAATGAGCTTTTTACATACACAGGTAAAACAGGAACAACTTTTACTGGGGTAACCAGAGCAACAAGTGGAACAACAGCTGCAAAACATGATAGAAATGATGCTATTTCTCAAGCGTTAGACCCAACGGCAACTACCATTAATGTTCCAAGTACAACAGGATTTCCTGAATCTGGTACTTTATTAATTGGATCAGAATATGTGACTTATACTGGTGTAACTGCAAATTCTTTTACTGGTGTGTCCAGAGGAGCAACAGTTGACACAGTTACTTCAACTGCTGCAAGTCATGCAAATGGTGAATCCATCAAAGATATGTCCTCAAGATTTACATTAAATGGACCTGCTTCACTTGCTACTGATGATGATAAAGTTTGTCTAGAACAAACAATTGCTGCTGGTTTTACTGGCTCTGAAAGTCTAAGTATGGTGGATGCAACAGCTACTCTTAATTCATTTATTACAATTACTTCGACTGCTGCATCAAGTGCAAATTTTGTAATAACTGGAACAGATGTATATGGGAATGAACAAACTGAAACAATTCTCGGTCATACAGGAAGTACATATCCAAAAACATTAACCTCTACAAAAATTTATGGAACAGTTACCAGTGTAAAACCTTCAACAACAGATAGCGACGCAAAAATTAGTGTTGGTGTAAAAAATACTATAGCTAATGAGTCTATACTTGTAACAATTACAAGCTCTGCTAGTGATGAGTCTACTAAAACATTTACAGTCGTTGGAACTGGAATGGATGGTACTTCTCTTACTGAAGTCATTACAGGACCTGAAGCTAATAAAACTGTAACTGGCAGACGTATATTTAAAACAATTCATACAATCACAGCTTCTGATACAACTACTGGTGCTATCAAGATCGGTGTAAAAGGTGCAGATTCTGTTATTATTACAGGTCAACTTGAAATGTCATCTAGCAACAGTTTCACTGTAGTTGGTGAAGATGGAAAAGGCCTGTTTGAGGCATCACCAGGTGCAGCGTCATTAGATAAGTTATCTGGTGTAAGTTTATTAACTAGACAATCTTCAGTTGATGCCTTACGTGTTTTGGATAGGTCCCTAGATAGAATTCATAAAGAAAGAGCAAAACTTGGTGCTTTAATGAGTAGAATGGAAAAAGCTATTGATAATCTGTCAAACGTAGCCCTAAACACAAATGCTTCAAGAGGTAGAATTGAGGATGCTGATTTCGCAAAAGAATCTGCAAGGATGACAAAGGCACAGATTTTACAACAATCTGCTATGGCAATGATAGCACAAGCAGGAAAAGCACAACAAAATGTGCTTCAATTATTACAAAACTAAATTATTTGAAAATTGAATAAAAAAAAAGGCCACCTAAAGGTGGCCTTTTTCTCTTAATCTCTCCAATTTATCCTTGAAGAAGAGCTAATAAGTTTTGCTTAGAAGCATTAGCTTGAGCTAACATAGAAGTAGCAGCCTGAGATAAGATCTGACTCTTTGTCATTCTTGATGTCTCAGCTGCGAAGTCTGCGTCCTGAATTCTTGACATAGCAGCTTCAGTGTTAACTTTCAATGTTGTAGCATTATTTATAGAAGCATCTATTCTATTTTCAACAGCACCAAATGATGATCTGAAAAGTGATACTTTATCTATAGCAGCATCAATTTTAGCTAATGAAGCAGTTGCTTGTGACTCATTTGTAACTGACACACCTTTTCCAGTTACCTCAAAAGATTGGCTTTGATTTTTTGCACCAAGCTTTTGCATGATTATTTCTTGTGCGCCAGTAGTTGCCAAGCCAGCAATATGATCATCTGCTACAGCCTCTAACTTGATAGCTGTTTGATTATCATTAGTAAGTGTCATGTTACCTTTTGCTTCAACTCTGTCACCCTGTCTAACTAAGCCAATTTTGGCACCAGCAGCTTGAAGAGCAGCATTAGTTTCGACTTTAGTAATAGAGTCAAAAACTGTTGTTCCATGAACCTGGCCAGTATTTTTATTAAGAGTGATTTCTTCTGTGACAGTTGCACCAAACTGATCTGTTCCAGTAACTGTAAACTTAACAGCATTACCACCAGAATAGTCTCCTGTGTGCTCATTTACTGAACCATCTGCAGCAAGATGAACGTCTGGACCACCAGAAATAATTACTCTTGCTCCTCTTAGACCAGTTAGCTGACCAGTAGTACTTAAAGTAAGTTCTCCAGCTGCTGTGGCAGAACTAGAAGAAAATACTACGTCTTCATTGACTGTATTAGTACCTATTTCAGCATTATTTGGAGAAGCTCCTGTGGCTAAAGCAATGCTTGTAACAGACTTGTATATATTTTCACTAGATACAATTAAGTTAGCTGTATTTGTCATTGTTATAGTCTCAGAAAGATCTGAACCATCTTGACCAACACCAGTAATAGTGTATGTTGCTGCTGACGCAGTAGAGTGTTTTACTTCAACATAGCTGTTGATGTCAGTACCATTTAGAGCACCGTTTAATGTTCCTGCGAATGTTCCAGAAGTAAACAATCCATCAGTGTCACTATTTCCAAAAAAACCAATGTCAATAGTACCACCAGCAAGTGGATCTGTTGATGTGTTTTCTACAGATGTTACTGTATGGAAATTAGTGGAACCAAAGATTTGGTCACCAACAGCTTGGGTACCATTTTTGAACAAGATTGTCTCAGAAATAGCTTGACCATTAGAGTTAGTTCCTCTTACCACAATACCCTCATTAGCTGAGTTAGCATATGCAGCTGCTGCGTTCATTGTTACAACAATACGTGAATCAACAACATCACCTACTAATGAACTTCCAGAAATATCTATAGCAGTTGAAACTCCCGCAACAACTGTATGTCCAGATACTAAACCATCTAGGTCAAAGACACCATTTGATAGACCTTTTGTAATATCAGCACCATGGATATCTCTTGCAGATACTAAAATATCGTTATTTGAGTTAGCAACAACGATGTCAACACCACTATCACTCACAAGTTTAACTGTACCATCAGCATTTGCAGATGCTCTAATATCACCAATGCCTGCAGCATTAACTGCAGTTACAACATTTGCAGCACTTGTTGCAGATGTTAGATCAACAGCCATACCATTAATTTTAAAGTCAGTTGCTAAAGAAGCACCTGCTGAAAAATCAAAAGTCATCTCTATTTCGTTATTAGCATCTGCTGTTACACCATGTTCAGCAGTTTTAGCATTGATTGCATCCGCTACGTGATTAGCAGCACCAGTTACTGATCCACCAATTAAAACATCATTAACCTTAACTTCATTTGCAGCTAATGCAGTTCCACTTACCGTGTCAGTTTCTAAAACACCAGCTTTACTGAATTCGTTAAATCCAATAGCCTGAACATCAGACAATAGACCTGCACCGCCTGTATATCCATTTTTAACAGATCCAGCTTCAATAGTAACTTGACTTCCATCTAAGTTGCTTAGTTCTATGAAACCAGTAAAAGTTTGTGATGCAGATGTAAAACCAACAGTTTGACCACCATTTATAATAATATCATCACCTGTTGTATTAGATAATGTTATAGAATTATCAGCATTTAAAGAAGCATTTATACCAGAAACAGATTCATTAATATTAGAAACTAATTGTGAATATGAACTAGCTAGAGCAACAGTCTCGCCATTGATAGTAAATGTTGCGGTCATATTAAATGTACCCATTGCATTTGATGTAAATGTGTTAAAAGCATTTGCATTAGCGCCATGTGTTCCTGTATTAAGGTTTATAGCATCAGCTATTGTTTTAGCAGTATTTACTGTCGCAGTACTTAAGTTAGTATTGAAATCTTGAGAAAATGCGTTAAAACCATTTATCTTAATGTCTGACGCGGCAATAGCAGCTCCAGTTGCACTATAGTCAGTTTTAAGCATTCTTGAACTTGTTAGACCTTCAACACCTGTTGAACCTGACAAACCTAATGAAATAGAATCAGAGTTTTGTAAATTAACTGTTAATGCATCAGATGCCTTAATACCAATTTGAAAATCTACAGTTGCATTTGAACCATCTAATAACTTAACTTCATTGAAGTGTGTATTACCAGCAATTGCATCAATCTCATTTATAAGTGCATCAATTTCTGCTTGTATCATTGTTCTATCAGAAGTTGATAATGTACTATTAGAAGCCTGTACAGATAATTCTCTTACTCTTTGTAAAATGTTTTCCATTTCCCCAAGAGCACCCTCTGCAGTCTGTGTCATAGAAATAGCATCATAAGAATTTCTTATTGCTACATCTAAACTTCTTACTTGAGCTTCCATTTTTGAAGCAATTGCTGAACCAGCAGCATCATCTGCAGCAGAATTTATTCTCAAACCTGATGATAATCTGTTCATAGCCTGATTCATTGCATCATTTTGTTCCCTCATATTATTTTGAGCCTGAAGGGCACTCATATTGGTATTGATACTATTCATATCTAAATTCTCCAATTTTATTGTTAAAGTACTAATGAATATCTTATCTTTTAGATTTAAAAATATCCGCAGTTTCAAAGTTATTCACTCTTTGTTACGACAACATGAGTATTTGTTTAGAAAATATTTTATTATAAATAAGTTTTTTTAATTAAATTTTTCATATCAATGAAAAGCAAAACTATAAATTAGACATTGATGCATTAGAGCCACTGCAATATAGTGAATATCATAAAGGTAATGGATATGGATGGCATGTTGATCAAACAGAACCCCGTAGTGACAACAGAATTAGAAAACTAAGTTTTTCAATTTTTTTGAATAATGATTATGAAGGTGGTGAATTTGATTTAGAAATATATAACCCTCTAAATAAAAAAAGATATGTAACTTTTGATAACAAGACTCAAAAAAATTCAATACTATTCTTCTATTCAGATTTTTGGCATAGAGTAAGACCTGTAAAAAAAGGTGTAAGAAAGTCAGTTGTTGCTTGGGTTTTAGGGCCTAAATACAGATAAACAGTTATAAAATTATAATAATTAATTAATCGTCTTTATTCCAAGCATCAAGCAAATTAGTCAAATATTCACCAGTTGATTTTAAACTTGTTACAGCTTGTTCCATACTTGTGAATTGTTTAATATATCTATTTCTGAGAGATTCCATTTGAGAATTTAAATCAACTAACAATGCTGATTGATCTGTTACTTCTTGGTTAATCGTAGTTTCTCTCGTTGCAAGTTGCCCACTTGAGATATTAAGAGTGTCAGTTAAAAATGAAGTTAATTTTTCAATCAAACTTTGGCCATAGTAAACAGTTGCATTTGCACCAAGACCAGAATACTTCACTTTTAATCCTGCTGCATTTCCTGATGAAATAGTAAAAGTATTGTTGTTAATATCTGCTGACATTGAAACACCGTCCAATGTTGCTGAACCTGTAACACCATTAGTTGTAATCCCTGCTCCTGTAAAACCTAATGTCACAGATCCTGAAGTGTTAGCTGACGGAGTAATTGATGAAATTGTTTGAAATGTTTTAGAACCAAGGACTGTTGCATTAGCTGCTGGTCCTGTAATAACTTCAGTTTGTGCGTTACCAGATAAATCAGTTCCAACAACAGTGAAAGTTTTACCACTCTCATCACCACCAGCACTTACGATTGATGGCCGTTTTCCTGTAAGATCAACAAAAGCTGATTTTGTACCAATATTTACTCCTGAAGCAGATGCATTTGAAGAAATCTGTGTTATGTCTTTAAAAATTTTTGTACCAACAACAGTACTTCCAGCTGTAGGACCAGTTATAGTTTCAGTTTGAGATGTCCCATTAATATCTGTACCCGTAATGGTGAATGTTACTGATGATAAATTATTTGAACTTTCTATGGTTACAAATGAATTTAAATCTGTGGCTGATCTAGGACTTGTTGAAGTTGTTTGTGCACCATCAAGTGTAAAATTACCTGAACTTCCAAGAGTTTCATTATCAACTAATCCATCAGGATCGGTTGCTGTAACTGACGCTCCATTTAGAGTTAAAGCTGTACTGGCAGTTCCAGTTTGAGATGTTCCAATATTATCTGCATCAGTTGAGCCTACAAACTTAAGAAACCCGTCAAGATTACTTCCTATTGCATTTATAACCATCGAAGATGATGAACCAATAGATCCTGACTTAATCGAATAGCTACCATTGGCATGAGTGACAATTACTGATTTCCCAGCCCCACTTAATGTACTGTCTGCATTTATTGCTGTTTGGATTGCTGTAGCAAGAGCTGCTTCAGAAGTATAATGAGCAGCAGGAACAGTTACTGATCCTGATTGAGTGCCATCAACTGTTATTTGAATAGTATTATTAGAGGCAGTTACTTCTGGTGATGTGTCATTACTTACAAGACCAGTAAAAGCACCTGACACATATGCTGTCATTTGAAAGGCATAAGATCCTGCAACAGGTTGAGAGTTTGTACCCCCACTTACTGATAATAAACTTGAAGAAGAAGAATACATTGAATTAAATATAGCATCTAAAGAAGTTGGGTTATTTTTTAGTTCATTTTCTAATACAGTAGTATTGAGGCTAAGCAATCCGTCTTTTTCAGTTCGAACTCCTAAATTCGAAAGAAATACACCATTTGCACCAAATCCAGTTAATTGTGAAGAAGTAAGAGATTTTAGTTGATTTTGAATACTTTTTACTACCGGATCGTCAGATAATTCACCAGCTTCTTTTGAAGTTGATCCTCTAAATGTTTTTTCATTTAACAATGTTCTTGCATTATTAACTGCAGTTACAAAAGTTTGTAAGTTAGTTGTTGCTGAAGTTGTATCTACAGAGCCAGTTAAATTTGCTGGAGTATCTACTCCATTAGATGAAGTAGATGCAAGTAAGTTTACATTATAACCTGTAAAAAGATCTGAAATATTATTTGATGACCTGGTTAATGAAATACCATCAACGGTAAAAGAAGCATCAGTTCCAGCAACTTTTTGTTTTGATCCATTCGTTGACGTATTATCAATTGTAGATAATCCTGATCCTGATGGACTTTCTGTGGCTGTAACTCTTAACGCATTTTCTTTTCCATCCTGTGATTTTAAAACAAGTGTATATGTATCATCGCCTGCGCCTAAAACACTTGCTGTTACACCATAGTTAAGTGCATTTATTTTATCCTTTAATGATTCTAAAGTATCAGTATCTGTAACTGTAAGTGTTTTAGAAGTTACTTTTGAACTAGCAACGAAACTTCCTGACGACCAGTCTCCTCTTTCTAAAACCAAGCTTCCTGCGCCAACAAGTGAAGTATTTGATGCGTAATCCTCAAAAGCTAATGTTTGGCCTTTTGCAAGTGATGAGATGCTTATACTAGAATTTATAGCTACCGCGGTAGACGGATCTGAAATAGTTGCACTTACTGCTGAACTAGTTGAGCTTACTTTTAAAGAAGTGTTCCCAGTAAGAGTATTTAAAGACGTAGAAAGTTTAGATAAAGCACTTTTTATTTCACCAATTGCAGAAATAGCGGTATTTCTTGCATCAATTTTGGACTGAATTTGGTTTTCTTGAGGAACCTGTTCAGCTTGTACAAGACTATCAACAATTTGGGTTATATTTAAACCACTACCACCTTGATTAATTGCACTTAAATAATCTACTACAGCCATAAAAAACCCAAATAATAGTTATAACTTTATAATACGACAGTAACACTGCAATTTTTATGCCTTTAATTAAGAAAATTTTCTTAGATTAATAAATTTCAATTAATTTAAAATGACAATCAATTAAAATTATGTAGTAATTCTATTGGAGCTCATAATGTTTAAAAAAATAAACATAAAAGAGATTAAAGAAAGCTTAGCTTTATTAGTTATTGCAGCAATAGTAGGTACTATTATTTCTTTTGTTGCACAACTTTTTATTATTAGTGCAAAAAATATTTATGATTTCTTATTTAATAATGAAAATTTTATCGTAGCAATAGATATTGGAAATTTATCACTTAACTTGGTTCCATTATTGATATGTGTCCCAAGTTCTCTTTTAGTTGGACTGTTAATGTATAAACTCAAACTACCAAGGTGGTTTGGTCCTGCTGATACAATTTATGCTGCACATCACCATGCAGGTATTTTAGATTTAAAAGGTGGTTTTGGATCAACATTAGCATCATTTATATCAATAAGTGGCGGTGCTTCAGTAGGTATTTATGGTCCTCTTGTGCATTTTGGTGCAACTGTTTCATCATATATTAGACGACAAAAATTTATACCTAAAATTCCCCATGATATCATAATTGGTAGTGGTGTTGCGGCGGCTATTTCTGCAGGATTTGGTGCTCCTTTAGCAGGTATAATTTTTGCTCATGAAACTGTATTAAGACATTTTTCAATGAAAGCAGTTGCTGCTCTGGCAATTTCATCAATGGCAGCCAATTTTTCTGCAACAGAAATTGGAATCGTAAGCCCTCCACTTCTACTTACTGCTATTCCTTTTGATATGGGTGATATAATAATAAGCCTAGGGATTATTGGCCCATTAGCTGCAATTGTAGCAATACTTTTTATGAAACTAGTTTTATTTACGGGTACCATTCCAACCAAAATTAATATTAAAAATTGGCAAGCTCCAATAATAGCTGGATTTGCTTGTGGTATATGTGGAATGATTTTTAGTGAAGTTTTAGGTTTGGGAACTGATGTTCTGATGTCTGTTATAACAAGCCAACTATTATTCGGATATCTCTTAGCTCTTTTATTAGGAAAACTAATCTTAACTTCTATTTGTGTAGGATTTGGGTTTTTTGGTGGATTATTCTCGCCTGCGCTTTTTTTAGGAGGAGTTTTAGGTGCAATAGTATTTCAATTGCCTGTGACATCAGCCAACCCAGATTTACTTTCTGTACTTGCAGTCTCTGGAATGGCAGCTGTATCTAGTTCAGTGATTGGAGCACCTTTGACTGCTATAATTTTAGTTCTAGAGCTCACTGGATCTTATGAATATGCAATAGCTGCAACTTTCCCAATTGTGGTTTGTTCTTTCATAACTAGTAGAGTTTTTGCAAATAGCGTGTTTGACAAACAACTCATTTCAAGAGGAGTTGAAATTACAAAAGGTCGAGAACAAATTCGCTTAAATGAAGCTTTGATTAAAAATTATGTTGATAGTCAATATACAAAATTAAAACTTACAACTTCTACGGAAAACGCTATCAAATTATTAACCAAATCTAATACAACTGAAGGATATATAGTATCAGATGAAAACAAATATATTGGTAAGATCAGTCTATTAAATTTAATTAATAAAAAAAGTTCTAACCTAATAGATTTATTAGAAAAAAAGCCTTTAATTATAGATCCTAATTCCAACTTAATTTTTGTAATAAAAAAATTATCAAAGTTTGTCGGTGAAAGTATACCAATTGTTAATAAGAAGAATAACGAAATGGTTGGCATAATATCAGAAAATGATGTTTTACAAGCATATCTTGATATTTCTGAAGAAATTAATCAGATAGAAAAACATTAAATAAAATTATTTCTAAACAATTATAATTAACATCCGTTTAATAATAAGATATATAATTTTTTTAGGGGATTTAAATGAATTATAACGCGTCTATGAGACAATATTTGAATGATGAAATTAATGCTAAAACCACTAGCTTAGATCCTCATAAAATAATTGAAGAGGTTTTAAAAGATCTTAAGAAAAATATGGAAACTTTAGCATATTCAATAGATCATGAACCTGTAATATCATCAATAAAATCTACTAGTTTTTCAAAATCCTTAACGGCAATATATATTTTACAATCAAGTTTAAACTTTGATGAAGGAAGTGAAATAGCTGAAAACCTTTATCGTATTTACGAGTTTGCTAAGGATGGAATTATGAAAGGTTTTACAAAAAGGGATTCCAAGCTTATTTATGACGCAATACCTCCAATTGATGAAATCTTGGATGGATGGAAACAAATTAAATAATATTACTATTGATTTAGCTACAAAAAGGTATATTTATCATATATATTAATACTGTGATTTTGTATTTAAAGGTGATAAAATGTCAAAATTTTGCCCTGAATGGATTTTTTCTACATTTGCTGCACAGACCAGCAAAGAATTTTTATCTTCAAATAATTCTATTGCTGCCATTTCAAGGAAATATTCAACAGCAATTTCTGAACGATTTAATGAAGTAAAGTTTGAAGAAATTATGGATTTAGCTGAAAAAATCCTACAATTTTTGTCTGAAATAAATGCTGGTGAGGAGGCAGTTAATTACATAAATGACTTTATTCATTATAGAGTTAAATATGAGTCAGGTGGAAGTGAAAGAAAACTATCTGGAATGTTCTCGTCGGCTTTTAATCCGACAAAAGTTAAAGACTATGGTTCAGATAAATGCTTTAAGATATTTAAAGCTACCGTTTTTAGTATAAGAAATGAAGCACTTCCTAAAGCAGAACCAGGATGGTTAATCACAGATGTAGAAGATATTGACTGGATTGGTGAAATTATCAATCAAGAAACTGATTTATTTTAAACTTTTAATTATCTTAAATAATCAAATAAATTAAGTTGTGAAATTTTTACAAATGATTGCTGACTTGCTTGCATAGACGTTAACATACTTTGTAAATTAGTTACTAATGCTGCAAGATCTGCATCCTTTAAATCACTTACGTCTTTTTCAACCCCTAATCTTCGGTTAGCTAAAAGCTCTACTTGTCTCTCAAGAGAGTTAGTTCTAGCGCCAATTTCACCTCTATTATTTGCAATATGTACCTGAGTTGAAGCTACATTATCTAATTGTTTTGATGGTAATTGATCATTATCATATAACTTTTGAACACTACCTATGTTGTTTCCAATTCCATCTGTAGGTTGAACTTTAAAAAATGAAGTAGGATCTTTTTGTGCAGTTTCAATTCCATAAACAGAAAGATTCTTTATTTCCATTGGACCGTTGACTGAGTCAGTTAATTTAATGGTTTTTCCATCATCCATTATAGTTGCAACAACCCCAGTGTTCCCAAGATTAATTTGCCTTACAAACTCTGCAGGATCTTCACCTGTAATTTCAGCTGTAATTGTTGCTGTACCCAAATTTCCTGTTAAATCGAAAGTCCATGTGCCAGGGTTTTTATTCTCAAAAGTAAGTTCTGCTACACCTGTTGATTTTACTGAGTCCACACCTCCAGAAGCCGTCCTTATTGAATAGCTAATATCTTCTAACATTTGGAAAATTGAGACATTCTTTCCTGATGGTCCCTTTACAGCTTGAAATAAAGTTCCTCCATCAAGTGTCGTCTCTATTACTCTAGACTCAGAAATAGATAAAGATGCTATACCCCTATCTCCTTTATAATTTATTTTGCCAGTTAGATCTTTTACAAAAGGAATAGTATTTGTTTTGTAGCCACTGAATAAAAAACTTCCATTACTATCTTGTGCATTAGCTAAACTTAATATTTCTTCTTTCATTTGATCAACTTCAATAGCAATTGCTTCTCTATCTGATGCACCTAAAACGTCACTTGAAGCCTGGATGATCAATTCCTGAACTCTTATAAAAACATTTGATAAGTTTTCTAAATTTTTATCTATTAATGATAATCTATCATCAGCTGAATTTACGTTTCTCTCATATTGTTCAATTTGCTTTTTAACAACATTTAGGCCTGACAACTCAACAGATCCAACTGGATCATCAGAGGCCCTTAAAATATTTTCACCAGTAGCAATTTTATTCTGAAGATCTTGAAGTTCTTCAGTTGTTGATGAAAATTGTTTTAATTGCTGTTGATTAAATAATTTTGAACTAATCTGCATTTTAAATAACTCTAATTACTAAACAACCTCTATTAGAGATTGGAACATTTCTTTAGCAGTTTGCAAAATTCGTGCCGAAGCTTGATATGCTTGTTGAAACTCGAGTAAGTGTGCAGCTTCTTCATCAAGATTAACTCCAGCAAATTCACTTTGACTTGCCTCTGCTGCATCTAATGTGCTTGATGCTGAATCGAGAGATAACTTACTTGCTTGAACATTTGATCCTACTTTAGCAACAGTAGTATTAAAAATTTCTTGAAAATTTCCTTTATTGCCACCTGATTTGTCTGACCCTTGAAGACCTAAAATATTTACAATGTTTCTGTTGTCTCCAAAACCATCCTTATTACTTGAAAAATCAAAGCTATTATTAACTATAGTCTCATCAGAGAATTGAAATTTCGTATTATTTATTTCAAAAACTCTGTTAACGTCTAAAATTCTTGATGCAATCGAATGACCAGAAACTTTATCAAAAATTTCAACTTTATTGTTATTTGATGAATCTACCTTAATTGTAAGTTCAGGTATATCTTCTGTATATTCGCTCTCTGAAAATTTGTCATAATCAGCACTAATTTTTCTAGCACCACCTCCCATAACAAAGGTAATCAAATCCTCTGGTGGTAAATTTGTTAAACTTATTTTTTCTGCAACTGAATTTTGAATTGAACCAGATGGTACATCAACTTTTACTGGCTCACCTGAGAACGATGAAACCTTAAGACTATCATTATCAATAACAGCTCTAATGTTTTGAGTTTTTAAGCCATATACAAAATCGGCATTAGGACTGCTTTCAATTTTAAAGTCAACTTTATCAATAGTATTGCTTAATGATAATCTACCAACTTTTTGAGTACCTACCTTTACTGTTGAAGCAGATGCACTTGTAGGCACTATAGATGAAATCTGAGTAAATACTTTGGTTCCTGTTACAATTTCATTAGCTGCTTTTGCAGTTAAAACTTCAGTTTGTGCGTTACCAAATTGATCCAAACCCGTAATTGTATATTTTTCTCCAACATCAGAACCTGCTGGTGTGATTGTAATTACCTGTGGCTCCATAACTACCTGAGTTGCTTGTATTCCAACCTTAATAGTACTTGCTGAATTGTTGGCGACAGTAATAGATGAAATTTCATTAAAGGAAATTGTACCAGTTACTGTAGAGTTGTTACCTCCAGAAATTGTCTCAGTTTTAAAAACACCAGATGTATCGTAACCTGAAACCACAAAAGAGTTACTTTCTTCATTTCCATTACAAAAAATGGTTACTTTGCCATTTAATGATTTAGATTTTGCCAAGGCTCCTTCTAAATATAAATCACCTGCTGTAACTGATTGACTTGTTAACAGACCATCATCGTCAGTGGTTGATAAAATACCATCAGTAATTATACCAACTCCTGCCGACATATTGCCATTATATATAGAGGCGTCATCAGTCGTGCCTGATGTTTCATTCCAAGACATTGTTATAGAACTTGGTGGTGAGCCACTAAGTGCTGATCCATCACTATTGAAAAATACTGGAACTTTTTTACTATCAAATTTTATAGTATAATTTGACTTTACATTGTTTTCAGTAACTTCAATACCAATTGCTGGACTAGATGTTGTGGGTTGAACAACAAAATTTCCAAGCATTGTTGTTGTTCCTTCTTTTAAACCAAAAGTTTCAGCATTAGCAGTATTCGCGGTATTAGAAACTAATTTAAATTGAGCACCTTCAATTGTACCTTCTGCTGTTGCTATAAGCTCATATCCAGGTGCTGTTCCAATTTCAACGTTACCTGTAGTATTTGAAGCTGGAGTAATTGAGTGGATTGTTTTAAATAAACCTGAAGATACAACAGTTTTTCCAGAATTTGGCCCAAAAATAGTTTCAGTTTTACTTAATCCATCTGTACCTGTACCAACTATTGTAAATGAATTACTACTTTCATCTGCAGTGGCAGTAATAGACATTCTTGTGCCTAGTGATGAAACAAAGGCAGGTGTAGTTCCAATTTCAACATCGCCATGGTCACCATTAACTCTTACCTCAGTAACTGTTTTAAAAACTTTAGTTCCTGTATTGGTTGCATTCTGCCCATTCACACCATTAATTTCATCAGTTATTAGATTACCGTCTAGATCAGTACCAGTAATAGTGATTTTAAAAGCAGTATTATCATCGTTGTCGGTATTTTTAATTGTTATTCTAGAATTAAGAGATGTACTATCTTTGAGTGCTCCAGTAAGTGGAATTACCGGAAAATTAGCATTTGATGGGTCTGGATTCATATTTTGAACAATCCCATCACTATCTGCTGCTGTAGAATTTAAACCATTAATAGTTAGGGGTGTGGCTGCAGTACCAGTCTGGGATACTGCAATCAAATTATTTATGTTTTCTGATGTTCCATTAAAGCGTGCTTTAATTCTATTTGTTTCAGGTCCTTCAACTAATACTTCTCCTGATACCATTTTAAGAGTATAGATTTGTCCTTCAAAACTTAAATCTACAGATTTACCATCTTGAGGTAGTGCATTAAGCACAACACTTTTTACTTGAGATGTTGGCGTTTGGGATCTAAGTGATGTAAGCAATGCAGTAGAAATTTCTTTTTGTGTATCAATGTTTAATGCATTTGCATCGATGGTTGTATCCCAATTTCCGTCAGCTGCTTTAGTTCCAATCTTAATTTTTCCATTACTAGTTCCTGAAGAATTTATAGAATTAACAGACTTAAAAATATTGGTTGTAGTTACAACACCACCATTTGATCCAACTATACTTTCTGAAATAACTTCGTTATTCAGACCCAACCCAGCAATTACAAATGTTGTTCCTGTTGTGTCTTCCCTACTCTTAATTTGAATTTTTGCTCCAAGATAATTAGACGTGCGCAATACACCATTCATTGAAATGGCACCTGAAGAAAAATTTGTTAATTGAACCAAGCTATCATCGTCATTAATATCATTATGACCAATTGTTCCAATATTTATATTACCACCTGGTCTAACATTAGAGCTTATAGAACTTATAGTAGTAAATTTTGTAGAACCCACGGCTGTATTGGCAACTGTTCCAATCTTAATGTTGCCACTTGGAGTAACTGAAGTCGTAATTGATATTATTTTACTAAATTTTTTTGTACCTTCAGCTGTATTATTAGCTGTCTTACCTGTAATTTGTTCAGTAATAATAGTACCATCTGCGTTTTTTCCAGTAACTGTAAATATATTTCCGCTTTCATCCGCAGAAGAGAAAATGGTTACAGCTGCATTTAAATTGTCGACAGTTCTTAAAGAACCATTTAATGTGATGGCCCCTGCAGAACCAGGATTTCCTATAGTGAATAAGCTATCATCATCAGTAGCTCTCGCACCTGTAATTTGTTCTGTAATGGTTGTACCACTTGCGTTTGTTCCAGTAACAGTAAATGTGTTTCCGCTTTCATCCGCAGAACAATAAATGGTTACAACTGCATTTAAGTCATTAGCATCTTTTAATGCTCCATCAAGTGTAATTGTTCCCGAAGAAGCAGGTCTATTTGAGGTGAACAAACTATCATCGTCACTCACGAATAATTTATAATCTTTTTGATTTAAATCAATTCCATACTTTGATAACCCAACAATAGCCTTTTTACCATCAGGAGATCCAAGACTATTATCTAAGTCATCAAAGATCTCGGGTTTAATAGTAACAACTTCGCCTGTTTTGTTCCTATCAATATTTATATATCCATTAGTTAATGAGTCTATAACTGCTACTTTAGAAACTCCTGAATTTATTTGTGTTGTAAAAGTTTCACTAGATATAAATTTTATCTCACCTTTGATATTTGCTGATACTTTCTTTGTATCACTAATGTCTATTAATAATTTTGAATTTAATTGAGAGTCGTTTTGACTAAATTTTTCAAAGTCTTTTCCATATGCCTCAAGATAAAAATCTGAGGGTGCAGTTATATTTTTTAAATTAATGTCATATCCATCTTTAGATTCAATAATTATTTTCTTAAAATCAGATGTAACTGTTGCTAATAAACCTGTCTGTGAAGAATACTCATTAATTCTTTTTGCAAGTGCTGAAATATCGCTGGCATCAATACTTGCATTGATTGACACTGCATCAGAGTTTTTACCCTTTAAATCGAATGTTACTGCACCACTGACACCATCATCAAACGGACCAAGTAAAACTCTTGTATTTGCTGTCACATTTACACCAGTACCCGCTAACTCAGTATTTAATTTATTAGCTAAATAAAAAGCACTAGAACCCACAGGTACATTTGTAGTTTTTTCTACATTATCATTATTAGTCACTTTAAGTGAATATCCAACCGCTTCTGTTCCTATAGTTATCTTGCCAGCTGAATCACCATCTATACTTATATTTCTAACCTTACTAAAAACTTTACTACCAACAGCTGTAGTAGCATTACCACCAGGAATAGTTTCAGTTTGATATAGCCCATCTAAGTCATAACCTGTAACAGTAAATGTTCTACCTGATTCATCTTTCTCACATGCAATTGAAATATATGAATTAAGTTCTTTTGAATGTATTTTCGTTCCATCAAGTGTTATATTTCCAGAAGAATAATCTTTTATTGAGGCGCCATTTGCGTGTGCTGTTGCAGTAGACGTCAGGGTATTAAATGTTGTTCCCCTAGTTACACCTGTAAAAGAAGTTGCAGTTACGCCAGTGTAAGTCACATATTCTGATCCAATTAATAAAGTACCAGATGCAGGAAATCCTGTTGTACTTGGGACATTAATGGTAGTCGCCGTTGGGTCTAACGCTTGAGAAATAGCATCATTTCTATCATGTTTTGCAGCTGTTGTTCCACTTGTTGCTCTAGTTACCCCAGTAAAAGTTGTTCCTGTTTTACCTGTGTATGTAAAAAGCTCATTACCAATTTGAATAGCACCAACAGAGTCAAATGCTGTAGTGTCTTCTACAGTTATTGTTCCTGAACTAGACATGGCGTCGCCACTTCCAATAACTAGATATACAGCAGCGCTATGTGCATGATCTTCAGCAGTACTTCCCTCTTGAGCTCTAGTTATACCTGTAAGAGTATTTACACTCACACCTGTATATGTGAAATATTCTGAACCAATTTTAATTGTTCCTCCTGTGGTAGGAAAACTTGAAGCATCCGCAAGAGGTATTTGAGTAACAGCGCTAGTACCTAATGTTCCACCAGAGTTGTTGTAAGTTGACTCTGCACCTCTGACAGTGGTTGCAGCAGTATAATTTAATGATGTTTCTTTAAGTGTAGTTTCAATCAAAGACAGTGTCTTGGAAGTTAACAAACCATCCATATCTGTTTCTTGTTCATTATAACTAAGGTTTGATCCAAAACTGCTTACAAAATCTCCACTTGCTGTTTTCCTTGTTACGTTTGTGCCTCTATAATTATTGTTTAAATAATCATTTCTATATTCAGCACTCTCTAAAAATCCATTTTCTTTTTTTATTAATGAAGCTATTTGTATTGCATTAAGTGATGTTCCTGATACATGCCTACCATCCCTTGTAAAAACCTGTAAATTACTAGCTACTGTTTCACCAGCAGTTAAATTCGTAGTTGAGGGAGTAAATGAATTACCTCTAGATAAAATTGAAGAACTCTCAATATCTAAAGAAGATGAGGCAATTGTAAGATAACCATTTGATCCAGTAGCAAATAAACCTAATTTTTTAAAATCATGTTGACTTTTACCGTCTAACATTAATCCAGAGTTTAGCAAGTTAGCAAATTCTTCAACTGATCTGATGCCATCTCCAGGATCTGTTGCTGCAGAGCTAATAGTAATTTCTTCATTATTACTACCGTCTGTAAGTTTAATACTAAATGATGAAAAACCTTTAATATCTGCATCTGAAATTGTAAATGTAGCTGATGATTGGTTTCCAAGAGAGCTTAAATTGATTGATTTAGTGGTTGAAGGAATTGTAGTTACAGGACCATCTTTTAAAAAGGTTGTAGCAACTAAAGGGTTTCCACTAGAAGAGAAAACTTCATCGATGCTAGGGGGATAATCTATGTTAGCCTGCGTAGTTGAACCTATTATATTTAATTCTACATCACCTACATTAGATGCGCTTTTTGAGACTAAATTTTTTGAAGCAGCTGCAAAATCTTCAGGATTTTGAAAATGAAATTTCATAGCTCCTGCTTTTGTTAATGATGGAGATATTTGAAAACCGTCACCATCTTGGGGTTGACCAATAATTTCAACCTCAAATCCATTAAAATTAATTTTATTTCCTACAGCCTTAGACAAACCCTTGGAATCTCTTATTTCCCAGTTATTATTTATTTTTGAATAATTAACTAAAATTTTCTCTTGGGAAATTTTACTTGGATCACCCTCAATTATATTAAATTTTAATTGTGATTTATTATTAAAATTAGCTTGTGGTAACATTGAATTCACAGAAAACATAGCTTTTCCGGATTTACCATTTAGATCAATACCAGAGGTTTGAATTTCATTTACATCATTTGAAAATTGTTCTGCAAGTTGACTTATTTCGCTACTCACTGAATCAACTAAATTATAGAAATTTGAGATTCCATTTATAATTCCAGAAGAAAAAATACCTGGATTTTTTTTACCACCACCTTCATTTATAACTAATGAAACATTTTTATCATCATACGATGATGAAATAGTTGAGCCTTTAGCTCTGTTAACTAAAAAAGCACCATTACCTGAGTCACCCAATCTTACTATTGCCTCTCCTGTACCTGCATAATCAACAGTAAAATTTAAAAGTTTTGATAAATCTATGAGCAACTTGTCTCTTGCGTCTAGGACATCGTTTGATGCTTCACTTGAACCACTAGTGGCAATTAGTTTATTTATTTCTACCAACTGATTTATATATAAGTTAGCTTCTTCTATTTTGATATCGATTTGCTTTATTGAGTTTGATTTGAAATTTTTAAATTGATTATCATAATTATTAAATGCTGAAGCCAATGCTTTACCAGCTTCTAAAGATACTGTTCTTGCAGAAATGCTATCAGGATTACTTGCGACATCTTGAAGAGTATCAAAAAATCTACCTATAAAAACACCTAAATCACTTCCTGAAGGCAATAACATATTTTCTAAGTCACTCAACTTAGAAACAAAGTCATTTAACATTGCATATTCAGATTGTGAGGTTCTCGTTTTATCTGCAAGATAAGCGTCAAACGATCTGCGAACATTAGTGACCCTGACACCCAAGCCTGTACTATCTGAAACGTTTGTTGGCCCTCCTGTTACGCCAGCAACTTCACTTATGTCAGCACTTCTTTTATTATAACCATCAGTATTTATGTTAGCAATATTCTGACCTGTCACAGATAAAGCCTGTCTATATGCTTGAACACCTGTTTTTCCAATTTCAAATAAGGAGGCCATTATTTATCCTTCTTTGGATGTATATGGGATTGAAATTGTTTTATTAATGCCTCAGCAATGCCAAAGTTATTCTTTTTGGATAAAATTTCTGAATACTCCATATCAAGCATATTGTTGAATGTATCTTGTGCTTCAGAACTAAATATTCCTTCGGCTAACTTACTTTGCCTTGCTTGTTTAAGCATTTGATAAACAAAAATAGATTCAAACTGATCAGCAACAATTCCTAAATCATTATTATTATGCTTTTGTAATATAGTGATCTTATTTTCATCTACAGATTTTGTAGCTAAATGACTAATTTGTTTGACTTTAGATAATGAATTATCCATTAACTCATCCTTTAAATTATAATCATTTGTGCTCTTAACGCACCAGCAGCTCTCAGAGCTTCTAGTATTGCAACTAAGTCAGAACTTGTAGTTCCAATTGCATTGATCGCATCAACGACATCTGCTAGGGAAGTTCCTGCATCAAAAACAAATGCAGATGCTGTTTCTGCACCAGCTTTAATTTCTGTATCGTTTTGTGTATTGGCATCTGTTGCTTGCGTAACATTTCCAGCATCATCAAATAATGTTTGTCCCGGTGTGGTATTTGTATCTTCATTAACCTTTACAGTTAAACTTCCGTGACTAACTGCAGCAGGAGTTACTCTAACATCACCACCAATAACAATTGTTCCAGTTCTTGCATTTACAACAACTTTTGCGATTGGGGATGCAGGATCTACCTCAATATTTTCTAATAAACTCATAAAACTTACTTTTTGAGAAGGATCTTTGGGCGCTCTTACAGAGATTGAAGTATGATCTAAAGCTTTAGCAACATCAGGACCAAATACTTTGTTAATTTCTTCAGTAATTCTATTGGCAGTTGTAAAATCTCCTTGATGTAAATTCATTACAAAATTATTAGAATTAATAAAAGGCGCTTCAACCATTCTCTCAACCGTTGCACCATTTGCAATAGTACCAACTGTAGGAATATTTACTGATAATGAAGAACCATCAGCACCTTCAACACCAAAACCTCCTACAGCAAGATTGCCTTGAGCAATGGCATAGGTTTTACCATCCGCCCCCTTCAAAGGTGTCATCAATAGAGTACCACCTCTTAGACTTTTAGCTTTTCCCATTGATGATACAGTCACACCAATTTTTTGACCCACTTTTGTAAATGGATCTAAGTCTGCAGTAATCATAACAGCAGCAGAATTTTTCCCACTTAAGCTCCCTGCATCTACATTCATTCCAAATTGTGATATTGTTGATTGCATACTTTGAAGTGTTACTGCGAGTGATGAGTCACCCGTTCCATCTAGACCCACAACAATTCCATAACCCATTAATTGGTTAGATCTAATTCCAGCAAAGCTAACCATATCTTTCAATCTATCTGCAAATACAGCTTGAGTTATTGTAGAAAAAAGAAAAATAAAGAAAAAATGTAGTTTAAAACTTTTCATAATTAAATTCCTTAAAATGGTGAAATGGCTCTAAAAATTTTGCTACCCCAACCTGGTTTTGAAGCACTATCAAGTATTCCTGCACCTACATACTCTATTTGTGCCTCTGCAATCTTTGCAGAAGAAACAGTATTAGTAGTAGATATATCCTCTGGTCTTATAATGCCACTAAGACGAATATATTCAGTACCCTCAGTTATTCTTAACTTCTTTTGACCTTTAATTTCTAAGTTACCATTTGGGAATACTCTAACTATTGTAGCTGACAGTGTTCCACTTAAACTATTAGACTGATTTGTAGCCATAGATCCAGCAAATGAATTAGTTTTTTGAGCACTTCCACCTAATCCTGCAAAATTTCTTAAAATACCTGTTGGTCCAATCTCAGCTCCGATAACATCAGCTTTGGCAGAAGAATTTGTAACAGCTTTATTAGATGAAAAAGTTTCACTTAAAGTAACTGATAAAATGTCTCCAACTTTTTTTGCTCTTCTATCTGAAGAAAAAAGTCCTGATGAGCTAGTGCTATATATTGAACCATTAGATGGTTCAGCTCGTTCAAATTCTTCAAATGATGGTCTTAAGGGTTTGAACTGTTGATTGTTTGCTTCTTCAATATAAGTCGCACAACCACCTAGTATAAAGAAAGATATAAGAAAAATTATTATTTTCATTCTAGATCCTACAAATTAAAGATTTTGACTTATAAATCTAAGCATGTCGTCAACTCCTGAAATTGCTTTTGAGTTAACTTCATACGCTCTTTGTGTTTCAATCATATCAACTAATTCTTGAACAACATTTACATTTGAACTTTCAAGCGCACCCTGAACCAAACTTCCAAATCCATTCTCAAAAGGGTTGGCTATTACAGCTGGACCACTTGCAGGTGTTTCAACTAACATTGATTGCCCGATCGGTTGTAAACCCCTTGCATTAGCAAAATCTGCTAACTGGAACTGTCCAACTTCTTCTTCTTCAACTTCTCCAGGATTTTGAACTGATACAATACCATCAGCTGATACGTTAATGTTTGTCACTCCCTCAGGAATTTCAATTTCTGGTTGAATAACATAACCAGAAGCAGTAGTTAGAAGACCTTCAGCATTTCTTCCAAAAGCACCATTTCTTGTAAATCCAATTCTTCCATCTGGTATTAGAACTTGAAAAAAACCAGAACCATCTATTGATAAATCTAATGCATTGTCTGTTGATACAATGTTGCCCTGAGTAAATAGTTTATCTGCATTTACAATACGTACACCTGTTCCTACAGAAAAAGCAGAATTAGTTCTTGTTTCACCGGATGTCTGGGCACCTGAAGCTTTTATAACTTGATATAATAGAGTTTCAAAATTTGCTCTATCTCTTTTAAAGCCAGTAGTATTAACGTTTGCAAGGTTATTTGCAATTACTTGCATTCTACTATTTTGAGCATTTAAACCAGTTTTGGCCACGTGCATTGCATTAGACATATTCTACTCCTTCTTTTGAATATAGAATAATAATGCAATTGATATGCCAATGTTTTAAGGAAAATTAGCTAGGCATTCTCATTAAAGATGCACTAGCTTCGTCTATTTCTTGGGCGGTACTAATAAATTTTACATTTATTTCATAGGCTCTTGATTGATCGATACCAGTTACTAATTCATCGACTGACTTAACATTAGACCCTTCTAAAAAACCACTTAAAAGTCTTGTTCTATTGTCAAGTTCAGGGATTGTTTCATTAACAGTTCTTACAAAACCATCAGTAGATTTTGCTAGTGGAACTTCTGATCCAGAAACAGTACCAATTTGCCCTACCCTAATCTTTTCTCCTAATGGAGCATTAAGTGGCTCAATTTCAACAATCCCATCACCAGATACAAATATTTTTCTATGGGGTGGTATCGTAATAGGTTCAAGATCTACACTTAATGGTTGTGATCCAGATCCATCTCTTAAAGTCCCATCAGCTGATACTGTAAAATCACCTCGTCTAGACAGTGCTAATTTACCATTAACTGGTTTTATTACAAAATATCCATTTCCATCAATAGCAAGATCTAATGGTACTCCAGTAGGTTGAGTTGGGCCAGGTGTTGAATCGAAGCCACCTATATCTTGTAATGCCATTACTCTTGGATCAATACCCTTATCTCTATCTAAATATACGGATTCAAAGTTAATTTGAATATCTTTTTGAAAACCAGTTACATTTACGTTTGCTAAGTTTTGTGCTGTAACAGATTTATTATCTCTTAATATATTCATACTATTAAGAGCTGTATAAATACTTCGATCCATATTATTTACCCCTTAAGTTACTTACTCACTTATGTTCTAATTTGAATAATCGCTTGTGTTAGACTTGTATTAGTCTCAATTGTTTTCGCATTCGCTTGGAAGTTTCTTTGAGCGGTAATCAAGTTAACTAACTCTTCAGTAATATCAACATTTGATCTTTCTAAAGAACCAGATAAGATTGTACCATAACCATCAGCACCAGCTTCCCCAACTGCGGCAACACCTGAAACTGAAGTTTCAACATATGTTGCGTTACCAATTTGTTTCAATCCGTTTTGGTTATTAAAATTAACCATAACTAATCTTCCAAGAGCAATGTTCAAACCATTAGTATAGTTAGCACTTACTAATCCGTTAGCAGCAATATCTAAACCATCTAACTTACCAACTGTTTGCCCATCTTGAGTAACAGTTCTAACATTAAAGTCAGATGCAAATTGAGTCGATCCGTCAAAATCTAGATCTAAATCAATAGACAGAGCATTAGTACCTGCTGCGGCATCTGCTGCGAAGTCACCCTTATAATTCACTTTTTGTGTTGGACTAACTAAGTTACCTTGAGTATCAAATGTTAATTCTCCTGGTCTTAAAAATACTTTTGCAAAAGTACCATCAGTAGTTGGTGTCCATGCATTATCTGGTGCAAGAGTTGTTGTTGTTCCAGCATCATTAACATACAAAGACTGACCAGTATCTGATTTAGCAATCGTATTAGCCATATTAACAAATGAAGGTGTAGTACCTGTTTGCAGTTCAAGATCATTTAATCCCATACGAGCACTTGCTGATACAAATATTTTACTATTTAACCCAGTTGTTCCTGTTGTAAATGTAAATGAGTTGCTTGTTGTATTGTAGACAACAGTAACACCGTTGACAGTGTTGCCTGAAGAGTCTTCCATCTGATTAATTCTTGATTGCAATGCCGTTGCTAGAGAGGTTCCGTTATATACTCCTTCAGGCACTTTAATAGCAGCAGTTATATCATTTACGTTTACAACAAAAATTGTTTCTTCAGCAGCGTCTGATAAAAAGAAATCTTCGGACAAATCTTCGTTTGAAGTTTTTCCATTTAAAACTGCAGCTTCAGATTGTAAGCCTTTACCAGAGGTGTCTGCAGTAACAGTAGTAATTTCGTTAGTAGCATTTATTCCTAGCAAAGCACTTGTACCACCAATACCTGCAGAAGAAGCTGTTGCTACACCATCTACTATAGCTAATCTACCAATTTCTATATTTGATGAAGCCTGACCAGCATCTCCAACACCTACAGCAGAGTTTGCAGGTATATTTTCACCGGTAGTACCACTGGCAATGCTAAATTTCCTAGTAAGGTTGTTATAAGATACTTCTACACCAAAAGCTTGCTGAGTATCTGCAGCAATCTGGTCACCAGTAAATAGAACTGATTCAGCTTTTAAAACTGCACCACCACCAATATTTGACGATGCCTTATTACTTAATGTTTTTAAACCAATAGCGTTGGCACCACTACCTTCACCTGGCCCATATGCTGAAAATGAAAACATTTTACTTGAAGTAGAAGTACCAATTTTTGAAGGTATGCCCTGTAAAGTAAAGTTTTGTCCAGATATATCATAAGCTATTCTTAATGCTGGATCATCTTCATCTACCCAATCATCAGTGTTAGAAATTTCTTGAGTAATAACAGCATCATTTGTGTGACTAGCCGCAGTTGTTCCCGCAACACCTCTTGTTAACCCCGTAAAGCTTGTTGCTGTTTTACCCGTATATGAAATTACTTCATTACCTATTCTGATAAAACCACTATCCTCAAAATCTGCAGTAGAATCTACAGTAATGGTTGTTGCTGTAGCATTTACATCGGTGTTAACGTCAGTTGTTCTATTAGATAATCCTAAGTTTACTACACTATCAAACAAACTTACGGTAGCTCCTACTGCAAGTGCCTTACTTTCGCTATTGTCAACACTTCGAGTAATACCGGTAAGAGTTGTCGCAGTTTTTCCAGTGTAGGTAATAATCTCATCGCCAAGCTTGATTTTTCCTGGTGCATCAGCCGTTGCGTCAGTAAATCCTGCTGTTGATCCAACATTTAACACTTCAGAATCTGCTGGTAAAAAGGTTATTGAGGTATTATCTGCTATGGCAGCTGTTGTTGGTGCACTAATAGTTATTGTAGTTCCATTGATATTTGTAACTGTTGTTCCAGCTGTTACGCCGGCAACCTCAACTATGTCACCTACTGTAATATTTGTATTAGCATCTACTACGATAGTTGTAGCTCCGGCGGCAAGAGCGTTGCCTCCTCCGTCATAAAGAACTTGTGCACCTAAATTATCTTTATTAACAAAATTTATCTCATCACCATTAATATCACCACCATTTACATTGGTAGCTGCATCCGCTGACAATGTAATTACATTACCGTTGATTGCGCTTACAGTTGTAGATGCGGCAATATTAGTGCCATATACAGAATCTCCTACTGTAATGCCGGTTACATCTGCAACAGTAAGGCTTCGTCGATTTGCTGAATAGTCAAGAGTTCCAGTAGTATGACTACTCGACAAAAATGAAACTTTAGTACCAGCAACGGTTGACGTTGTTGCTGTAAGTGCTGCAGTTGTGTTTGCACTTAAAGTTACAGTAGAAGTACTATGATTAATGACAGTAACCCTTGTATCAGCTGGTATACCAGCACCAACAACCATATCACCTACTCTTATACCTTTAGTTCCTCCATCTACGACTAAAGAGTTACTGTTTTGTCCTGCTGCACCTGTTGTTTCTCTAATTATATTTGTTGCTGCAGTGGTTGATGTATTTCTTAAAATATCCTTAAAACCACTCATAATACCATCCGTAAAAGTTAACAACTTTATTGAGGCATCATCAAGATGTGCAGCAGGATTAGTACTATTAGCACCTCTTGTTATTCCAGTAAAAGTTGTTGCTGTAGTTCCAGTATATGTTATTTGTTCTGTTCCAATCAATAAAGTACCAGATGTTGGAAATCCTGCTGTTGTGTCTACAGTTAGTGCTGCACCAGTAGCTGGAGAACTGTTAGTAACTGCAGAGCTATTTAATAAAGTATCTGGCTGCTGAATATTTTTGTTTATATATGAATGTTTATTAAGTTCTTTTAATACAATTCTATTACTTCCAAAATGCTCAGTTTGACCAGAAAAAACATCTGTTCCACCCTCAAACTGTGCTGATATATCTTTGGATTCTGAATATAAAACTTTGATCTTAGTATCGGTTATATTTATTGCTGCAGTTGAATCAGATTTAAGGTTTAAAAATTCATTACCATTTGCATCCGTTCCAGCACTTGATACAGAAAACTTTGCACCATTATATTTTAAATTGTTTACTGTTGAAGCAGTGGTGTCAAATTCTCCAGCAAGAAAAACTTCAGTAGGAAAACTTGTTGAACTAATTGTATTACTAGTATCATTTATATAAACTTTTAATGTACCACTCGCATCTTGTACCATTGTGTTTCCACCAACAGCAGTGACGTCTACAGCTTTATCAAACACCTTTAAAGTAGGTGAAGAATTATAATAACTATGAAGTAAAAATTTTTCTTCAATAGTTACATTATTTTCATCAGTTAAATCGGTTGTTGGATGTTTATAATTAAAACTTAAAACTTCTGTTTCTTTAATAGCACCTGTAAGAGCTTTTCCAGTTACTCTATTAAATAATTGTGAGCTTACACCATATGTTGATGAATTATTTGTATTTCCATCAGCTGATACAGCTGCCCTATTCAGCGCGTCGTTAATTCTCAATTGTGCATGAGATAAAAACTCTTCTCTAGTAAAGTTTGGTGATGCAACGTTTTCAATACCATTTGTACCTGCAAAAAGCTTTTCAGTTACAAAACTGTCTTTCATCAGATCAACATTAATAGCTGACAATGTTTGAATTTCATCGTTGTTATCAAGTTGGTTAAACTGAATTGAAAAACTTCCATCTGTCACCGGGTCAATTGCTAATTTTGAATCATCTGATAAACCAGCGTTTATTGCTCTTTGAACTTCAGATGCAAGAGTAGTAGCAGTGTAAGTGCCTGGTCTTATATCTATACTTTTAAAACTAGCACTACCAGTTGTATCATCAACACGAACTGTTAAAAAATCTTTTCCCCAATATGTTGATTTATTTAATGTCGGATTAGCTTCATAAGTAGTGTAGTATTGTAATGGATCAGTTACCACTGTAATGGAAGGAGCTGTTGCAGTAAAGGCAGCATCCTCCAAAACTGTTGACTCAACTGTTGCTGCCTTAGACACAGTTTTGTTAGATAAATCATCTAAGAAAAATAGTGGTTGTGTTTGAGCAACTGAAATAATCTGTGGCTTTTCATTGATTGGAATGATTTGACCAAAACGATCGACAACTAATGTCTGACCTGTAGGAGAAATGGCTTCTGTTAATGATGGTTGAACCTCTCTTCCATCAACAATAAACTTAGTTTGGTATTTATGCGTTACCTGATCTCCAGATGCAGCTTGAGTTTTGATAAAAAAGGCAGTTGCAATGACTGGATTACCCAAGTTATCAAAAATTGTGACAGAAGTTGATGAATTAAATGTGGCAGGATTTTTAGGGTCAAAATCTGCAGCTGACTCAAATACTGTAGATGATGCTGGTAAGTTTACAGCCAACTCAAGATTATCTGTTTTTTTAGCCTCACCTGCTTCCAATTCTAATTTTAATGGCTTTGCATCTACAATTTCACCACCTTGCACAGAACCATCATCTGACACCGGTAGTGCAAGAACAAACTGGCCAGCTGAGTCAACAACAAATCTGTCATTATTAACAGAGAATGAACCGTTTCTTGTATAAACAGTTTGGTTAGTAGTTAATGACGGCTTTAGAGCAAAAAAACCTTGACCAGAAATAGCCATATCCAATGCATTAAGTGAAGAAGAAACGTTTCCCTGAGTAAACTGTTGTTTAATACCTTTCAAAATTGTTCCAGAACCAATAGAAGATGAGGCATTTTGTAATGGGGATGTCGCAAATATATCACCAAATTCAGCTTTACTTCTTTTGTAACCTGTTGTTGCAACGTTAGCAATGTTGTTCGAAGTAGCTGAAATATCAGCTTGTGATCCGTTAAGTCCTGTAAGAGCGGTGTAAAATGACATCTCTAATTTCTCCTAATATTATAATATAATTCTTAATTTTTAAATCTGACAACTTGAGAGGGATCAATTTTTCCATAATCCTCAACCTCTAACATTACTCCAGTATCAGTTTTTGAAGTTCCTGAAACATGAGCAAAAACCTGAGTTGGTAATTCACCTGTATCACCTGTATTACCAGTAAAAGCACGAATAGTTATTGGAGTTCCTGACTTTCTAATATCGTCCGGTAAATCCTTCCACTCAAAACCAACTAAACCTGCCTTTTGCATTCCTAATGTATCTTGGTGTAAGACCTCACCTTCACTATTTTCAAAAATAATGTTTAAGTTAGATGCTGTGTCTGGTAAATCTACCACACCACTAATAACGCCTTCTTTGTCAGGCCTTGCGAACTTTCCAGGAACTAATACGGAATGTCCCATCAGCTGTGTTGTTGAAGCAATTCTCATCTCAGATAACTGTTGACTTACTGACTTCATGGTCTGATCCATCGAAGTTATACCTGTTACCGTTGAAAATTGTGCCATTTGGGCTATGAAATCAGCATTATCAACTGGTGCAAATGGATCTTGATTTTGCAACTGTGTTGTCATTAATTTTAAAAAATCTTCTTGACCAAGTTGATCTTTAGCTTCTTTAGGTGCAAATTTCTCTTTAGCTGAGTTTATTCCTAATTTATCTAAAATTTTGGTTAATGATTGATTTGATGAATTAATTTCAGACATTTTATTTCCTTATTTACCAATATTAATTGTTCTCATTGTTAAAGCTCTCAAAGTTGAGATAACTTCAACATTATTTTGATACTGCCTGGAAGCTTCAAGCATATCGACCATTTCCTCATCTACGTTTACAGCGGCTTTATAAACATATCCTTGTGCGTCAGCAGCTGGATGATTTGGCATATATTGTTTAATTGGTTCCCTACCAATTTCTTTAACCTCAACAGCGTCAACAGTAGCGACACCATTTTTTTTAACTAAATCACTGTATTGTGTCTCAAATACAGGCTTTAATGGTTTATAAGTTGTTTTTGGATTTCCTGTAGTAGAACCAGCATTAGCAAGATTAGATGCAACAGTGTTTAATCTGACTAACTGAGCTGCCATGGCTCTTCCTGCGATGTCGTATACTGATTTAATATCCATTATTCACCCTTTATTGCTGAAATGATTTTATTAATTTTTCCATTCAGAAAATTTACAGTAGTTGTGTATCTCATTGAATTTTCTGCAAATTGCATTTGCTCAACAGCTAGCTCTACTGTGTTTCCATCTAAAGAAGTTATCAATGGTTCTCTATAGGAGGTCTCATGTATTGATTTACCTGAATTTTGAACAATATGATTATCATGGGTTGTTAATATCGGACCATTTTTATCGAATTTTTTTATTTCATCCTCAAAACTTATATCTCTTGCTTTATAATTTGGTGTTGCAGCATTAGCTATGTTAGATGCTAATATATTATTGCGTTTTCCTCTCAACTGTAAAGCTGATGAATAAAAAGATATTTGATCCTTAATTGTATCCATTTTTAAAAACTCGTTGATTATTCGTATTTTCAATACTTCTGCAAATTGAATGCCAATTTAATTTCCAAAAAAACTTTAGTTTTTTTTATATTGTCGTATTAGATTTATGATGTAGGATATTTAATATGGATTTGTCAGAAAAAATCATTGATAAAAAAGAAGAGCTTTTAGATGAGTTTGAAAATTTATCACTTGATCAAATTGCAAAAAAAATAAAAGAAATTGAAAAACGAGACGATGATGTAATTTTTAAAATTGCATACTTAGCTGCAAGAATTTCAGTTTTAAATCAAAGAATTCAAGCCTTAATTAATGAAAATTCTGCAAATGATAATTTAATTAGAGAAGCCAGTGATGATGCTAGCAATATTGTTGAAAAAATTATTAAAAGTTCAAAAAAACCTAAAGATGTTCCTGTTGAATGGGTAAGAGTACAAATTAAAGAAACAACTGAGGTTAATGGGGTAAGGTTTCCATCTGGCATACAAATTGACGTAACTGACGAAGATGCTAAGCAAATGATAGAAGGCGATAAGGCTATATTACTTGAAGAAACTGAGAAAAAAGAAAATGAGTAAATGACTTATTTTTTATAATAAGTATATATAGCTTCTACTTCATCCTCTCTTAAACCTGTATTTTCAATAATTTCTTCCTTACTTTTACCTTGTCTAACCATATTTATAGCTACATTAAGAACATCTTCAGATCCTTTAATAT
>CACBXG010000005.1 GCA_902543145.1 uncultured SAR116 cluster alpha proteobacterium | reverse complement strand
CATTGGGTAACATAAAAATTATTACATCAAGACCACTAAATTCATTTATATTTTCAACTTGCTTCACACCAGATGATTTATCTATTTTAGCTTTTATGTCATATCCAAGAACATTACATCCTGATTTTACAATAAGTGGTGCCATTACAGAACCCATAGCACCTAGGCCAATAAATCCAATATTTTTAATTGTCATAAGTTCACCCATTTTTGTATTATATCTTTATAATACCTTTAGAAACAAAGCTTTCAATCTCAAATTCTGAATAACCCAGATCAGTTAAAATTTCTTTAGTGTTTTCTCCAAGCGATGGTGCATGTAAACTCTCATTAGTTTCATCTTCATTAAATTCTATTGGAAAACTTGGATACAATAATTTCCCCTCTGTTGGATGATCTTTGACTTTGAAAAAATTTGTTCTTTTAAGATGTTCATCTTCAAAAAGGTCCTTTGGAAAATTTACTTTAGTTGCTGGGATATCTTGTTCTCTTAAATTTTTGATCCAAAAACTAGTATTTCTCTTTTTTAATTCTTTAGACAAAATATTGTATAATTCATCAATATTTTGGTTTCTTGATTCTAATGAACAAAATTTAGGATCTTTCAAAATGTTTTCTTTTTTTATAATATTAAAAAACCTTAACCACTGATCATCACTATATGGGAGTACAGCTATATATCCGTCTAATGTCTTGTAGGGTTTTCTGTTGGGAGAGGATTGCCTTGGGTAAACAGGTGGAGCTTTTGGTGGTAAAAAATTATAACCATATAAATGTTCGACTAAAGTAAAATCAACCATAGTTTCCATCATTGGAACTTCTAATTCTGTTCCCTCTCCATTTTTTTCTCGATTAAATAATGCGCTTAAAATTGACATTCCAAGCATTAAACCAGTAACTTTATCAGCTGTTGCTCCTGATGTGTAGCTTGGTTGATCTGAGTAAATTTCTTGATATGCTGCCATTCCACTTATTGCTTGAATTGTATCATCAAATGCTGGAAGTCCGGCATAAGGTCCTTTAGAAGAAAATCCGACTGCGTTAGCTGTTATGATTTTATGATTAATCTTAATAAAATCAGAATGTGTTAATTTTAATTTTTTTAAAGACGCCTTTCTAATGTTTGATACAAAAACATCTGATTTTTTGATTAATTTATAAATTATCAATCGACCATCTGATGATTTGAGGTCAACACTAATACTTTTTTTATTTCTGTTAATATTTAAAAAAACTGCTGCCATTCCTTTATTGACACTAGGACCAATATATCTAGTATTGTCACCAGAAAGTGTTTCAACTTTTATAATTTCAGCCCCCATATCAGCTAATAGCCTTGTACAGTAAGGAACCATCAATATCGAAGACGCATCAATTATCTTAATACCCTTTAAAGGTGCTTCTTTCATGCTTTACTCATCCATTTGATTAAGTTTAGGAATTTATAGTAAAAATAATTGAGTATTATTATTCATATAAACAGTTTAAAAAAACTCATTTATGTTACAAGACTTTTTATGAATGTTGTATTAAATTAATCTATAATAAAATTAACAGGTACTTGATGCTTTATCTACAAGATGTGACAATAAAAAGAGGTTCTAAAATTGTTTTTTATAATTGGAATGCTAGAATTAAGAACTCTAAAATCACAATCATAAGTGGTAAAAATGGTGTTGGAAAATCAACCTTATTAAGAGCAATAGCTGGTATGATACCTTTAGAACAAGGCATTGTTAAAAATTATAATAATGAAATTTTTAAAGATAAAATTAAATGGGGACAAAATTTAATCTATATTGACTCAAAAAGTGGTTTATCCAGGGATTTGACAGTTTATGAAAATTTAAAAACTTGGTCACAAATGAAAGGATGGAACACTAGTGATAATGATCTTCAAAAAGCCCTCGAAAGTGTGGACATGCTAAATTATAAAAACTTATATGTTTCACAATGCTCAGAAGGTTTAAAGAAAAGAGCAGCATTATCCAGGCTATATTTATCACTTTTATTTAATATAGAATTTTGGTTATTAGATGAACCTACTAATGAATTAGATCAAAAAAGTATTATTTTATTTAACAAATTAATTCAAAGATTTTTAGAAAATAAAGGTACTGTTTTGTTAGCATGTCATGAATTAAAATTATTTGATTTTAATTACGAATTATTAAATTTAGACTTATTGAAGAAGTAGAATTTTATAATGTCCTTACAATTAAGTTTTATTCAAATTTTTATTTCACACATAAAAAGAGAATTTTTGATAAACTTCCGATCATTAGTTGATGTCATATCAATTATTAGTTTTATGATTTTAATAGTAACACTATTTATTCTTGGCATTGGTCCATTTGAAGAAAAATTGAGATTGATTTCTAACGCTATTTTTTGGATAGGGCTAATTTTAGCGATTATTCCTTCTTTAGAAAAAACTTTACAAAGAGATTATGATAATGGTTGGCTTGATCAATCTATAACAAGCCCAACACCGATGGAACTTATTTTATTATCAAAAAGTCTAGCTTATTGGTTGATAGTAATAATTCCATTGGTAATTTCTTTACCATTATTTATAGTTCTATTAAACATTAATTTAAAATTGATACCATGGCTACTTATAAGTATACTGGTTGGTGGACTTTCAATTTCACTTATTGGAATTATTGGCTCTGCTCTAACTTTAGGTGCAAAAAGAGGAAATATTTTATTACCAATATTGATCATACCTTTGATAATTCCTATCTTAATATTTGGAGTTGGCATCAGTGAAACAGTTAGAATAAATGAGTCACCCATAGGTAATTTGTTTTTATTAATTGGATTTACATTAATATATCTCGTGATATCGCCTTTTATTTCAGCTTTTCTGATTAGGATAGCAATAAGTCGTTAAATGATTTTGGTAAAAAGTATAAATGTTGGAATTTTATTACTGCATGAATATTAAAAAAAGGAATTTAGTTAATGTTTGATTGGCTAGCTAATCCAAATAGGTTCAATAGAATAACTGAAAAAATTCAGCCATGTATTCTTGTCATAACCATAATTACACTTATCTCAGGACTATATTTTGGTCTTTTTGATAGCCCAAAAGATTATCAGCAAGGGGATGCTGTTAGGATAATGTATGTTCATGTTCCTTCCGCTTGGCTAGCATCATTTTTATATTTTAGTCTCGCTATTTCGTGTGTTTTTTATTTAGTATGGAAACATCCTTTAGCTGATTTAGTTTCAAGTACAATTGCACCAATTGGTATGCTATTTTCAGTTTTAACATTAGTCACTGGTTCACTATGGGGAAAACCAATGTGGGGCACATGGTGGGTATGGGATGCAAGATTAACATCAATGCTGGTGTTATTCTTTTTTTATCTGGGCTATATATTACTAAGTAATGCTTTTGAAAGAAAAATTGATGGTTCTAAAACAGCATCTGTTTTAGCGATAGTTGGGCTAATCAATCTGCCTATTGTTAAGTTTTCTGTTGATTGGTGGCATACTCTTCATCAACCAGCAAGTATCATTAAAATTGGAGGTCCGTCTATTGACGATAAAATGTTGTTACCACTTATCCTTATGATTTTTGCTTTAAGTTTTTTTTCTTTATATATGATAATTTTGAACGTAAAAACCAAATTGATTGAAAAAAAATGTGAAGCATTATTATTAAAATCAAATTTAGAGAAATATCGAAAACAGGTTAAAATATGAATGAATCATTTTGGATAATGCAAGGTTATGAAATTTATATATGGCCAAGCTACGTATTAACTTTACTCAGTTTAGGTCTCCTTTTCATTCATTCAACCAAACAATCTCAAAAAGCTAAAAAGTTACTTAAACAGTTATCAAAAACAAAAAATTAAATTTTAAAACATAGATCGATGTAAAATAGATGAATGCCAAATATAGACGCCTATTTATTACTATTATCATTATATTAACACTTGGACTAGCAACTAAATTAATATTAATGGCCCTAGAAGATAATATTGTATATTTTTATACGCCAAATGATTTAATTGAAAAATTTGGTGATACTAAAAATATTCAAAATAAAATCAGAATTGGCGGTTTGGTTCTTGAAAGCTCAATCAAAAAAGAAGGTGAAAAAACTATCTTCATGATTACTGATAGAAAAAAAGAAGTTAAAGTTGTATTTAAAGGGCCTCTTCCAGATTTGTTTAGAGAGGGTCAAGGTATCGTTGCTGAAGGTATGTTCCAAAATAATAATTTTATTGCTAGTGAGGTACTAGCAAAACATGACGAAAATTACATGCCTCCAGAAGTTGCTGACGCTTTAAAAAAAAATAATGTTTGGAAAGGTGACTCTAATTAAATGATACCTGAATTAGGACATATTCTTGTGATAATCACATTTGTTATTTCAATAATGCAATGCTTTTACTGGCTTTGTAATTTGAGATATACGAACATCGATGTAGTGCGAGTTCTTCAAAAATGTTCTCTTATAAATTTTTTATTTATTTTTTTATCTTTTTTAATTTTAACATATAGTTTTATTACATCTGACTTTTCTCTATTAATTGTCTCTAACAACTCACATACTTTAAAACCATTGATATATAAAATTAGTGGGGTATGGGGTAATCACGAAGGTTCACTTTTATTATGGGTATTAATTTTATCTTCTTTTACTTTTTTTGTTTCTTTTAAAAATTCTATAAATTCAAAACTTTTGGCTTCAATTATTGGAGTTCAGACTGTAATTTTGTCACTTTTTTTAGCTTTCATATTATTTACATCCAACCCTTTTGAAAGAGTTGATGAAATACCTTTAGATGGAAGAGGTTTAAATCCTTTGCTACAAGATCCGGGTTTAGCTCTTCATCCTCCAATGCTTTATATTGGTTATGTTGGATTATCAGTATCATTTTCTTTTGCAGTAGCGGCACTTATTACTGGGGAAATTAATAAAGATTGGGCTCGTCAAATGAGGCCATGGGTTGCAATTGCTTGGTCTGCTCTAACAATTGGTATTGCTCTTGGAAGTTGGTGGGCATATTACGAATTAGGTTGGGGTGGTTGGTGGTTTTGGGATCCAGTTGAAAATGCATCTTTTATGCCATGGTTAGTTGCAACAGCATTACTACACTGTGTAAGAATACTCGAAAAAAAATTAATATTTATAAACTGGACAATTTTGTTATCGATCCTGGCTTTTTCCTTTTCTTTATTAGGCACTTTTATAGTAAGATCAGGATTATTAACGTCAGTACATGCTTTTGCTTCCGATCCTTCGAGAGGAGTTTTTATTTTAATAATTTTAGGTATATCAATAGGTGTTCCTTTAATTTTATATACAATTAAAAGCTCATCTTTTAATGAAGAAAAAAGTAATTTTGATATAGTCAGTAAAGAAAGTGCAATTTTAGTAAATAATTTATTTCTTACTACAGCAACTTTAACAGTTTTAATAGGCACTCTGTACCCTTTGTTTTTAGACGCTATTAATGGAAACAAGGTATCTATTGGCCCAGCATATTATAACGCTACTTTTGCTCCAATTATGGCACCAGTTGTGTTTTTGATGGCTATCGCCCCATTCTTAAATTGGAAAAAATATACAGATAAAAATTTTATAAAAAAAATAATATTTCTATCTGCTGTAACTTTCTTAGGAGGTATATTATTATACTTAATTAAAGAAAAATCAATTTTTGCATTAATATGTGGCTCTCTTTCAATTTGGCTTTTCACAGGCGTTATTACCGATTTAATTTCAAAAATTCGGGAGGCTAAGGTTAAATTGCAAAACATAAAACAAATATTTTTCTTTATCTCTAAAATTAATTTAGGAATACATGTAGCACATATTGGAGTCGCAATTTTTCTTGCAGGAGTTACCGGAGAACAATTTTATAAAAGCGAGTATAATGTAATAAAAAAAGTTGGTGATATAATAAATATTGGAACAAAATCACTAAAATTTGATAAAATTGAAAATATAGATGGACCTAATTACAAATCACTAATGGCAACCTTCACTCTATACGAAGATAATAAATTTATTAGTAAACTAAGGCCAGAAAAACGTTTCTATACTAATGAAAAAAGCCAGACAACAGAAGCCGCAATCTTATCAGATTTTTGGGGTGATACATATTTAGTTCTAGGTGAAGGTGACAACAAAACAGGATGGTCTCTAAGAATATATTCAAACCCATTAGTATCTTGGATATGGGCAGGTGCTTTTTTTATGGCAGTCGGAGGCATCTTATCTGTCACACAAAAATCATCAAGATTTAGAAATGATTAATAAAATATTATGAAACATAATTTGAAAATTTTAAACGTTTTACCTTTAACAGTATTTTTTTTTATAATATTGTCCTCGGGTATAGTTTTATATCAATTAAAAGTCGACAAAAGAATTGAACGATCTCTAACTTCTCAATTAATTGGGAAAAACATTCCTGAAACATTAATTCCTAAAGTAAACTTCATTGAAAAAATTAATAATTTAGAAAATTTAAATTTTAAAAAATACCATGATCAAATTTTTGCCGTTAATTTTTTTGCATCATGGTGCGCTCCATGTAGAATAGAAGCACCAATTATTGATGAATTAAGTAAAATTCTACCAGTTATTGGAATAGCATATAAAGATAAATATCTAGATACAAAAAACTTTTTGGATAATTTTGGTAATCCTTATATAGAAACAGGAATTGATAAATCTGGTAAAATAGCTATCGAGTGGGGAGTTTACGGAGTGCCAGAAACTTTTCTAATTAATAAAAAAGGTGAAATAATTTATCGTCATGCTGGCCCACTTCTATATAGCATTTTTAAAGACGAAGTTTTGCCATTCTTAGAGAGTAGTAAGAATGACTAGTAAGTGTAAAATAATTATAATATTTTCTTTTTTATTTTTTTTTAATGATGAACTTAAGGTCTTTGCTAAATCTATAAATGATGAAATCAATATAAACAACAGAACAAGGGAGATTTCTCAAAACATTAGATGCCTTGTTTGTCAAAATCAAAGTATAGACGAGTCTAATTCTGAATTAGCAAAAGATTTAAAGATTTTAATAAAAGAAAAGCTTATAAATGGTGTTAGTAACGATGAAATTTATGGATATTTGAGAGAAAGATATGGAGATTATATCTTGTTAAAACCACCTTTAAATTTAAATACTATCTTATTGTGGTTTTTACCATTTATTGTTTTAATATTTGGCTCAATATTGATTTTTAAAATCATAAAATCTAATCAAAAATAAAAGAGAATAGATAATGTTATTTATTGCTATTTTATTTATAAGTTTTTTTTCAATAATTTATATTTTTTATAATTTTTCTAATAAAAATTTTTTGAAAATTAAAAATTTCAAACCTAAATCAAACATATTTTTCCTGTACCTTAATATTCTATTTTTATTTTTATTAAGTTCACTAATTTATTACAAAATAGGAAATCCATTTATAAACATGGACCAACTTTACTCTTCACAAGAAAAACTTTTTAAAAAGAATATTGCACAAAAAAAAATTGTAAAACGTGATTTGGAAAATTTTAACAAACTGGTTTTGTTATCAGATCAAAATCCAAAAAATCTGGATATTCTTCTTGAATTAGCAAGGATTGCTTCACTACTTAATAAAACCGATGTGGAGATCTCATCCTTAAAAAAAATATTATCTATCAAAAATTCTCCCAATCTCAAATCTCTATTAGCACAAGCAATTATTAAAAAAGCTGATGGACAAGTCACACCAAAGGCAAAAAAACTTATTAATGAAGCTCTATCTGAGGATCCATTAAATCCTGGAGCCAATTATTTAAACGGATTAGCACAATCACAAATTGGTAATGAAATGTTAGCATTTGAAATTTGGACTGAATTATATAAACGAACTAGTAAAAATGATAGTTGGAAAAAAGATCTTGAAAAAAATATAAGAATAGCGGCAAAAAACTTAGGGATTTCTAAAAAAGCTCTAGAAAATAAATTAAAGAATGATGTTTTAGCAGATAATAATTTAACGAAAGAAATTTTAAATTTAAATGAAAAAGAACAAAACATAAGAATTAATCAAATGGTTGAACAACTTGCAGATCGGCTTAAAGATGATAAGAATGATGTTGAAGGTTGGATAAAGTTATACCAATCATATAAAGTTTTAGGAAAAAAAGAAAAAGCATTAAGAGCTATAAGAGATGCCATAAAACTTAATCCACAAATTATAAGTTTAAAACAAATACTCTTAAGAGAATTACTACCCACGAACAAAAAGCCTGTTTTTTCAAAAGAAACAAACAAACTTGTAAATGATATCTTAGTTTTAGAACCAAATAATGTAGATGGTTTATTTTTTAGTGGCTTTGCTGCTTACAATAAGGGAGAGAAGAGAAAAGCTATTGCTTATTGGGATTTATTACTAAAACACTTACCCAAGGATTCTTTAATGTCAAAAGAAATAAATAAAAGGATTAAATTACTTCAGGATTAATTTAATCTTTTTTAATTTGGTATTTTTGCATTATTGGCAAAGATAGTAACCCAAACCCAAGGGATAAAATTGGAATACCGAAAGCTTTAAAAGATACCCATTGATCAGTAGTTAAATTACGCCAAGCTATTTCATTAGCAATAGCCATTACTATAAACATTCCAACCCATAACCATGTTAATTTATCCCAGCCCTCTTCTTTTAACGAAACTGCAGATTTCATTATAGCAGCTAGTGGGTTCTTACCTAGAATTTTACCTGAAGCTAAAACTCCTGCAATTATTATAGACACTATTGTTGGTTTGATTTTAATAAAAAATTCATCATCAAAAAATATTGTTAATCCACCAAAAAAAACAACCGCAACACATCCAGCAGCAGCCATCATTGGTATGTTTTTAAACCAATACCAAGATAATATTAGAGATAATAATGTACTTATCACCAAAACTGCTGTACCAGCCATTATGCCGTAAAAATAATTAACACCAAAGAACAATAATAGCGGACCCATCTCTAAAACGGATCTGTAACCCTCTTTTTTGTCTACTTCCTGCAACGAACTCTCCTACGCTAAAATTAAACTCTTACTGTGAATAAACTCTTCTATATTGTCTGTAGCAAATCTTAACAAATCACCATTTTTTGAAAATCTTGCATTTTCACTTAATTCACGTCTCCACTCTTTAGCACCTGGTAAAGAGTTATACAAACCTAAAATATGTCTAATTACAGAATGAACATTACCTTCGTCATTTTTCACAAATTCATCAATATAGTCAGCCATTTTCATGGCTATTTGATATCTTGTCTTAATTTTTTCTTTTTGATTTAGGACAATTTTATCTACAGAGGATAAAATATACGGATTTTTATATGATTCTCTTCCAATCATAAACCCATCAAGTGAAAATTGTTTAACTAAATTTTGTCCCTCTTGTATCGACTTAATTCCACCATTAATAATAATTTTTAGATCTGCCCTTCTTTTTTTTAATGCCCCAACCCTAGAATAATCTAAAGGAGGGATTTCTCTATTTTGCTTTGGACTTAATCCATTCAACATAGCTTTTCTAGCATGAATAACGAATAACTTTACTCCTTCAGCAGACACTTGATCAATAAAGTTATCTAAACCTTTTACTTCATCCATATCGTCAACACCAATCCTACATTTAATTGTAATAGGTAATTGACTAACATCTTGCATAGCCCTTACACATTCTGAGACAATTTTAGGTGTTTTCATAAGGCACGCTCCAAATGATCCATTCTGGACTCGATTCGAAGGACATCCAATATTTAAATTTATTTTTGAGTATCCATAACTTTGACCAAACTTAGCTGCAAGAGATAATTTCTTAGGATCATTGCCACCTAATTGAAGAACACATGGCAATTCTTCATTTTTAAATGCTAACAATTTGTGTCGTGGCCCAAAAATTAAGGCATCAGCAGAAATCATTTCAGTATATAAAACTGCTGAACCAGATAATAGTCTATGAAAATATCGACAATGCCTATCTGTCCATTCCATCATTGGAGCTACAGAAAACTTTTCCTCAAATAACAATTTATTGCTCTACAAATATTTAATAATTCATCATTATTTACAATATTTATAAAATTTAGCCAAGATTATTAAAATAATAATAAATAGAATTTCATCATTAAAGCGTGTTTTAGTTTTCTTGAGATTTTTCTAAGGCCTCAGCTAAGTCGTCTACAATATCATCAATATGTTCAATACCAACTGATAATCTTACATATGAATCTGATACACCAGATTTTAATTTATCTTCAGATGATAATTGACTATGTGTTGTAGTTGCTGGATGTATAGCAAGGCTTCTTGAGTCACCAATGTTTGCCACGTGGTAAAATAATTTTAAGTTATCTATAAACTTTTTACCTGCTTCTGCACCACCTTTCAATTCAAATCCAACTAGACCTCCAAATCCCTTATTTAAATACTTAAATGCATTTTCTTTAGAAATTCCTGTTTGTAACTCAGGGTAAATTACATGATCTACTGATTTGTGGTTTTCTAAAAAATAAGCAACTTTTGAGGCATTTTCACAATGTGTTTTCATTCTTAAACTAATAGTTTCAAGTCCTTGTAAGATTAAAAAAGCATTTAATGGGCTTAATGCTCCTCCTAAGTCACGTAATAAAGTAACCCTAGCTTTTATAATGTAGGCAATGGGACCTAATGGTTTTACAGCATCTACCCATACAGCTCCGCCATATGAGGAATCAGGTGTGTTTAAAGCTGGTTGTCTTTCTTTTCCAGCTCCTTCCCAATCAAAATTACCACTATCAATAATCAAACCTCCAATTGAGTTCCCATGACCACCAATATATTTAGTGAGTGAATAAACAACAATTGCTGCACCATGATCAAAAGGTTTACAAATTACTGGAGATGCTGTGTTATCTATAATCAGCGGTATTCCATACTTTTTTCCGATTGCACTCACTTCAGAAATAGGAAAGACTTTTAATTTTGGGTTAGGTAAAGTTTCAGCATAATAAGCTCTTGTTTTATGATCAGTTGCATTTTCAAATGCTTGTGGATCTGATGGGTCTACAAATCTAACTTCGATACCCATATCCTTTAAGGTGTTAGCGAATAAATTCCAAGTACCACCATATAAGTCAGTTGAACTAACAATATTATCTCCAGCCCTAGCAAGATTTTGAATAGCAAATGCAGATGCTGTTTGACCAGAAGACAATGCTAATGCAGCAACGCCCCCCTCTAGAGCTGCTAATCTTTTTTCTAATATATCATTGGTTGGGTTCATAATTCTTGTGTAAATATTACCTAATTCTGATAAAGAAAATAAATTCGCTGCTTGCTCAGTATTAGCAAACTGATAACTTGTGGTTTGATGAATTGGCACCGCAACTGAACCTGTTGTTTCATCTGCTCTCCATCCGGCATGAAGACTAAGGGTTTCTGGATTTATAGAATTACTCATTTATATATTCCTCATAAAAATTATGCGTTTAGAATGAAATTCTCTAAAAGTAAATAAAAAAGGAAATATTTTTTATATTTTTTTTATATGTACTGATAATTAGAAAATTTTTCTTAAAAAATATTTTTTAAAAGAAATAATATTGTGAAATAATAAATGTTAATGATGATGGTGCTTTTTCTTCTCATTTGATTTTTTTCTTTTATCCATAATGGGCATATTAACAACTATTGACCCTGCATTTTTAAAATTAAATTTAACTTTTTGTAATTTTGTTTTTTTTTGAGATTTTGTTAAATCAATAAACATAATATGAAGGCTTCCAGGTTTAAAATCTAATTGTGATTTAGATTTAATTAATACTCCTTGTTCTAAATGTTTCATTATCATTACGTTGTTTTTAATATACATATCATGAATTTCTATCCTTTTTGAAAAATCTGATACCACAGAAATCAAACGCTCATCTTTCTCATTTTTATTTTCAATTTTAATATAACCTGCAGTTATATTATTGTTAGCAATTACTTTTTTAATCCAAAAATCTGATAAAACTAAACCTTTAGAAGTAATTGTTTCAGAAAAACTTTGTGAAGATAACAAAATAAAAGTAAATAAATATAAGAACTTTAATACATACTTATGTGAAACCATAAATTTTTATCCTAATTTATTAAATCATGCTGTATAACTTATTACGGTTAGTATCAAATAAATGGAAAGGTAACAATTAAGATTTATGCAATTAGCTGATAACCCAATTACAAAAATTATATTAGAAAAGTTAAAACACAAAGATTTTCGAAACTTAAATCATCTTATTTTTGATGAAAAAAGACTTTCTGAATTCCAATATGAACTTCAAGATTTAAAAATTGATATTACAAGGCAATCCCTTGACAAAGAGATAAAGGAAGATTTAATAAATCTTGCTAAAGAAACTAAAATTAAAAAAAAAATCAATGAACTTATTTCAGGTGTAAAAGTAAACTTATCTGAAAATCGTTCTGTTGATCATTTTAGTCTTAGAAAAGAAGAACGTTTCAAAACACAAGAATGGAAGAAACTTCAAAATTTTGTTCAAAATATTTCAAGCAAAAATAATTTTAAACATATTGTGAACATTGGCATTGGTGGATCTGACTTAGGACCTTTAATGGTTAACAAAGCGTTGAAAAGTTTTTATAAAGTTCCTGATATTTTATATGTATCCAATATTGACCCAACCAAGATCTCTGAAATATTTATAAAATGTAATCCCAAAGAAACTCTATTTATAGTTACATCTAAAAGCTTCAGTACACTTGAAACTCTTGAAAATGCAAAGATTGTGGCAGAATGGTTATCCAAACATAAAGTTTCTTTAAATTATTCTATGGTTGCGGTTACATCAGTGAGAAAAAAAGCATTAGATTGGGGATTGAAAGATTCAAACATCTTTGAAATATCAGAAAATGTTGGAGGACGTTACTCTCTTTGGTCATCAGTAGGCATGTCAATATTTATTGGTTTAGGGGAAGATAATTATAAAAATTTTCTTCTTGGGGCAAGGACAATGGATGAGCATTTCATAAATGAAAAAGTTGAAAATAATATTCCGATTATCCTTGCTTTACTGAGAATATGGAACCGAAATTTTTTAAATAGAAATAATCATTGCATAGTTCCTTATACTGACAATCTTTCTAAATTCCCTGCATGGGCGCAACAATTAGAAATGGAAAGCAATGGGAAAGGTGTTGATATTAACGGCGCCACTCTAAAAATGCCAGCAAGCCCAATAATATGGGGAGAAGTAGGCACTAATGCACAACATAGTTTCTTTCAATTTTTGCATCAAGGGTTAGAAGTAAGCCCAACAGATATTTTAGTGCCTCGTAAACCTCTGAGTACAATTTACTTCAAAGGCTCTGAAAAAAATCACGAATATTTATTAATAAATGCAATTGCACAGGCTGAAGCTCTAGCAAGAGGTTCAGTTGATTTAATTAATCAAAATAAAAATTTTTTAGGAGGCAGGCCTTCAACAATAATAAGTTGGGAAGAAAACACACCATTTTCTATTGGGATGTTAATAGCTCTTTATGAAAATATTACAATTGCATCTGGATTCCTTTGGAACATTAATAGCTTTGATCAATGGGGAGTGGAACTTGGAAAAACTATTGCTAACAAGATTTCCAATGATAAAAATGATAAAGATTTGACACCAGCAGCCAAAAAATTTTTTAATCAAAAATAATTATAAATAAGTTTATATTAAGCTCATTTGTCATTTTTGAATTTAGATTGCCTTTAATAATTAAAATTGTAAAAATAAACTAAAAAATGGTGTTGTGCGAATGAGTTATACGATAAGAGATTTAATTAATAACAACAAAGATGAAAATATTGCAATCACATCTGAAAATAATAATGTAATTAAATATTCAGATTTAAAAAAACACATCTTTAATATTTCTGGTCAATTAGCTAGCCAAGGAATTATACCATCCAATAGAGCGGCTATAGTCCTACCAAATGGTCCAGAAATGGCAACTGCCTTTTTGTCAATTTCTAGTTACATGTCAGCTGCTCCTTTAAACCCTTCATATAAATTAAAAGAATACGAATTTTACCTTCAAGATCTTATGCCTAAAATAGTTATTGTAGAAAAGGATAGTCAGAATCCAGCAGTTGAAGCTGCAAAAAATCTGGGTATAGAAATATGTGAAATCAAAAAGATAGATAATGCACCAGCTGGAATATTCAATTTATACAACAAAACTACAAATTTCGAACTTGCTACTGAAAATAATGAAGCCTTAGTTTTGCATACATCTGGAACAACCTCGAGACCAAAAGTTGTACCATTAACAAATAAAAATATTTTTTCATCAGCAACTAATATTGCAAATTCTCTTCAACTAAGTTCACAAGATCATTGTTATAACATTATGCCTCTTTTTCATATTCATGGAATAATTGCAGTATTAAGTTCTTCGATTAATGCTGGAGCTTCTGTTTATGCGAGCAGTGGTTTTAATGCACTTAAATTTTTAGAAACAGCAGATAAAGAATCAATCACATGGTATTCTGGTGTGCCAACAATGCATCAAGCTATTTTAATGCGTGCAAAAAAGAATCCAAAACTTGCTGAAGAACTTTCTCTAAGATTTATCAGATCTTCATCTGCCTCATTACCTCCAGCTGTTTTTGATGAACTAAAAAAGATATTTAAGACAACCGTCATTGAAGCTTACGGAATGACCGAAGCCACTCATCAAATGACATCAAATCCTATGCCTCCAGAAAAACAAAAAGCTGGCTTTGTTGGTAAACCAGCAGGACCTGAAGTTTGTATAATGGACGCACAAGGTAACAAACTTGATAGTGGTGTGGATGGAGAAGTATGTATCCGCGGAGATAACGTGACAAATGGCTATGAAAATAATGAAGAGGCTAATAAAACTGCTTTTATAAATGGATGGTTTAGGACAGGAGATCAAGGTCATTTTGATGATGAGGGATATTTAAAGATTTCTGGAAGATTAAAAGAAATTATAAATAGAGGTGGAGAAAAAGTATCACCTTTAGAAGTAGATAATACCTTAATGGAACACAAGGCTGTTGAACAAGTTGTAACTTTTGCAGTTAAAGATAATTTACTTGGAGAGGCGATAGGCGTTGCAATTGTATTAAAGAGTGGAATTGATTGTAATGAAACAGATATTAAAAATTATGCCCGAAAACATCTTGCTGATTTTAAAATTCCAAAATATATACGTTTTTTAGAAGAAATACCTAAAGGAGCCACAGGTAAATTGCAAAGAATCGGACTTTCAGAAAAGCTTGGTTTAGAATAGAGAAATGTTGAAATGAATATTTGTGTATTTGGTGCAGGAGCTATTGGAGGATATATTGGATGCTGCTTAAGTAAAGCTGGAGCCAATGTTTCATTGATTGCTAGGGGACCCCATAAAGAAGCTATAGAAAAAAATGGGTTAACCTTAATCACTGGAAATAGTTCAGATACTTTTAATTTGAAAGTAACAGAAAATTCAAAAGAGTTAGAAACACAAGATTATATAATAATTGGTGTTAAAGCGCATGCTATAGCTGGTATTGTTAAAAATTTAAAACCACTTTTAAATAAAAATACATCTATTTTATCTGCAGTTAACGGAATACCTTGGTGGTATTTTTACAAAGCAAACTCAAATACAATTTTAGAAAACACTCATATAGATTCTGTTGATCCTGACGGAATTATCTGGAAAAGTATAAATCCAGAACGAGCACTAGGTTGTGTTGTTTATCCAGCATGCGAAATAGAAAAGCCAGGTGTTATAAAACATATAGAGGGAAATAGATTTAGCCTTGGAGAACCTAGTGGTATAAATACAGATAGATTAAAAATATTATCTGATCTTTTTATAAAAGGTGGACTAAAAGCTCCACAAAAGAAAAATCTAAGAGATGAAATTTGGATTAAATTATGGGGGAATTGTTCATTTAATCCTATAAGCGCAATTACAGGAGCTAGCTTGGATATAATTGGAAACGATCCAAGTTCAAGAAACTTAATCAAACAAATAATGCTAGAGTGTCAAAAAGTTGGAGAGGCAGTTGGTGTTAATTTTGGTGTTTCAATTGAGAAAAGAATTGATGGAGCTTCTTCAATAATTGGACACAAACCATCAACTAGACAAGATATTGAGATGAAAAGGCCTCTTGAGATAGATCCTATAATGAGTGCAATAATAGAAATTGGAAATAAACTCAATATTGCCACACCTATGTTAAAGCATATAAACAGTATTTTAAAACTAAAGGCAAATTATTTAGGTTTGTATAAAAGAAACGATCTTATAGAAAAATTAACAATCTAAATTTTCAAATGCATTAAAACCTTTTTTATCCTCAATTTCTACAACCCAACAATCTCTATCTATTTCTATTTCTTTAGAAATTCTCTTATCAATATCTTGAGAAGTTATTTTTTTTTGAGGATATAAGTCTATAAACTCAATAATTTCTTTATCATTATTTAAATCATATTTGATATTTCGTGAAAAAAGTTTGGCAAAACCGTCTAGAGTGTCAATTTTAACAAATATAGCACCTGCCTGCTCATCTCCTCTTTTAACGATATAAGCACTTGTTAAATTTTTCTCTGCAATTCTAATGCCTGCATTAATTATTGTTTCTGCTTTTAATTCATTCATATTCTTTTATTTGAACATTAAAAATCCGAGCACCTGCCGGCTTTTTCCCAATCTCCGTATCTTGTAGGTTCTGGGCCCTTTGGGCCACCCTGCTCTTTTGGAATATTTACATTTTCATTTAATTTATCTTTTGTATTATTTTGTTCTTTTTCTTCGTTTAATTTTGTAGTTTTATTACTCATAATAATTTACTTTCTATAAATCTCATTTAGCAAATCAAAGTATAATATTAATTTTTGTTATAAATACAAGGTAGTAGTTTTGATTGAACAAAAATCACTTAAATTTCAAAAATTAGCAAAAAAAACGAGGTTAATTGCTTTAGAAATTTGGATTTTAATTTTTTATAAAAATAAAAATTTTAAAAAAACAATAGATAACTCATTTGATTTTAATGAATTAGATAAAAGGGATAAATCCTTTGTATATCTTCTGATTAATTCATCTATGAGGAGACATAAACAAGCACAAAGAATTTATACTAAATACGCAAAGCAAGGTATGGATCCAAGGAACAGATACTTGAATAGTATTTTGTTGATTGCAACTGTTCAACTAATTTGGCTAGAAATAGCACCTTATGCAGTCATAAATGAAGCTGTGTACCAAGCAAAATTATTCATTAGTGAGAAGCAATCTAGGTTAGTAAATGCAATTCTTAGAAAAATTAGTCAAAATAAAAAAGAATTTTCTCATATTATTTCAAATGAAGCTTCTAACTTACCAGAATGGCTTTTTAATAGTTGGAAATCCTTATACGGAAAACAAAATGTTGACGAGATTGTGAAATTAGCAATGGATCCTCCTCCACTTGATATTGTTATATCAACAAAAATAACTAAAAAAGAAAAAGAAATAATTAAATCAGAGTTAAATGGCGTAGAGATATTTCCTAATGTCCTAAGGTGCCCATTTAATGGTAATGTAGAAGATCTACCTAGATTTAAAGATGGTATATGGTGGATACAGGACGCAGCATCTCAAATACCTTGCACTATATTATTAACAAAAATAAAAAAAAATTTTTTAAAATCAAAACAATCTCTTAAAATAATAGATATGTGTTGCGCTCCTGGAGGTAAAGCTGCACAACTGTTGGATAATGATTTGGTCATAGATTGTATTGAAAAAAATAAGAATAGATCCAGAATTTTTAAAAAAAACATGGCTCGACTTAATTTTAATCCAAATTTAATTAATGTGAATGCAGAAGACTTTAATCCAGAATATAAGGCTGATGTTATTTTAATAGATGCACCATGTTCAGGAACTGGTACAATTAGAAAAAATCCCGATATTTTTATAAGAAATGCTCCAAATAACTTAGATAACTTTGTATCAATACAAAATAAAATATTAGATAATTCAGCAAAAATCATAAAGAAAAATGGCCTTATCATGTACGTGACTTGCTCTCTTCAAAAAATCGAAGGAGAAAGAAGAATAGAAGATTTTTTAAAAAGTCATAAACAATTTTCAATAGTAAGTTTCAACTCTGAAGATTTTCCTAAAATAAATGATAGCATTACAAAAGAAGGATTTATTAGAATTCTACCTAATCATTTTAATTTTAAGTTTGAAAATGTTAGTAATGGGTCTGATGGATTTTTTATAGCATTATTGAAAAAGGAAAAATAATTTAATGCTTAAGTTAATAGATATAATTACAAATAATTATTTTCTTAAACAAAAACTTAGAGTGACAATTCCTAAAACACCAGTAAGAAGACTGACTGATAACTGGCAAGGCTCAACTAAACGTGGAAAAAGAATATTAAGTAACCCAGTTAATACAAAAACTATTCAGGATTTTAATAAATTCAATTTCATAAGAGATTTAAAATCAGAAGGAAGCATAAAAGCAAGATCGACTGCACGATCATTAGTGGAAAACTGGATCAACGAAGATTATAACCTCCGATCTCATGAATATAATTCTGTAATAATGGCAGAAAGAATTTCATGTTGGAGCTTTAATTATTTTTGGTTTGCAGAGAGTGGTGGATTAGATTTTCAAAAAAAAATTTTAAATTCTATTGCCTTACAATCTAAATTTCTTGAATTAAAACTCTATCTATCAAACGACAACCTTGAAAAGATAATTATTATTAAAGGGATTTTAGTTTCTAAGTCTATTTTATATGAAACGATAGATAATATTAATCAATTATTAACTGTTATTAATGAAAAACTCGAAATCTTGACTAATACTGATGGTGGGCACATAAGCAGAAGTCCTGTAAAGCAATTAAATTTATTGAGACATTTAATTGAGATAAGATCTATAATTGCGATTTTAAAAAATGTAGATGCTGATGGGTTGCATCAAAAAACAATAAAAATGGGAGAGTTTTGTAGAAGTTTTCAAATGCCTGATGAATATTTTTCATGGTTTCATGGTGGTTCCTTAATAAGAAAAGAAATTATAAAGCAAACTTTAAATAGAATTGGATATAAAAATAGGATTTTTAGCCTTGCTGAAGAAACTGGGTTTTGTAGGTTGTCAAATATGAATTCCGTTTTATTTGTGGATATAGGACTAAATAAAAAAACAATTCATAATAAAAAAGCTAGCCTATTTGGTTTTGAATTTTTTTATAAAAAAGAAAAGATAATTTCCAACCTTGGAGAAATTAATAACTCAAAATATAAAAATATGAAAAATTCTCTTTCTTCTACAGCGGCTCATTCTAGTCTGAATATAGATGATAGAAATAATATTGACCTCAGTGGGAGAAGAATTACAAGAATATCAAATATCCAATTTGGAAAAACTAAAGATGGTAATTTATTAGATATAACTCATTCAGGATACGAAACAATTTTTGGTGTTCACCACAAAAGACAAATATACCTTTCTAATAAAAAAAATGAAATCAGAGGAAGAGATGAAATTTTAAATATTGGCAATATTGGTTCAATTCCCAAAAACGCATATATTCGTTTTCATTTATATCCAGGGATTGAACTCATAAAAACAAGAAGTGGTTCAATACTATTAAATCATCAAAAGGGTTATGTCTGGAAAATGAGCTCTAACAATAAAAATATAAGTATAGAAAATTCAGTAATGTTTACTCCTAATGGCCCAAAGCCATGTAAAGAGCTCAGTATTATTTTAAATTTAGAAAAAATAAGAGCTTACAAAAGTATTTCTTGTAATTGGGCATTTGAACTTCAAAAATAATTTTTAGTTGACTTATCTCATGAAAAGAAATTATTTGAAAGTCATTCAACAAATTTAAAAGTTTATACATGAACAATAATAAAAAAATTTTTTTTACAAAAGATATCAAAATCAAAAGAGCTTTAATTTCAGTAACAGATAAACGTGATCTTGAAAAAATAGCTAAAGTTTTAGTAAAAAATAAAATAGAAATTCTCTCTACAGGAGGAACTGCTAAATATTTAAAACAAAATTCTGTTCCTGTAAAAGAAGTATCTGATGAAACAAACTTTCCTGAAATTTTAGATGGAAGAGTTAAAACCTTAAATCCTAAAATACATGGTGGTATTCTTTTTAGAAGAGACGATCCTTCACACTTAGAACAAATTCAGAAACATGATATTTACGAAATAAATCTTTTGATTATTAATTTATATAAATTTAGAGAGACGTTACAAAAAACATCTAAAAATAGGGATAAAATAGAAAATATTGATATTGGCGGACCAGCAATGATTAGAGCTGGAGCAAAAAATCATGAATTTGTCACAGTTGTTACAGATCCCAATGACTATCCAGAATTTATTTCACAAATTGATAATAATGGAAAAATTAAGTACTCATACAGAAAATATCTTGCCGCAAAGGCATTTAGATTAACTAATGAATACGATAACGCCATTTCAGATTGGTTAGAAGATAAAGAAATTATCTCATCAACTTTTCCTGAAAATTTGTCAATTAATTTAAATAAGTCATATGAAATGCGATACGGTGAAAACCCACATCAAAAAGCAGCACTTTATAAAACATCTGATAAAAGAAAAGGAATTACAAATAGTAAAAAACTTCAAGGTAAAGAACTTTCTTATAATAATATAAATGACGCGGACGCTGCATTTGAGCTAATCTGTGAATTCAAAAAACCTGCTGTTGCCATAATTAAACATGCCAATCCTTGCGGAGTAGCAGAAAACGATGATCTTAATTCTGCTTGGGAAAAGGCACTTCAAACTGACCCTGTAAGTGCTTTTGGTGGCATAGTATCTATAAATAGAGAATTAACAAAAGATTTAGCTCTCAAAATGAAGTCACTTTTTCTAGAAGTCATTATTGCTCCCAGTGTTGACAGAGAAGCTTTAGAAATTTTTGCTGACAAGCCTAATGTTAGAATATTGACAACTGGTTCACTAGCATCACCAGAGGATACAGGTTTATTATTTAAATCTATTTCTGGTGGGATGTTAGTGCAATCACGTGACTATAAAGTCTTAAACAATGACAACATTAAAATAGTAACAAAAAGGAAACCAACAAATAAAGAAATTGATGATTTGTTGTTTGCATGGAAAGTTGCAAAACATACAAAATCAAATGCTATTGTTTATGCAAAAAATTTACAAACTGTAGGTATTGGAGCAGGTCAAATGAGTAGAATTGATTCCACTTCAATAGCTAACGAAAAAGCAAAAAAGGCATCCAATTTAGCTAAATTGGAAACGTCAATGGCTTATAAATCCGTTGTAGCTAGTGATGCTTTTTTTCCGTTTGCTGATGGTTTGGTTGCTGCAGCAAACGCAGGTGTAACTGCTGTTATTCAGCCAGGTGGATCTATTCGTGACAAAGAGGTGATTGAAGCAGCTGATGAAAGAAATATTGCGATGATTTTTACATCAATTAGACATTTTAGGCATTAAAAATCAAGAATCTTATTATTTTTTAAAGCTTTCAGAATTTTTTTAATTAAACTTGGGAGAGCTAAATCATTTATATTTTTTTTTTGTACAAATCTGTAAGAGCTTTTGCATAAGTCATTAACCAATTCATTTTCATCATTTATTGTACCAATTGCCACAGAGCAATTAAGTTTGAAATGAGTGAAAATGTGATTTAAATTCCGATCTAATATCTTCCATTTCATACCTAAAAAATTAGGTTTTTTTTTATTAAATTTTGGAGATTTTTTAAATCTATTACTATCTTCATACCAGCCTATCGAGGGCAACACATCCATGTTTGCTAAAAGTCCACTACTCTTATTGGTTTCAAACAAAACAGCACCATCTTTATTCTGTAAATAGAAGAATAATCCATACCGCTCTTCTTTTTCTTTTTTTGGAAGTTTTATTGGATATTGCTTAGCACTAGTTGTGCCACCGACGTCACAAATAGATAATAAAGGACACATTTTACATCTTGGTGACTTAGGAATGCAAATTAATGAACCTAAATCCATTAAGGCTTGTGCATAATCTCCATGCCTGTTATCAGGAAGGTGTTTTTCAGCAATGTTTTTGATAAAAATCTTTGATTCCTTTATGGGTTTTTCAACCGCATAAAATCTTGAAAAAACTCTTTCAACATTTCCATCTATAACATTTGATTTTCTATCAAATGCTATAGCCATAATGGCTGATGATGTATATTCGCCTATTCCAGGAAGGGCCATTAAAGAATTTTTATCTGTAGGCAAAAATCCATCATATTTATCAGAAATTATTTTTGCTGTTTCATGCAAATTTTTAGCTCTACTGTAATAGCCAAGTCCCGCCCAATATGAATTAATCTCATGTAATTCTGCTTTTGCAAGGGCATTAATATCAGGCCATTTTCTAACAAACTTTAAAAAATATGGTATTACTGTTTTTACTACAGTTTGTTGCAACATGATTTCTGATAAATAAACAAAATAAGGATTTGAAATCTTACCTGGTGGCGCTCTCCAGGGTAAAATTCTTCTATTAAAGTCGTACCAAGATAACAATGAATTAGAAAAAGTATTGTATTTATTTTTTTTTACCTGTGTCATAGAACTTTAATATATAATAAAATTTAAAAAATTTAATTTAAAATAATTGTTAACATATGAAGTCTTTATTAAAAATCACAGAAAATATTGTTAAGAAAAATCTTAGTAGATTAGGATCTATTCAAAATCATATATTTTTCAATTGGGCACATATTGCAGGTAAATATGCAGATATAACAATTCCATATAAAATAAAATTTGGTAGAAAAAAAAATATGGATGGCCAAATAACAATCAAAGTCCAAAATGGTTTTGGACTGGAAGTTCAATATGCTATTCCACTTCTATTAGATCAAATTAATGCTCGATTCGGGTTTAAAGCAATATCAAAAATAAAAATTATTCAAGCTGATATTCAGAAGAACTTTGAAATTAAAAAAGAACCTATTAAACATGCTTTGGAAAATACTTTAGAAAATTTGGAGTCTAATATACTTCCAGATAGCGAACTGAAATTAGCGATGCAAGAATTTGAGATTTCTAGAAAAAAATAGTTACATTTTATAAAATCTTGTACATTGTAAGTTGATCTTAGTATATAAGAATATTATTAATTGGAATTTTAAATGAGCAAAAAGGTTTGGGGAAAATATGTTTTTAAATAGAAGAAATTTTTTACTATGTATTGGTGCCTTTTTCTTGTTTTCAAATAAAAGTTTTTCAAATCAAAACTCATTAAACGAGTCAATGCGGAAACAATTTTTGGGATCTAATGATGCCCCCATTAAAATAAAAGAATTCTTTTCATTAACTTGTGGTCACTGTTCAAACTTTCATATAAAAACACTACCTGAACTCAAAAAAAAATATATTGACACAGGTAAGGTACAATTAGAATTTGTCGATTATCCTCTTGACAGACTTGCCGTTATAGCAGCTACATTAGCTAGATCAATACCTACAAAGGATGGATACTTAGAAGCTGTTAGCATTTTATTAAAAAAGCAGAAACAATGGGCGTATTCAAAAAATCCTTTGAATGAATTACAATCAATCGCCAAATTATTTGGTATATCATCAAAAAAATTTAATGATATTTCTCAAAACATTCCACTTATGCAGGAAATCGTTACAAAAATGGAAAAAGAGTCTAAAAACTTTGATATAAATTCTACTCCAACTTTCATTGTAAATGATAAATATAAAATTTCTGGAGCTCTATCTTTCAAAGACTTTGAAAAAGAACTTTTGAAGTCAATTAACGCAAAAAAGTCTTAAGGCATAATTGGAAAACATATGAAATTCAAATCAATAAGAATTTCTGGATTTAAATCTTTTTTAGAACCAACAGAAATAGATCTCAATGAAGGCCTTACTGGGATAGTAGGTCCAAATGGCTGTGGAAAATCAAACATTGTAGAAGCTATGAAATGGGTGATGGGTGAAAACTCAGCAAGACAAATGCGTGGCGAAGGTATGGATGATGTAATTTTTTCTGGATCCAATGAACGTCCAGCAAGAAATTTCGCAGAAGTTACAATTAAATTAGATAATACTGAAAAAAAAGCTCCTACAAATTTTAATCAATTTGATGAGATTGAAATTTCAAGAAAAATTGAAAGAGAAAAAGGTTCGACTTATAGAATTAATTCTAAACAAGTTAGAGCTAGAGATGTGCAGTTAATTTTTGCAGATAGCGCTAGTGGGGCTCGATCATCAGGAATTGTAAGTCAAGGTAGGATTTCACAAATAATTGAATCTAGCCTTGAAGAGAGAAGAGTAATTCTTGAAGAAGCTGCAAACATTAAAGGGTTACATAACAGGAAACATGAAGCAGAATTAAAATTAAACGGAGCTACTGATAACTTAAGTAGGTTGTTAGATATAGAGAATACATACAATGAACAACTAATAGAACTAGAAAAACAAGGTAGAAAGGCAGCTCGTTATAGATCAGTAGGAGATAGATTAAGAAAAGCAGAAGCTTCGCTTTTCTTGTCACTACTTAACAAAGCTGAACAGGAATTTAATGACCTAGAAGTAACATTTAAGAAATCAAAAAATCAAGTTGAAGAAGCTCAAATAAACTTATCTAAAAATACAAAATCAAAGCTAGAAATTTTTAATAAGTTACCCGAGCTAAGAACAATTGAAGCAGAAAAAGCTGCTACTTTACAATCATTAAATATTTCAAAAATAAGATTGGAAGAAGAAGAAGCAACTTCAAAAATTACGTTGAATAATGTTTTAAACCAAATTTCACAAATAGAAACTGACATTAGAAGAGAAATTGAAATAAAAGATGATGCAAATAAAACAATTTCAAATCTTCTTTTGGAAAAAGAAAAGCTACTATTAGATACAAAAGATTTTACAACTAAGAAAAATGATGCTGCAAGAAAAGTAAATGAACTTAAAATAAAATCTGAAAATGCAGATGCAAAACTTTCATCTATTAATTCCGAAATTTTTTCAATAAAATCTGACAAATCAGATCTGGAAAATCGAATTAATAATATAAAAGAAAAAATAAAAAATTCAGAAGATCAAAAATCACAGTTCAATGTTACTGAAGATAAAAAGTTAATCGATGAGCACAACAAGAAAAGGGTTAATATTGAAAAGTTAATTAATGAAGAAAGCAACAAGCTAGAATTAATAAAAAAACAATTAGAAACTAAAGAGAATTTAAATATAAACCTAAAAGAAAAGAAGGGTAAAATAGATTATGATCTCAATGTAATGAGAGCTGATTTACATTCTTCATCTTCGCTATTAGGCTATGATGAATTTAAAAACAACACTCTAGAAGCAACAATAGATGATATAGGGAACCTTCAAGATGCAATTGGATCGGTATTAGGTGAAACAATATTAGCTCCTGTAAAATCAGACAATTCAGACGAACAGAACATTTCTTACTGGAAAGAAATTACAGCTAAATTTGAAGAAAAGTTACCCAAAGGTGCTACTCCTATAATCTCAAAAATTAAAAAGAATTCAATTCTAGATATTGCATTAATCGGTATAGGAATCGTAGAAAATGAAAAAACTGCTCTTAAACTTCAAAAAGAATTATCTTTTGGACAGGCTTTGACAACTTTAAAAGGAGGCTTGTGGAGATGGGATGGATATGTTCAACCTTTAGGTGTTCAAAATAGTTATTCAGAAAGATTACAACAAATTACAAAATTAAGAAATTTACAAGATGAATTACCATCTAAAGAAAAAGAAGAAGTTACAATTGTAAATAAAATTAATCAAAATGAGTTGGAATTAAAGAAATTTTTTGGAATAACGAAGGAAATAGAATCTAAAATAAACTCACTGAATAATGAATTAAATGACACAAAATTATCAATTTCAAGTTTAGATTCAAAGATAAATTCAAGTAATATCTTATTAAAAGAACATCAAAATATTTTAGATACATCTCAAAAAGAGTTAGTAGATTTAGAAACACTATCTAAAAAATCAGTAAACTTGCCAACTTTACTAGCAGATGAATTAAAAATCAGAAATGCAGCTGATCAGTGTAGAAATGAATTGACAGATGCAATGGCTGCAGAGCAACAAATTAGAAATCAGGAAAGTTATCAACAAAGAAACCTAATGCAAATTAACAATCAAAAAAATGATTGGGAAAACAGAAAGGACGAGGCAGAAACAAGAATTAAATCTTTAAAAGAAAGACTAAATAACTTGAAAGAAGATAAATCAAGACTTGAGAAGCTACCAGATAATTTTGTGGAAAAAGCAAATGAATTAAATATCAAGATTGAAACAGCTGAACGAAAAAGAAACCTTGCTGCAGATAAGTTAGTACAAACGGAAACATTACATAATGAAGCAGAAAAATTAGAAAAATCGTCAGAACAAAATTTAGCATCTTTTCGAGAAGATATGATAAAAGTAGAAGCCGCACTTAATTTAGCTAGCACAAAAATAGAAAATATAGAGGATAGAGTTTATGAGAAACTCAGGGTAAAGTCGAAGCAACTAAAAGAAATTGTAAATTTAAGTGACAACGAAGAATTAAATACATCAATCGAAACTTTAGAAAAAACAGTTCAAAGATTATTAAATGAAAGAGAATCATTAGGCGCTGTAAATTTACGTGCTGAAGAAGAAATGAACGAAATGAGACAAAAAATTGAATTGATGTCTAAGGAAAGAGTTGACTTAGAATTAGCAATTGAAAAACTAAAAAGTGGAATTTTTGAATTAAATAAAGAAGGCAGACAACGTCTTAAAGATAGTTTTGAGCTCGTAAATAAAAACTTTAAGAATCTTTTTAAAGAGCTTTTTGGAGGTGGAGACGCTGAATTAAAATTAGTTGGAGATGATGATCCTCTTAAAGCTGGGTTGGAAATATTAGCAAGTCCACCTGGAAAAAAAATGCAATTACTTTCCTTGTTGTCAGGTGGAGAACAAGCTTTAACAGCCATATCTCTCATTTTTTCTGTTTTCTTATGCAATCCTGCTCCAATATGTATTTTAGATGAGGTAGATGCTGCGTTGGATGATAGTAATGTTAACAGATTCTGTAACTTATTAGATAAAATAGTAGATGAAACAGAAACCTATTTTTTAGTTGTGACACACCACAGATTGACTATGGCTAAAATGAACAGGCTTTTTGGTGTTACTATGGAACAAAAAGGCATAAGTAGACTAGTTTCTGTTGATTTAGAACAAGCAAATAAAATAAAGGATATAGCCTAATTAAAGTTTTTGAAGTAAACTCTTGACTTATTTGTTAGCTCAAAATAATTTAAGCACGCTTATAGTTATCATTTGAAAGTATAGTATGAGCACGTTAAATAAAGAAAAAAATTTATCAAAAAGAATAGATGTTGCACTAGCTAAGAAGGATTATAAAAAAACATTTAAAGATACAGATTCGCTTAATATTTACTATAGAGTTGGAACAGAATTACTCGCAGGTTTGCTAATTGGTGCGGGCTTAGGATGGACAATAGATCAGTGGTTTAATACAACTCCATTATTTCTATTAGTATTTTTTTTATTAGGTGGTGTTGCTGGGATATATAACCTTTGGAGAGTTTTGACTGGCAAAGGTTTGAAAATGGGATTTTTTAACGAAAAAGAAAAATAATATGAATTCACCTGTTGAACAATTTACAATTAAAACTTTATACGAACTCAACTTTATGGGTATCGATGTATCATTCACTAACGCTTCTCTATTCATGATGTTGTCTATTCTTGGGTCAGTTTGTTTTTTATATTTTGGATCAAGAAAGCAAGCACTTATACCTGGAAGATTTCAATCCTTAGTAGAAATGTCATATGAGTTTGTTGCAAATATGGTTAAAGAAAATGCAGGCAAAGGTAGTCAAGCTTACTTTCCATTTATTTTCACTTTATTTATGTTTATTTTATTTGGAAATCTGCTTGGAATGATACCCTACAGTTACACTTTCACCTCACAAATAGCAGTTACTTTTACATTGGCTGCAATTATATTCTTAGGAGTTACAATTATTGCAATTTTAAAACATGGCTTTAAATTTTTTACATACTTTTTCCCATCTGGAGTTCCAATTGGCCTAGCACCTCTATTGATACCAATTGAAATTATTTCTTACTTTATCCGTCCGATTAGCTTATCTGTCAGATTATTTGCTAATATGTTAGCCGGACACACAATGATGAAGGTATTTGCTGGACTCATAATTATGATGGGATCAGCAGGTGGCGTTTTAAAAGCAGGTGCCGTATTACCTCTTTTGGCAGTTATTGGTCTAACTGGACTGGAATTTTTAGTAGCCGCACTTCAAGCCTATGTTTTCAGTATTTTAACATGTATGTACCTTCATGATGCAATACATTTACACTAATTCATTACTAAATTTAAAATTACTCAAGAAAGGAAAAAATATGGAAATGGATGCCGCAAAATTAATAGGAGCTGGATTAGCCGTTATAGCTCTAGCTGGAGTTGGAGTTGGAATTGGTAATATTTTTGCTTCATTAGTTACAGCTGTTGGAAGAAACCCAGCAGCAAAAAATGAAGTTTTTGGAATAGCTATTTTAGGATTTGCTCTAACAGAAGCTGTTGCACTTTTTGCATTAGTTATTGCGTTATTATTATTATTCACATTCTAATAAAAATTTAATCTTGCCTATAGTAATTTAACTATAGGCAGATTTTTACTAAAATAAGAATAAGAAATGTCATATTATCGTAAAATTATCTTAGTTTTAATACTCTTTACAAGCACTTCTTATGTTGCTCAAGCTAATGAGGGTAAAGCTGGACTGCCACAATTAGATTTTAATACATATCCATCTCTTGTTTTTTGGTCTGTTTTATCACTAATTATAGGTTATATCTTGATGAAATATCTGGTAACTCCAAATATAAAATCAATTTTAAATAACAGGGAAACTAATATCCAAAATGACTTAGTAAAAGCTAAAACTTCAAGTCAAGAGACTGAAAAAATAAAGGAAAATATTATTAATTCTCAGACAGAAATAAAATCAAGATCACAATTAATTGTGAATCAAGCTCTTGCTGAATCAAAACAAAATATCGAAAAAAAAGAAAAAGATATAAATCAAAAATTAAATGAAAAATTAGTTAATGCTGAGAAACAAATAATGGAAACACAAAAATTAGTTATAAAGGAAGTCATAAATAACGCTGAAGAACTCACTGCAAAAGTCATTCAAAACTTAACTGATCTCAAATACGATAAAGTTGATGGCAAGAAAGCAATTAATACAGCATCAAAAGATGTATTAGTGGAGAAATAGAATGTACTTTGATGAGACAGCATGGGTTGCAATTGCGTTTTTATTATTTTTTGTGTTAGTTTGGAAAAAAAGTAAGAAAGCTATACTTTCTTTACTAGATGAGAGATCATCATTAATTGAAAAAGAACTTAATGAAGCTAAATCACTTAAAGAAGAAGCTTTGGAAGAACTGAGGCTTGCTTTACAAAATCAAAAAAATGTTTCTGACGAAGCTGAAAATCTAATTAAAAACGCAAAGGAAACTGCTAAAAAAATTCAAGAAGAAGCAAATTTAAAATCGCTTGAAATGATTAAAAGAAAAGAAGAACAAGCCAGACAAAAAATTTTATCGTTAGAATCTGAGGCTATAAAAAAAATTAAAGAAATTACTAGCAGTATCGTAATAGAATCATCTAAAATTTATATTAAACAAAAATTGGATAATAAAGAAAACATTAATCTAATTTCTAAATCTTCAAATGAGATTAAATCCTCTATTATAAAATGACTACTTTATTCCTAGCAAAACTTGTCCTCCAGCAGGAACTTTCAATTCAAATGTTGTAGCTCTATCTACTATTTTACTACCTTTTAACAAAAATTGAGAATAGTTAAATTCATCTCTATCAAATTCTTTTTTATTAAAATCTACTGATACTACACTAATATTGACAGGAACATAATCTTCCTTTGTTGTTTCATTTCTAATTGCTCGTATATTAACAGAGAGCTCCATTTGAATATCATTGCCATTTTTGTAGCAAAACTTCTGTACACCTCTAAATCCTAAATAAACCGATGAGTTGCTTTCTGAATTAACAACTATTTCAGCAGCTTTTTTAGGTGCAATCAATTTGGGACATTCAACAACATCTTTTTTAAAAGTTGAGCAACCATTAAAAAATAAAAATGAAATTATAATAAAAACTCGAATCATACATAATATCCTAAAAATGTAAAAAATTTTGTAACTTGGCTAATCTTTATTGACGTATTGATTGTAATACATCAAAACTAAATTATGAAGAAACAAAAAATTAATTTATATCTTGCATCACCAAGAGGTTTTTGTGCAGGTGTTGATAGAGCTGTAAAAATTGTAGAAGAGTCTATTAAAAGATTTGGATCTCCAGTCTATGTTAGACATGAAATAGTTCATAATAAAGATGTTGTTAATTCTTTAGCTAGAATAGGCGCTGTGTTTGTTGATGAAGTTAATGAGGCACCAACTAATCGTCCGATTATCTTTTCAGCACATGGTGTTGCTAAATCAGTCATGTATGAGGCAAAACAAAGGAAAATGATTTCTATAGATGCGACTTGTCCATTAGTAACTAAAGTTCATAATGAAACAATTCGTCATTATAATTTAGGAAGACACGTTTTATTAATTGGACATAAAGACCATGTAGAAGTAATTGGAACTATGGGACAAGTTCCAAAAAATAATATTACTCTGATCGAAACAGAAGAAGATGCTTATAAAGTTAAAATAGATAATCCAGACAATTTAGCTTTTGCTACCCAAACGACATTGTCCATAGATGATACAAGTAAAATTTTAAGTATTTTAAAATCTAGATTTCCAAATATTAAAGGTCCGAGTTCTGAAGATATTTGTTATGCAACTACAAATAGACAAATGGCAGTAAAATCAATGTCAAAAATATGTGATTGTATTTTAGTTATAGGAGCTGAAAATTCCTCTAATTCTGTTCGTCTTGTAGAAGTTGCGTTATCTCACGGTGTAAAAAAAGCTATTTTAATACCCAACGAGAATAAACTTGATTTGTTTTTAAAAAAATTTGATCCCTTAAAATCTCCTAATATTGGTTTAACTGCTGGTGCATCAGCACCTGAGACCCTAGTACAAGTATTAATATCTAAACTTAAAAAAGATTTTGAAGTTAATTTGATAGATCATGAAGTGACAAAAGAAGATGTTAAATTTAATTTACCAAAAATTTTACGATAAGTTTTAGGATTTAGAGTTGGCAGTCTATACAAATTTAAATGAAGGTCATATAATAGATTTTTTAGAGCTATACGATATTGGTAAGTTAATTTCATTTTCTGGTATTACAGAAGGAATAGAAAACAGTAACTTTCAATTAAAAACATCTAATGGTAATTATATACTCACTGTTTTTGAAAAAAGAGTAGATATTAAGGACATTCCTTTTTTTATTAAAATTATGCTTCATTTAAACAAAAATGGTTATTGTTGTCCTGAACCAATACGTGATAAAAATAATAAATTTCTTCAAAAATTAAAAGGAAAACCAACAATTGTTGTTAATTTTCTTGAAGGAAAATCCAAAAATAACGTAACTATTGATGATTGTAATCAAGTCGGTTCCAGTATGGGGCTTATGCACCTCTCTAGTAAAGATTTTGAACTTCAAAGAGATAACTCTCTTTCTATAAAGGGATGGCAGACATTAATTAAAAATTGTAATAATTCCATACCAGTTAACGTATTAGATAAACTTCAACCTGAATTAATGAAAGATATACAAAATTCCTTTGATTTTGTTTCTAAATTTTGGCCATATGACTTACCAAAAGGTTTTATTCATGGAGACTTTTTTCCTGATAATATTTTTTTTATTAATGACAAAATTACGGGAGTAATTGATTTTTATTTTTCATGTACTGATATACTTGCATATGATTTGGCGATTGCTATTAATGCTTGGTGTTTTGATAAGCAATACAATTTTCAAAATAAAAAATATCAAGCTCTATTAAAAGGATACAACTCTAAAAGGAAATTAAGTAAAGATGAAGAATTCTTTTTACCACTATTGTGTCAAGCTGCTTCACTACGTTTTTTATTAACAAGATTATTTGATTGGGTAAACACACCTATTGAAGCTAATGTTGTTCTCAAAAATCCAGAAGAATACATAACAAAACACAAATATTTTAAGAAATTAGTTAAAAATATTAAATATGTAGAAAATTAATCATGAAAAAAGAAATTACTATTTTTACAGATGGTGCATGCTCTGGAAACCCTGGAAAAGGTGGATGGGGAGCTGTTTTACTTTATCAGGATAATGAAACACATTTATCTGGATCAGAAAAATTAACTACAAATAATAGAATGGAACTTAAGGCAACAATTGAGGCTTTAAAAGCAATAAAACAACCAAGTAAAATAAAATTATATACAGATTCACAATATGTTAAAAATGGAATAACAGAATGGATTATTAATTGGAAAAGGAATGGATGGAAAACTGCTAATAAAAAAAAGGTCTCCAATAAAGAGCTTTGGATTGAACTAGATGAAAATGTGAGCTTTCATAATGTAGAATGGTTTTGGGTTAAAGGACATTCTGGAAACCATTACAATGAAATTGCAGATAAATTGGCTGTAAATGCAATGAATGAGAAATAATAAAATACTATAGATTTTTTAAAATATTTTCTGCAGTTGAAACCTCAAATGCTCCAACTTCTTCTACAAATGACTTTCTGATTACATTATCATCAACTATCATGGCAAATCTTCTTGATCTATGCCCCATTATTCTACCGAAATTCATATCTAAATTAAGAGACTGTGAAACTGAACAATCAGAATCAGATAACATGTCAATTTTTCCTTCAACTTCATTTGCTAAACCCCACGCACGCATTACATGTGGATCATTCACTGCCATACATGCAATCATATCTACACCTTTATCTTTAATATCTTGATAATATTTTATATAACCTGGCAAATGTTTAGCAGAGCATGTCGGTGTAAAAGCTCCAGGTAAAGCAAACAAAACAACTTTATTCGATTTAAAATAATCATCAGTTTTGACTTCTTTTACTCCCTCACTATCTTTTATAAGAAATATTCCAGAGGGGAAATTATTACCTATATTAGCTGACATGCAAACTCCTTATATTTATTTAAATTATACTTAAACTATATCACTAGGTTTTAAAATAAAATTATTTTGCTAATTTGATATATTTCTGAATTTCTTTAATAGTCAGTAATTCAGACAGAATTTTTCCATTTGACAATAATGGACCATAAATTTCATTGTACGGTATTCCATAACGTTGTTTTTTAGTTAAGAATTTTTTAATATTTTTGTTCGGTTTAGTCCAATCTAAGGTTAGAACTTTTACATTATTTCTTTTAAAAATTTCTGATACTTGTTTAGTTTCAAGTACCAAAGCTTTATTCACCTGACATGTTATACACCAATCTGCGGTTATATCGACAAATACTATTTCACCTTTTGCTGCCAACTGATTTGGTAATGAAATATTTTTGTTTATATCCCAATTAACTATCTCTAAATTAGAATAATTATTTAAATTAGTTTCAATTTTTGTCTCTAATTTCATTAATATATTTATTAACCATAACGAAGTAAGTAGAAGGAAAATAGCCATAATTTTTTTAAAAGTTACTAACCATTTACCAGGCTTTGGAATAATTGATATAATTTTTGGAAATAACATTATTAGAATTAGGGGTAATGACAAACCTAGACCCATAATTAAAAGAATAGAAAAAATTTCGACAGTACCTCCAGATAAGGCAAAACCAACTGCAGTACCCACTAATGGCGCTGTACATGGAGTAGCTAATAAAGTTAATGTAATTCCAGTAATGAAATCGCCTACAAAACCCTCCCCCCTATATGATAGAATATTTAAAACTTTTGGAGGTAAGAAAAAATTAAATAACCCTAAGAGATTAAAACCAAAAAAAGCTGTTAGTAAAATCATAAAAATTAGAAAATATGGATTTTGAAATTGCACACCCCACCCAACAAGTTCACCCGCAGACTTAACAATGTAAGTAACAAAAGCTAGCAATAAAAAAGATGTTAATATACCCAATATATTAAATGATATTTTCTTTCTAAATATTACTTTGTTTTCCGTTCTTAGATTTACTAATTGAATCATTTTCAAAGATAATACAGGGAGAACACAGGGCATAAAATTTAAAATAAATCCCCCAATTAAAGCGATTATGAAAATTTCAAAACCAATTGAAATTTTATTTTCATTAAATTTTAATAAATTTTTATTCGGTAAATTTGACTGTTTAGTTATAATTTTCTCATAACTTATGTTATTACTTAGAAAAGTTAATTTTAAAAATTCAAATTCATAGTCTTTTTTTTCCTTAAAATTAATAGTTAGATTTAAAAGTTCACCATTTTTTGAATATCTAGGTTTCTCAAAAATGAATTCTTTATTATCTTCTATAATTATATCATAAGGGCTTATATTTAATTTATTTATAAATGATAATCTTAGTTTATCATCAGATTGAACGAATGAGAAAAGTTCTAAATCTTTACTTCCTAGAAACTTAGGTACCTTATTTTTAAATCTAAGTATGTCTTTTAATTTAGAATTGTCTTCGTGATGTTTAGTTAATTTACTTAAATCATAATTAAAACTTACTGGAACACATATTTCAGCACATACTTGTGCCTCAAATTGAAGTGGCCCTGATATCTTTCTGTTTTTGTTTAACCGTTCTATAACTATTGGAAAAATTACTTCATTTTCGTAACCAAATGTCTCAATACCGAAAAACTTAAATCTTTTAGGGTTTGGAAATAGTAAATTCATTGATTTAATATTATTTCCTATTTCCCATTTGATTTCTGGAGGCAGTCCTGCATCACCTGGATTTCTCCAATATATTTTCCATTCTGGTAAGAGGTTTACTTGTAAACCTATAAGAATTTTTGTTGGTGTGGTTTCAAATATTTTACCAAATAAAATATCAAATTTAACAAAATCATAATTTTCGTTAGTTATAGTATTTTGATTAGAAACTAAGATGTTAGAGTTAGATTTGCTTATATTAGTCAAGCTAATTAAAGTTAAAAATAACAACAAAATTAAAACTTTATAGCATTTAAAATGTACTAGTTTATTGTGCATTATTTCTTTTTGTTTATTATAAGAATTGTCAGTAATATATTGGAATTACATTCATGGATCAAGAATTGTTAGGTAAACTGTTAATTGCCTCTCCGGGACTTGAAGACATAAGATTTCAGGATTCTGTGATTTTGATTTGTGAACATTCTAAAAATGCCACAATGGGTTTAATCCTAAATAAACCTCTATACAATTTTGACACATCCCAGTTTTTAAAAAAAATGAAAATTAATTCTATCACTAATATTAAACCAAGCCCTACTTTTTTTGGGGGTCCTGTCCATCTAAATCAAGGTTTTATTATACATTCTAATGAAAAAAAATATAAAACATCTGAAAATATTTTAGATGGTGTAATGATTACAAGTTCAGAAGAAATCTTAATTGATATTTCAAAAGATAAACCACCAGAATATGCAAAAATTTTCTTGGGATGTGCAGTGTGGGATCAAGGACAACTTGACAATGAAATACTAGAAAATTCTTGGATTATAACTAACTCAAATAAAGATCTGATATTTCATAATCACTCGGAATTTTCGTTATGGAAAAAATGTTTAAAAAACATGGGTGTAGATCCAAGTAAGTTGGTCTCATATTCAGGAAATGCCTAGTGGCTATTTTAATTTAGTATTGTTGAAATTTCTAATTTTTTTAAGGAATTGGCGTTTGGTCCTATAACAGATAAAACTGGTTTAGCAGAATTTAACAACTTTTCACATAAATCATAAATAGAAGAAATAGATATATTTTCTATATTTCTAATAACCTCTTTAGTTTCTATCAATTTTCTAAAACTAATCATATTTTTTGCAAAATACTCTGACCTTGAACTGTTACTCTCTTGACCCATTATAAAACCAGATTTCATTTGTGATTTTGCTCTATCAAGCTCTTCAGAAGATATGAATTTTTTTATTTTTTTCCATTCTATTAAACTTGCTTCAAGTAATTGATCAACATCGTTAGGTGAAGTTCCAGCATAAAAACCAAATACGCCAGAAGAATTTTGCATCTGTGTAAAACTAAAAATGGAATAACATAAACCTCTTTTTTCTCTTATCTCTTGAAACAATCTCGAAGACATTCCACCACCTAGTATAATTGATAGCGCTCTGAGAGAAAAACGGTCAATATCTATGTTTTTTAGACCTTCAATACCAAATACTAACTGTGTTTGTTCTAAGTCTCTATCTTCTGCAATAAATCCTGTTGTCCATTCAGAATTGACTTTTTTAGGTTTATTACCTTTTTTGATTTCTGAAAATTTTTCTTCAACGATTTTAAATAACTGATCCTTATTTAAGTTTCCAGACATAGAGACTACCATGTTTTCTGGGGTATAATTTGAATCTAGAAAGAATTTTAAATCAGATTGTTTAAAACTACTAACAGTTTCTTTAGTGCCAAGAATGGGTCTTCCCATTGGTTGATTTTTAAAAGCAGTTTTAGTAAAATTTTCAAATACTCTATCGTCTGGAGCATCATAAGATTGTCCTATCTCAGAAATTATAACTCCTCTTTCTCTCTCAATTTCATCTTTAGGGAAAGTCGAGTTTTTTATAATGTCTGAGAGTATGTCAACTCCTAACTCAGCATTTTCTTTCAATACTTTAAGAAAATAAGCCGTTACCTCTTTACTAGTGTAAGCATTGATATCACCTCCAACATCTTCAATCTCTCGTGCTATTGTTTCGGCATTTCTATTTTTGGTTCCTTTAAAAGCCATATGTTCTAACATATGGGCAATTCCACATTCATTATTATTTTCGTTAGAACTGCCTGCGCCTATCCAAACTCCAATAGATGCGCTTTCAACATCAATTTGATCATTAATAATTGTTATACCATTATCAAGAGTTTTAAATTCTACACTCATAACATTCTCATAGATTCTATAATATATTCTTGAACATCTTTTAAACTAGGATCAATTGTTTTGAAGTATTCTTTTCGACTCATAATTTGATCTAAATGCAAAGGAAACTCAGGTATTATACCAATACTTTTTTTTATAACTTGTGGAAATTTTGCAGGGTGTGCACAAGCAAGAGAAATTATTGGAGAATCATTAGAAATAATTTTTTGTTCAATTGCTTTTTGTGTAGCGCCGAAACCTATAGCACTATGAGGATCAAGAATATATTTATAATCAATATATGTCTTTTTAATTATATTAAGAGTATCTAAATCACTAATCTTAAAACCAGAAAATAAATTATTAATTTTGTTGAGTTGGTATTGATTAATTTGAAAGTTTCCATCAACTTTAAAGTCATTCATTTGCTTTTTGACTAAATTTGTGTCCCTATCATTTATTTCGAATAATAATCTCTCAAAATTGCTAGAAACTTGAATATCCATGCTTGGGCTATAAGAAGGAGAAACATTTTTTCGTTTCATAATACCACTTTCAAAAAATCTAGTAAGAATGTCATTTTGATTTGAACCACATATCAATCTAGAAATAGGAAGTCCCATTTTTTTTGCCATCCATCCTGCTAAAATATTTCCAAAATTACCTGTAGGCACTGAAAAAATAACCTCTTTTTCTGGAGATCCTACTTTAAGCGCTGAGTAGAAATAATAAACTATTTGAGGTAATAGTCTTACCCAGTTTATTGAATTTATAGCTGAGAGTGATGTACGATCTTTAAAATTTAAATCTTCAAAACAATCTTTAACGATTGCTTGACATCCATCAAAATCAGTTTTCACAGATAGGGCATGAGCTCCGTCTTCATTTATCCAAGTCATTTGTTTTTGTTGAACTTCTGAAACCCTTTTGTGCGGGAAAAGTATAAAAATATCGATATTATCTTTCCCCTTAAATGCTTCTAAAGCAGCAGAACCAGTATCACCGCTAGTCGCTCCCAAAATTACAGCTCTTTTATTCTTTTTTTCAAGCGCTATATTAAATGCTCTGGACAAAAATTGCATAGCATAATCTTTAAATGCTAGTGTTGGACCATGAAAAAGCTCAAGAATGTATGTGTTTTCCTTAAGCTCTTTTAAAGGAGCTACTTCATTACCAAATGTTGAATAAGTAGCTTCACATATATTTGAAATATCATCCTCATCCAAAAAAGGTTGTATAAAGGGTTTTAAAATTTTAGAAGCTAACTTTGAATAACTAAGTTCTTTCATGTTTTTTAAGTCAACATGACTAAAACTTGGCCATTTTTCTGGCATAAATAAACCACCATCTCTCGCTAAGCCAGATAAAAGAACCTCTTCATATGAAAGAGAATCATCTCCGCCTCTTGTACTTGAATATTTAATATAATCATCCATTTCGTTTATTTTTTTTAAATATTAATCTTCCAGATGACACATGATATGAAAAGTACACAAATAGAAGAGATAAAGCTAATCCATACCAAGTTATTGCATATGATAAATGTTGATTGCGAAATTTAGGTTCACCATCTACTCCAATAGGCAGTGTCAGCTTTTCACCAACACGCAGAGTGTCAATATAATAATCATTAATTGTTTTGTTTGAGATAATATTTATAAAGTCAAAAATCTCATTAGGTATAATTGTAAACCAAAAACCATTTTCTCCGTCATTTTCTGGAACAAAATAACCTTTCTTTTGTGGATATCTTATAATTCCATTTAATTTTACTAAGCCTTTGGTAAGACTAAACTTCCTTTTGTCAGGATTTTTATAACTCTCTGATACCCAACCTCTATTAATAAGAACGATTTTGTTATTTTGCATTATAAATGGAGTAATCACATGAAATCCTGCGTTACCTTCGTAAGTTTTACCTGTAATATAAATTTCATTACTGTGCATAAAACGACCTAAAATACCAATAGACTTAAATTCATTAATTGAAGACTTCTCTAATTCAGCAGGATCAGTTATTGGTTTAGATTGACTTTGCGTAAGATAATTTTCAATAAGAGCTTCTTTCCAAAATAGTCTTTTAACTTGCCAAGTACCAAAACTAATTAAAATAGCAAAAATTAATATAGAAAATATTGATGGCCATAACATTGGCTTAAATTGTATTTTCATTATTAGTATATAAACCTTTTTTTTAATAAGTATTATAAATACCTATCAACCACCCCACCAATATATACAAACAAATAAAAATAACCAAACAACATCAACAAAATGCCAATACCAAGCTGCTGCTTCAAACCCAAAGTGATGATCAGCAGTAAAATGACCTTTAAGACCTCTAAATAAGCAAACTGTTAAAAATATTGTTCCAACTAATACATGAAATCCGTGGAAACCAGTAGCCATATAAAAAGTTGAAGCATAAATCCCATCAGTAAACGCAAAAGTGGCGTGTTGATATTCATATGCTTGAACCGCTGTGAATATTGCACCTAAAATTATAGTTAAAACAAGACCTGTTATAAAATCTTTTCTATTATCATGCTGAAGAGCGTGATGAGACCAGGTAACTGTACAACCAGATAATAATAATATTAGTGTATTAATTAAAGGTAGATCAAATGGGTCTAAAGCTACAATACCTTCTGGAGGCCACACACCAGTATCAGGATATAAACTTGAATCAAAAAAGGCCCAAAAAAAAGCCAAAAAAAACATAACCTCAGAACAAATAAAAAATATCATGCCATATCTCATACCAATTTGGACTATAGGTGTGTGATGACCTTGATATTCAGCTTCTCTTACAATGTCTCTCCACCAATAAAACATGGTTGCTAACACCATAAACAAACCTGCACCTAACACCCATAATGAAAATGGATATTCATGCATGTATAATGTAAGCCCAAGAAAAAGGGTAAAGCCAGCAGCAGATCCTAAGGCAGGCCAAGGACTTGGTTCAACTAAGTGATATTGATGTTTTTGTTCGCCGCTCATTACATTCTCCCTAATTAACCTTTATGTATCCTCACTCAACTTAATCCAAAAAGTTTTTAACTTATAAACTATGTTTCAGCATTAAAAAATGTATACGACAAAGTTATCTCTTCCAAGTTTTTTGTGTTTTCATCATCATTTATACTTGGGTCAACATAAAATGACACAGGCATTTTAACCTTTTCCCCTGGCTGGAGTGTTTGTTTTACAAAACAAAAACAATCAACTTTCATAAAAATACTTCCAGCTTTTGGAGGAGATACATTAAATACTGCTGTACCTGTTGTTGGTTTGTCAGACAAATTTTTTGCTGTATAGTAAATAACTTGTTGTATGCCAGGCTGAACAATTATTTCTTGTTTAGGTGCCTTAAACTCCCAATTAAGTTCTTGTGATATATTTGAATCAAATCTTATTTGAATGTTTTTGTATTGACCATTTGATCCTGGAGCTAGTGAAGCTCTCTGAACCGTTCCTGCATATCCAGTAACTCTACAGAACAAATCATACAATGGAACAGAGGCAAAAGATAAACCAAGCATAAAAAAAACAATTAGTAATACCCACTTTAAAGAATTATTATTTTTTTTTGATAAGTTTAAAGACATTTATGCAGTGACATCCATTCTTAAAATTGTAATAAAAAAGAAAAGAACAACCATAAATATTATTATTCCTAAAATAGCAAAATTCTTAGATTTTCTATTTTCGTAAAATGCTTTAATATATTCATCATTTTTATTAGATTTCATATCTAACCTATCATAAAATTACTTGCGAATTTATCAACACAAATACTCGAAAACAAAATACTCAAATAAAAAATTGAGTACACAAATAGACCTTTTTCTGAATCTTTATGTTCTATTAAAACATAAATCGATCTCCTGATAAATTCAATATTAAGTAACGTAACAACTATCAAATAAATGTTACCAGAGTAATTTAAAATCCAAGGAAGGTATGCACAAGGCATGAGTAAAAGTGAATAAATAAAGATATTTTTTCGAGTGGTAATATCACCATAAATAATTGGTAGCATTGGTATTTTAGCAGCTATATAATCTGATTTATTTACTAAAGCCAGAGCCCAAAAATGTGGTGGTGTCCATAAAAATATTATAAGGAATAAGATCAAAGCTTCTACCCCAATAGAACCTGTAGCACAAATATGCCCAATAATTGGAGGAAATGCGCCAGCAGCACCACCTATCACAATATTTTGAACAGTATATCTTTTAAGCCAAATAGTATAAACCACTGCATAAAAAAATATTGTAAAAGCAAGTAAACTAGCAGCTAACCAATTTATAGATAAACCTAATATTATTATTGATAAAATAGACGTAATAATTCCAAATGATAGAGCTTCAGAGGGTTGAATCTTACCAGATGGAATAGGTCTGTTTTTTGTTCTATCCATTAATACATCAATGTCTTTATCAAACCATTGGTTTAAGACCCCAGATGCACCTGCTCCAAGTGCGATAGCAAATATTCCTATTAAGGCTAGAAACGGGTTAATTGAACTATCTAAAACTGGAACCGCATTATAATATCCAACGAAAGCAGTAAAAACTACTAACGACATAACTCTAGGTTTCATAAGATTAATATAATCATAAGGTGAACCTAAGTTATTAGATTCTTGCAATATATCCTTAGTGTTAACTACTATTGATGGCATATTAAATTCAAAACCTATCTTATTTTACTTTTGGTATTTCAGCAAAAGTATGAAATGCAGGTGGTGAAGAAACTGTCCATTCTAAAGTATTATCAGTTGAACCCCATGGGTTTTTAACAGCTTTTCGTTTCTTTACAAAAGCCTCGATTATAACGACTAAAAAGATTATAGCACCTAAAGCTCCTATATAAGATCCAATTGATGCAACCATATTCCATCCCGCAAATGCATCAGGATAATCAACATAGCGTCTTGGCATACCTGCTAAACCTAAAAAATGCATAGGAAAAAATGTTAGGTTCACACCTATAAATGTAACCCAAAAATGAAGCTTTGCTAAACCTTCGCTGTATTCATATCCAGTCATTTTAGAAAACCAATAATAAAAAGCTGCGAATAAGCCATATACAGCTCCTAATGAAAGTACATAATGGAAATGTGCAATAACGTAGTATGTGTTATGTAGGACAACGTCTAATCCAGCATTGGCTAATACCACACCTGTTACTCCACCAACAGTAAAAAGAAAAATAAAACCTATTGCCCAGTACATAGGTATCCTAAAAACTATAGACCCACCCCACATCGTTGCAATCCATGAAAAGATTTTAATGCCGGTTGGTACAGCTATTACCATTGTGGCAGCCGTAAAATATGCCCTGGTATCTACTGACAAACCAACCGTATACATGTGATGTGCCCATACTACAAAACCAATTACACCTATAGAAACCATAGCATATGCCATTCCTAAATAACCAAAAACAGGTTTTCTTGAGAATGTTGAAACGATTTGGCTTACAATACCAAATGCAGGTAAAATCATTATGTAAACTTCAGGGTGTCCAAAAAACCAAAAAAGATGAAGAAATAATATAGGGTCACCACCACCTTCTGGAATGAAGAAGCTTGTTCCAAAATTTCTGTCAGTAAGTAACATTGTAATTGCACCAGCCAAAACTGGTATAGCTAATAATAACAAAAACACTGTAACTAGCATAGACCACACAAATAATGGCATTTTGTGAAGTGTCATACCAGGCGCTCTCATGTTAAATATCGTTGTTATAAAGTTTGCTGCACCTAATATTGAAGATGCTCCCGCTAAATGTAGAGAAAATATTGCAAGGTCCATACCCATGCCAGGAGAACCTGCCGAACTTGAAAGAGGAGGATATATGGTCCAACCAACTCCAACGCCGCCATCAACTACAGCTGATAATAAAAGCAAAACAAAGCTTGGAGGTAAAAGCCAAAAAGATATATTGTTCATTCTTGGGAAGGCCATGTCTGGAGCACCAATCATTATAGGAACAAACCAGTTACCAAAACCTCCAATTAAACCTGGCATGACAACAAAGAAAACCATTATCAAACCATGTGCAGTTGTGAAAACGTTCCACATATGACCATCTTCCATGTACTGCACACCTGGGTTCATCAACTCCATTCTCATATAAATTGACATCGATCCTCCAATAAAAGCAGCAACTATAGCAAAAATTATATACATAGTACCAATGTCTTTATGGTTAGTTGAATATAACCATCTTTTTACAAATCCTGACGGAGCCCCATGATGATCATGTGATGAACCTGTATTTGCGGTTTGAGACAGTGAAGCCATTATTTTATCTCCTTAAATTCTTTTTCAAATAATGCGATTTTATTATTTTCATTTGTTTGATTGTTTGCAAATTTAACTTTTGCTTCTTTTAGCCATTTTTCATATTCATTCTTAGGAAGAGCTTGTATTACTATTGGCATATAAGCGTGATTAACACCACAAATTTGATTACATTGCCCATAGTACTTTTTCTTTCCTACAGGAACTTCTGTCCAAATTTCATTAATTCTTCCAGCAATAGAATAAACTTGAAGAGCTAAAGATGGAACAAAAAATGAATGCATAACGTCATTTCCAGTTACAAGAAATTTTATTCTTGTACCCTCAGGGACAACTAGTGGATTGTCTACATCCAACATTCTTTTTTGATTATCCTTTAAGTCACTTTCTGCAATTATATATGAATCAAATGAGATTTCTTCATCTGGATATTCATAATTCCAATACCATTGAGCTCCAGATACCTTAACAACCATATCAACTGGTTTATCTGCTTCAGTTAAATAAAGAAGCTTAAATGAAGGAACAGCAATAACAACAAGAATCAATACCGGAACCACAGTCCAAATTATCTCAATCAGTGTATTATGGGAAGTTTTCGAGGGTTTTACATTAGGTTTTTCTCTAAATTTTATGCATACATAAACTAATAAACCAAGCACAAAAACTGAAATTAAGGTAATTACAACAAGAAGAAAGTCGTGAAGATCGGTTGCTTTAGTGGCAATTATTCCAGCAGGTTCTTGTAAATCCATTTGCCATGGTTTTGGTTCTGATGCAACAGCTGTATTTAATAAAAAAAACATTATTGTTCCCGCTACTAAAAAAATATAATTTAAAATATTTTCCCAACTTTTTAATACAGTATGGAAAGTTATTTTCATTATTTATGCTCCTCAAGCTTTAATCAGATCATATCTAAAATAATAGAATGAAGTTATATTAATTTAAAATGATTCTAAAATACGTTTGTATATGTATTACTTAAAACTTTTTTATGAAAAATGCTAGATCTAAAACCAAATAAATTATTTTTTTTAGATTAAGTTATTATTTAATTAACAAATTCATATATTTTAGTGTTAATCTTGAAGAATAGTAATTATATCACCATGTCATATATATAAAATTTCAAATAAAAGGCTCAAAATGGAAAATAAATCACCATTAGAAATAACTGATAAATTGTTTTACGAAGATAATGATTTTGATCTTAATAAAGCTCAATCTATTGTATCAGACACTTTAAAAAATTCTGATGACGGAGAATTGTATCTTGAAACAACAAAATCAGAATCGTTTTCGTTTGACGATGGACGAATGAAAAATATTGCTTACGACAGCACTAAGGGGTTTGGTTTAAGGGCAATTGCAGGTGAAGCCAGAGGGTTTGCTCATTCGGGCGAAATAACAGAGTCTTCTCTCAAAAGAGCCTCAGAAACAGTTAGGTCCGTATCAAAAAACTATTCAGGAATAATGGCTCCAGGTCCATCACATGGAACTAACAAACCACTTTACACTTCAATTAATCCAATCGAGGAAACTTCATTTAAAATAAAAACAAGTTTACTCCAAGAAATTGATGCTTACGCAAGGTCAATTGATAAAAAAGTTATTCAAGTTTCGGCATCTATTTCTGCCTCTTATCAAGCAATTCAAATATTAAGAGGTGATGGAAAGAGAACCGCTGACATTAGACCTCTTATTAGACTTAACGTATCATTAGTTGTTGAAAAAAATGGAAGGAGAGAGACTGGAAATTCCGGATGTGGTGGAAGAGGAATATATGAAGAATGGATTAATTCTGATAGATGGAAAGGTCAAGTTAAGGAAGCTTTGAGAATTGCTAACACTAACCTTGAATCTATACCTACACCTGCTGGAGAAATGCCTGTTATTTTAGGTCCGGGTTGGCCAGGTGTTATGTTACACGAAGCTGTAGGTCATGGCCTAGAAGGAGATTTTAATAGGAAAGGTACTTCAATATTCTCAGGGAAAATTGGAGAAAAAGTTACTGCTGATGGGGTTACAGTCATTGATGACGGAACAATTGAAAACAAAAGAGGATCAATAACAATTGATGACGAAGGTACAAAATCATCAAAAAACATTTTAATAGAAAATGGAATTTTAAGAAATTATATGCAAGACCGTCAGAATGCAAGATTAATGAAGATGGAACCAACTGGAAATGGAAGAAGACAGTCTTATTCTCATTACCCTATGCCAAGAATGACAAACACTTACATGGATAATGGAACAATTGAACCAGAAGAGATTGTAAGTTCAGTTAAAAAAGGTATTTATGCTGTTAATTTTGCTGGTGGACAAGTTGATATTACAAATGGTAAATTTGTTTTTTCTGCTTCTGAGGCCTATATGGTAGAAAATGGAAAGGTTAAGCAGCCTCTTAAAGGAGCAACCCTAATAGGTAATGGCCCCGATGCAATGTCGAAAATTACTCTGATTGGAAATGATATGTCTTTAGATGACGGAATTGGCACATGTGGAAAAGAAGGTCAGGGTGTCCCTGTGGGCGTTGGACAACCTACGTTATTAATGGGAGGCATCACAGTTGGAGGTACTGATACGAACTGAAGTATCAGAGAGCGTTATCGATAAATACTTTGTCTATATTTTTCTTCCAGATGCCATTAAACTTTTCTATAAGAATTTCAGATCCAGTCTTTTTGTTTCTAATGATGTTGTACAGTGGATCTAAAAACTGTCTTTCATCAAGGCCTCGTTCATCTAATTTATTACGTCTTTGAAGACCTAAACTAGAAATTCTTATCATTTCTTCTGCTATATCGATAATTTTTTTGGATCCTAGTTTCCCATTTAAACCGTATTTTGCAGCCGAAATTCTTCCTTCTTCTAAAAGCTGAGCATTCATAAATGGCTTTGCCAAATCATAGGCCTCTAATTGAGCCTCATTATCATACAATAATCCCACCCATAACGCTGGGAGGGCACAAATTATATTCCAAGGCCCTCCGTCTGCACCTCTCATTTCTAAATATTGTTTAAGTCTAACTTCTGGGAATGCAACTGTTACATGGTCCTCCCAGTCTTTGAGAGAAGGAAATTGACTATCAAAACCTTCTAATTTTCCATCCATAAAATCTAAAAAAGATTTTCCAGATACGTCAATATATTCTCCTTCCCTATATACAAAATACATTGGTACCTTGAGGACATAATCTAACCATTCCTCGTAGCCAAAAGATTCATTAAAAACAATTTCTGGTACACCTGTTCTGTTAGGGTCAGTATCTGTCCAGACCATTGCTCTTGAAGATAAATATCCACTTTCTTTACCTTCAATAAATGGGGAATTAGCAAAAATAGCTGTTGCAATGGATTGTAATGCTAAGGATGTTTGAAACTTTTGGACCATATCCTGTTCATTCAAATAATCCAAATTAACTTGAATAGTACAAGTCCTTAACATCATATCTAATCCGAGTTGACCAACTTTAGGCATAAAATTTTTCATAATTTCATATCGACCTTTTGGCATCCAATTTTGCTTTGAACGAGACCATTTAGGATCATAACCTAGACCAATCATTGATAATCCAAGTTTGTTCATGGCTTTTTTCATGATTTTTAGGTGTCTTCCAGTCTCTCTACATGTTTGATGTAAGTTATCCAGAGGAGACCCCGATAATTCTAATTGTCCACCAGGTTCAAGAGAAATTGACGCACCAGTTTCATCTTTTAAAGCAATAGTATTGTTGTTTTCTAAAATTTTTTCCCATTTATTTTCATTTGCAAGATTATTTAATAGTTCACTTACACCTGATTTACCAAAATAACCAACTCTTTCTAGGTTATTTAAATGAAAAACAAATTTTTCATGTTCAGTACCTATTTTCCAATCTTCTCTTTTTTTTTCACCTTCTTTAAACCAATTTATGAGGTGTTCTTTTTTTAATCTTGGCATTTAGGTCTCATATTTAGATTATGGTATAAGTTTAAATATAAACACTTAACATGTTATAGTATTTCTAATCTATATTGAACTTAATTATAAGATTATTAATTATTTTTTATATCTCCATTTAAATAGTGCCAAAGAGAAAGAGAAGCAATTACTGCTGTATCAGATCTCAAAATCCTAGGTCCCAGATCAATTGGTCTTATAAACTTCTTTTCTCTTAAATAATTTGTTTCATTTGCACTGAAACCACCTTCAGGACCCACTAGAATAGCACCAAAAGACTTTGTTAATAGATTTTGAAAATCTATTTTGACAACATTGTTGTTTCTAATCGTTTCGTCACAAAAAAATATAATTCGATCATTATCCCAATTAGAAATTAAATCTTTAAGTTTCTTTACAGCACAGACTTCAGGGATCGTTATGCGTTCGCATTGTTCAGAAGATTCAATAGCTATATCTTGCATTCTTTTTAGATTTAAATTTTTTGTGATAGTGCGTTCTGTAATTACAGGGATAATTTTAGATACTCCCAATTCAGTTGCCTTTTGCACTATATATTCAGTTGGAGATTTTTTAACTGGTGCAAATAATAACCAAATATCATTGTCAATTTGGACATCTCGTGTTTTTTTAATAATATCAATAATAATTGTATTTTTATAAATTTCAGAAATTTTAGCCAAAAACTCACCATTAACGCCATTGAAAACTAAAATTGAATCATCAATTTTTTTTCTCATTACATTTATTAAATAATGCACTTGCTTATTTTCTAATTTAACTGGACTTTTTAAAGATATTTTTCCTGGAAAATAAATTCTGATTTTAGCTTTATAAGATAAGTCTAACATTACAAAACCGTATAACTGTAAATTAATTTCACTGCTCATTGATTACAATATAGTATAATGATATTGCATTATTTATGAATATACCCAAACAAAATAATTCTGACATGCTAGATAGTGGTTGGTGGGACATATTACCTAAGCATTATATTAAATGGATAAGATTGGGAAGATTTGACAGACCAGTCGGTTTTTGGCTTCTTCTTCTACCTGGGTGGTGGGTGCTTCCATTAACAAATTTAGATTTGATAAACTGTATAAAACTAATGTTTGTTTTCTTAATAGGGTCAATTGTAATGAGAGCTGCCGGATGTACTATTAATGATATGTGGGACAAAGATATTGATAAAAAAATTTCTAGAACAAAAAAAAGACCGCTTGCTAGTGGTGAAATTTCAATTTTACATGCAACCTATTTTTTAATTACAATGTTACTAATTGGTTTGATTTGTCTATATCAATTAAATATCAAGACTTGGTTTGTAGCTGTCTCAGCCATACCTCTAGTTATTCTATATCCCTTGGCTAAAAGATTTACAAAATGGCCACAAATTATATTAGGATTGACCTTTAGTTGGGCTGTTCCAACAGCTTGGTCTGCTGCAAATGAAGAGTGGAATTTAGGAATATTCTTTATGTATTTGGCAACTGTGTTCTGGATCATTGGATATGACACAATTTATGGATGCCAGGATAAAAATGAAGATGAAATTTTTGGTATTAAAAATTCAGCAGTTTCAGCTAAAAACTTCTTAACTCTTTTTGTAGGATGTTCTTATAGTTTTATGTTTTGCTTATTAATTATTAGTGGATATTTATTAAACAATAATATCTTTTGGTACATTGGTGTATCGATATGTGGATTGCATCTTGCTAATCAAGTAAGAAAAATAAAAAACATAGAACAGAACAACCCACTGCAAATATTTAAATCAAATATCGTCCTTGGTTTATTTTTAACATTATCATCTCTAGGAAATCATATAAGCTAATAACAGAGGTTTTAAACTTTATACTTTAACCTAAACACACCGTCTACTAAAATCATATGTGGGAAAGTTAACGCTGCCAAACCAATAAAAGTTACTTTTATAATTGTATCTGTATATGAATATAAATTTAGTAAAATATAATATACAGTTCCGCCACCTAACCAACTCAATACAGAAAAAATAATCATTAGGTACAATATTTTTTTCTTTTCCATAAAGTTAAGTAATGTTGGTATAATTCTTTTAAAATGGTGAATGCTGTGAATAAGACAAAAATATATTGCAAAAGCTGGCAAAGGGGGAAAAAGTGATATCACTAAAACCATTACAGTAAATAATTTAATATAATTTTTAGAGAAAGTAATTTTTTTATAATTAAAAAACATTAAAATTAATGAGAAAATCCATATTAAAAGAGCCATATAAAGAAATTGCCACAATAAATACAATTGATTACCAGATAAAATTGAAAAGAGATGATTAACTTCATCTTTGTTAAAAAAAATTATGCCCAATACTACCACCCCCCCATGAGCATAACCACAGATATAATATAAAGTATTATTTTTCCAATTTAAATCACCACAACCAAAATGAAAAATACTTAGTATTAAGAACAAAATGAGGGAAAAAACTGGTAAAAAATACCAGAGAACAACAATTAATGTACCGACAAATAAATATGTAATTATAAATCGTACCTGTAAATAAAAACTTTTCGTAAAACCTAATGTAACAGAGATGGCACCATCAAGAGCTCCATGGGGAATACCCATAAAAATAATAAAAAATAATGAGATATAATCTAACCAATCTAAGGTAAATTGAACCATTTACGATACACAACATAAAAAAATGATTTAATAAATGGTATTTTAGGCATTGAAATAATTATTTTGCAAGTTGTTAATAGTGAAGCATTTCCAGACATAAATTTAGCCATTTCATCACCATTTAAAATTCTGCCTAAACTTGAAAAAATTTTGGAAGCTAAGATAGGATACTCATTGATAACATTTATAAATATTTCATCTAAAAATAAATCAATAGCATTATGAATTTGAGTATTAATTTTTTTTCTATTTTTTATTTGGCTAATTATTTGAAATGCCTGTTTTTGAATAAAAGTAAAAGCATATCCCGAAGAAGGTCTTACTGCCCCACCTCTTGTACCAATATTAAAAAATTCTCTAGATACACAAGAAATATAATGCATGGGAATAATACCTTTTTCATGATCACTCTTTGTGAACTTGACTAAGTTAAAATATTTTTTGAGATATTTTGAAATTTCAGCTGAATAAAATTCTTTGTTCTCAACTGTTTTTGAAAACATTGTAGATTCAACCAATGCTTTCCGTTTACTAAATGGTAGTAGGTAAATAAAATGCATACCTCTTGACTGATCACATCTGAAATCCATTAATGTTACTATATCTTGATCAAATACATCTTTCTCAGAAGTAACTACAAATCCTTCAAAGTGCTGCAACAAAATATTGCTCGGAATTTTAGGTGGTCTACTATCAAATACTAAATCACCATTAATTTTCTTATTCTTAACAAATAATTGACCATCTTTTTCAAGTACATCATTTTCTAAAATGGTATATTTTTGACTTGGAAGTTGTTTTTTACATATACCCAACCATTTTTTCCTTTTTATTACACAATAAGGATGTTTAACTGACGTTAGAATATGTTTAGAGTCATTAGTATTGATTGACCATTTAGACCACACATGATTTGCTTTTTTATAAGCATCATCATTAATTTTTACTTTCCAAAATCCCCAAAAATGATCTTTCTTAGTTTTATTTTTATTTCCTATAAATAAATTAAATTTGTAGTTAGGTAAGTTGCGAATTAATCTAGCCAATGATAATGCTGCGCAACCACCTCCAATAATGTTAATTTCCTTTTTTATCATTCATTAAATTTTCTAAATAAATATGTAGTTCAGAATTATGCTTTTTCTTGTTTCTTAAATAAAAAATCTCTTTAAAAGTCTTGAATAGTGTAATTTTTATTTTCGAGAAGATTGATGTTATTTGCCTTCCATTTTGCCAATTGTAATTTTCATTTTCTAACTGCACCCCAATCTCTCTATAAACTCCTGATGCTACAGAAATTGCAACCCTTGTATTAAAGGGCAGAAAGGTGAAACCTTTTTCTCCACTCAAATAATATTGTTCAGCTAGAATTAATAATTTTTTAATACCTTTTGAAATCATATGAATTTTTTTTAAGTCATTAGTTTTAGCTGCTAAAACTATTTCTTTAGGTGAAATATTCTGAACCCAGCTCCCAGGTAAATATCGTCTTCCCATTTTAGCGTCCTCTAAAATATCTCTTGCAATATTTGTAAGCTGCATAGCTATTCCGAGATCTATAGCAAATGATTTAGCAAGACCATTATTACACTTTAAAGCATCACACATCATTATTCCAACAGTTCCAGCAACATGATAAGAATATCTAATTAACTCTTCTTCCTGCTCAAATAAAACACCCTTTTGATCTAAAATAAGTCCATCAATTAAATCTATTACTACTTTTCTAGAAGATGATTTTAAAAATTTAGGATACTTAATTGAATAATTATTTTCTAGTTCAGTAATTGTATGTTTTTTAATTATGGATTTAATATTAATGAGATGATTATGGGAATTAGCTTCACCACTATCTGCTATGTCATCTAAAATTCTACAAAAACTATATAACTCAGCCGCCCTATTAATGCATTCTTTTTTCAAGAACTTACCAGCCCAATGAAAACTTTTGCCATTTTTTTTTAGCACTATTTTGTCATCATCAATATGGCAATCCATATAAAGCTCTTTTATCTTAATAAACTTTCGACTACTTTTGCAGATGATAATACACCCGGAATACCAGCACCAGGATGAGCTCCAGCTGCAGCAAAGAATAAATTATCAATATGAGGATCTTTATTATGATATCGAAACCATGCAGATTGTGAAAAATTTGGTGCTATTGAAAACCCCGCACCATGAGTAGAACGGTAATCATTTTTAAAATCAACTGGAGTCATATAAAATTCGTCACAAATATTATTTTTTAATTCTGGTAAAATTGTACTATCTAATGCGTTTACAATTCTGTCTTTAAGTTTATCACCTTCAATTGCCCAATTAATATTTCCTTGTAAATTAGGAACAGGACAAAGAACATAAAAGCTATCACAACCTTTTGGTGCAAAACTTTCATCAGTTGCAGTTGGTCTATGTATATATAATGAAAAATCTTCACTTAAAATTTTGTTATCAAAAATATCAGTTAATAACCCTTTAAATCTTTTACTTAACCAAATTGAATGATGAGCTATATTTAGATATTGTTTTTTAGTTCCAAAGAACAAAACAAACATTCCGAAAGAATAACTGGTAAATCTTTCTGGTAGAAATTTTTTTCTTTTTTTTCTTTTTGATTTCAAGATTTCATTATAGAAGGTAGGTGGATCACCATTAAAAACAAAATTATCAGCATTAAATGTATTGCCATTCATGCATTCAATTTTTTCAATTTTACCATTTATTTCAAAAGCATTTTTTATGTCTGTATTGTATTTAATTTCAACACCAGTTCGCTGTAATAAGTTCGTTAACTCTTCAACAAGTTTTCCAGTACCACCCATACTAAAATAAACTCCCCAATTTCTTTCTAAAAAATGTATAAGTGCATAAATGGAAGTAGTAGAAAACGGATTTCCTCCAACTAACAATGGATGTATAGAAAAAGCTGCTCTTAAATTTGGATTTTTGATATATTTATTTACTAATTGGGAAACTGTTAAATAACTTTTCAACTTTATTAATGCCGGTACTTGTTTCATCATATAAAAAAAAGAGTTAAAAGGTTTATCTGATAATTTTGTAAAACCAACATCAAAAATTGCTTTGGAAGCTTCTAATAATTTATAATAATTGTTTGCATCTTCAATTGAAAATCTTTTCATTTCATTTTCAGTTTTTTTTACACTTTCTGAATAATCAAAAGTTTGACCATCATGAAAATGAAACCTGTACCAAGGTTCTAAAGGTTTAAACTTAATATATTCTTCTCTATTCTCGTTGAATAGTTCAAAAAGTTCATCAAATAAAAAAGGAGCTGTTATTACAGTTGGACCAGCATCGTGTTTGAAACCATTTTTTTGAAAAACTTGCGCCCTTCCTCCTAAAGAACCTAATCTTTCTAACAAAGTAACTTGATGACCCAGGGCTCTTAATCTAAGAGCAGTTGCTATACCACCAAAACCACCGCCAATTACAATACTTCTAAGTTTTTTATTAATTTGTTTTTTTTCAGATAAATTCATTTAAATTGTTAACCATATAAAAAAAAAGCCTGTAGGTTTGCCTACAGGCTTTTGATTTAATTTTTTTTATGCTTACGCATCTGATTCTGTGGTTGCTGCTGCCCATATCGCTAAACAAAAAGCAATTTTGTTAATAACATCTGCAATGTTATAAATAAAATTTAAGCTGTTTGCATCAGCACCACCAGCCATATAACCCATGAAATATCCAATTGGGTAAATAGCCCAACCAATTGTCACAATCCATTTCATTGTGTTAAAAGCTGATTGAACGGATTCAGGTGCACTTTCTGCACTTACTTTACTAGCTTCACCAGCAAATATTTCATATAGAATGAATATCCATCCAGCCATTCCAACTACAAAACCAATAGTTGCATTTATAAAACCAGCCTCACCTAGATATCCACCAATTAACATTACTAAAGATCCAAGAAATAATCTCCAGAACACGCCACCAGCAACTGCTGTACATGCTGCTAAAATCAAGTAGAATTCTATCATTTGAAGTGGAACTGTAATTATCCAATCTACATATCTAAATACAGTTGGTGATTCTCCTGTGGCTGCCCAAATTTCTCTCATGTAGAAATAGTGAACTCCAGCAACTAAAGTAACAAGAGCACCAACAACTAGAGATGTTCTCCACTTGCCTTTAACTCTCAATGATTCCATTAAGAAAAAAACAGTTGCTGCAACCATGGAAATAGATATTATCCAGAAACTTATACCAACAGCATCACCTGGGTCTAGATTATTACCGTGTGACCCTGCAAATGAAAGTGTTGGAAGTAAGGCTAAAAAACTAGCCGGTATTAAATATTTTAAAAAAGACATTTATAAACTCCCCTTATACTTGTCATGTTTAATTTCTAGCAACTGCTAGATTCAATGCAAAATAGCACTTTAGCCAAAACAATAAAAGGGAATTTGTGGTTAGGCAACAAATAAAAGTAATTTAAATGCATTTTTTTTTGGTGTTTTTTGTTAACTTGTTGTTTTATAATGGTTTATTTTTTGATAACAATTATCATTTTCAATAAAAAATTAAGTAACTTTGTCTGTCTTAAGGGATTTAATGGTCAAATTTTACTAATTTTGTGTATTTTTTGTGTTCCCAAAAATTAAGATAAACATAACTTTTAATAGCAAAAAGATTTTTTAACCAAAAACCATATCTAATAATTGAGATTAAATTATTAAGTTACCACGAACACTTTTTTTTACAATTTCCCATTCAGGATTTTTTGGTTGTATTGCTTTACTCTTTAGCTTTTCATGAAGACTTATTCTGTAAGTTTTGTCTTTAACAACCTTGTCAATCCACTCTGGTAACCTGTTTTCTTCAATACCTAAACTATAAATTAAATATGATAATGCTTTTTTTTCACTAGTACTTTTTAATGTCATATTCTTAGCACTAATTTCGGATAACCTTTTAGGTTTATTGTCGTTAAATGGGAAAACACCTGCAATTGAGATATATCCATATACTTGTTTTTTATATTCAAAATCTTTTATTTTAACAGTGTCTAACTTTAACTTCACAAAACTGTATGCAACTCCTAACGCTTCACTTAAATGCATAATTTCTAATTGTTCTTCATTAAGCCATAATACATTAAGATCTACTTCAGTTCCTTTGCTTGGCCATTGGGTAGCTGGCATTGACCCATAAGCAGACAAGGATGCTGCATAAACTATATCAGAGTCTATTAAAATAGCAGGCGTAACACAAATATTCTGATTTAATGAAAATTTTCTTTTTAATTGATATGGTGATCTATTAGAACCAACTGATAATATGGGTATTCTATTATTTAAATCATCACATATACCTTTGATAAATTTACCTTTATAAAATGAAAAAGAATAGTTGGGTGCATAATATGGATAGCTTATAGCTCTATCAAATGACGAAAAATTAGGAAATAATTCTTTAGTAATTTTTTGATTATCATGTCTCATATCAAATAATCTTTTTATAAACCTAAAGTTTCATTATACCCTAGAGCAATATTCATAGACTGTATAGCAGCGCCAGAAGCGCCTTTTCCTAAGTTATCTAATCTAGAAAAAATAATTAACTGGTCGTTGTCATCATTCCCAAAAACACTTATATCTAAACAGTTTGTTCCAACTAAGTTATCTGGCCTAAAATATCCTTTGTCGCTTATACCTTCATCTTTTTTTAAAACTTTAATAAAGTTAGCTCCTGAGTAAAATTCTTCCATTAGGGATTGGATCTTTTCAGTATCCACTTTATCATTTAACCAAGAAAAATGTAATGGTATAGAAACAATCATACCTTGAATAAAATTACCAACCGATGGGCTAAAAATTGGTATTTGCTCTAACTCATTATGATAAATTATTTCTGGTAAATGTTTGTGATTTAATTTAAGTGCATAATTAAAAAAAGGTTCATTATCTGTTTCCTTAAAATAATTAATCATCGATTTTCCACCACCTGAATAACCACTAACAGCATTTATAACAATTGGAATATTTTTGCTTAAAATACCATTTGATATAAGTGGTTTTAGAATTACATTAGCCCCAGTAGAATAACATCCAGGCGAGGCAATGCGTTTTGATTTTTCAAGAGCCTTTCTGTAATTCTCTCCTAGCTCTGGAAGTCCATATGACCAATTTGGGTTAGTTCTATGAGCTGTAGAAGCATCAATAATTATTGGAGATTTATCTCCAAGTTCATCAGCTATTTGAACTGTTTCAATAGATATTTCATCAGGTAAGCACAAAAATGTTACATCAGATTTTGCTAACATTTCTTTTTTATAAGAAATATCTTTTCTTTTGGATTGATCAACTGACATTACATTAATATTTGGATGCTTACTTAACTTTTCATGCACTTGCAAACCTGTGGTGCCAGTTTCTCCATCAATAAAAATATACTTTTTCATATTTACCCATTATATACTTATAAAGTTGCAACAATTAAAACAGTATATTAATAAAGCATATATAAATCTTTTGTAAAATTTCTTTTTAATAGGAACAACAATTAAATGTCTACAAAAAAACTTAATGATAAGGATATTATGAACCTTCTTATTGATACAGCTATTACAAATGGCGCAACTAGTGCAGACTGTATTTTATCAAGAAGCAGAGGTGTGTCTATTACCAGAAGATTAGGTAAAGATGAAAACATTCAAAGGTATGAAGACTTTGACACTGGATTAAGAGTATTTGTTGATAATAAAATTTCATCAATATCAACTAATGAAAATTCAGAAGAAGCTTTAAAAGAGGTTGCAAAAAGAGCTGTCGAAATGGCTAAAATTGCTCCAGAAGATGAATATAGTTTTATAGCAAGCAAAGAGATGCTCCAAAACTCCCCAATACAAGACAGTATTTTTATTGATAGTTATGATTATGTAGAACCAAGTATTGATGTAATAAGAGATAGAGCATCAGAAGTTGAAGATATAGCTTTAAGTGTAAAAGGTATTACTAATAGTGATGGTGCAGATTCATCATGGGGTGAAGGAGAAACACTCTTGATGACATCTAATGGTTTTTTCGGTTCATCAAAAAAATCTAATCACAGCGTGTCAGTAGTTGTTATTGCTGAAAAAAATGGAAAAATGGAAAGAGACTATGATTATTCTTCAAAAGTTTATGGTGAAGATCTAAAAGACGGTAAAAAAATAGGCCGTGAAGCCGCAAAAAAAACATTGGCCAGGATTGGTGCTAAAAAACCAGTAACTGGACAATATCCAGTAATTTTCGACCCAAGAGTATCTAGGTCAATAGCAAGTCACTTTGCATCAGCTATTAATGGATCATCAATAGCACGCAAAACCAGCTTTCTAAAAGATTCCTTAAATAGTAAAATTGCAAATGAATCTATTACTTTAATTGATGACCCCTTTCTTAAAAGAGGTTTAGGTTCAAGATTATTTGATGCAGAAGGGCTAGGTACATCCAAACATGTTTTAATTGAGGATGGTGTGCTTACAAATTGGTTATTAGATTTATCATCTGCAAAACAATTAAATATGTTACCAACTGCAAATGCAAAAAGAGGTATTAGTGGCCCTCCTGTACCAGGCACAACTAATTTGACACTATTACCCGGTGAAGCTTCACCTGAAAGTATTATTTCTAGTATAAGCAATGGTTTTTATATCACTGATATGATTGGTAGTAGTGTATCTATGGTTACCGGTGATTATAGCCGTGGTGCTAGTGGTTTTTGGATTAAAAATGGTGAATTATCAGCCCCCATTACAGAAGCAACCATAGCAGGTAATTTAAAGGATATGTTTAAAACACTTAAACCTGCAAATGATCTTGATTTTTCACATTCTATAAATTGTCCAACCATTTTAATTGAAGGTATGACAATCGCAGGTAATTAATTGATAGAAAGATCAAAAAATATAAAATTTAACAGATTTTTAGCTTGGTTTGACATGATTGTTAAAGATCATGGATTTTTGAGATTTTGTTATCACAATTTTCATCAAATTGACGAAAAATTGTATAGATCAAATATGCCTACACCTCTTAGAATAAAAAACTACGGTAAACTTGGAATAAAAACCATTATAAATCTAAGAGGAATTAGAAGGGATGGTGGCTGGTTATTAGAAAGCGAGGCTTGTGAAAAAAACAACATAAAATTAATAGATTTTAGAGCAAGGTCACGTGCAGCTCCTGAAAAAGATATGATATATAAAGCTGAAAAACTTTTTAGATCTATAAAATACCCTGCTTTAATACATTGTAAATCAGGTGCTGACAGAGCTGGTATAATGTCCGCACTATATATGCTGACATATAAAAAAGAACATCCTAATATTGCTAAACAACAATTATCTTGGAAATATCTTCACGTAAAATGGGCCAAACCAGGTGTGTTAGATAGTTTTGTTGAAGAATATTCAAAACAATATAAACAAAATGAAATGAAGTTTATAGATTGGGTAAAAGAAAAGTATGATCCTGAAAAATTAGAGAGTAATTTTCGATCTATTTGGTGGGTTAATAGATTATTAGATGATTTTTTGAAAAGAGAATAATTTTTTTTAAGTGTCTTTATTATAAAGTTTTTTGTAATAATCAGAATTTTTAACTAACTCTTTGTGATTACCTGAATCTACAATTTTACCCTTCCTTATCAAAATTATTTGATCTGAATTAATTATTGTGGAAAGTCTATGCGCAATAGTGATTGTCGTCTTATTCTTTGTTAATGTTTCAAGTGTTCTATTAATTTCACTTTCAGTTTCAGAATCAAGTGAGCTTGTTGCCTCATCTAGAAGTAAGATCGGAGCGTCCTTTAGAATAGCTCTAGCAATTGATATACGCTGTTTTTGCCCTCCAGATAATGTATTACCACCTTCTCCAACAACTGTATTATAACCATTTAAAGAATTGGTTATAAATTCGTGAATACCTGCATTCATTGCTGCTTTTTTGATTTTATGATCTGGTGCATCTAAGTTACCAAATCTAATATTATCCATAAAACTTTTGTTATAAATTATAGTTTCCTGACTAACCAATGAAATATTATTTCGAAGTGAATTTAAACTAATATCCTTTATGTTTTCTTCATTAATTAAAATTTGCCCATCTACAGGATCATAAAATCTTGAAATTAAATTAATGATTGTTGATTTTCCAGATCCACTTTGTCCTACTAGCGCAACTTTTGATCCTGAATTAACGACAAAGTTAATATTATCCAAAACCTTGTTCTTTTTTTTATATGCAAAACTGACTGCTTTAAAAGTTATTTTTGGTGGTTTGGTTTTTACTATTTTTAAATTAGAAGAAGAAAATGAACTAATTACTTTTGGAGTGATTTTTAATTGTGTATAAATCCTTCCTAAAGCAGAAAGAGCTTCTTGAAAAACAGTGTTGAATGTTCCCAATGCTCTTGCAGGTTGTGCAATCATTAACAATGCCGTTACATAACCCACAACACTTCCAGGAGATAATTCACCTATTGATACCCGGTAGCTTGCAAAACCAATTACACTAGCTGCTGCAACTCCTCCCAAAATTTCCAATATAGGCAAAACTTTTGCTCTACCAATTACCAAACTGAACATTTTTTTAAATAACGAGTTCAACTCACCTTTGGATCTATTAATTTCCATATTCTCTAAATTATACGATTTGACCATTCTTATGCCTTGAAGCATCTCAGTAAGGGTAGAAGTGACTGTTTCCATTTGTTCTTGAAGAGATGTAGCTATGATCTTTTGTTTTTTCCCAATCCTAACAATAGGCCTCAATGCAAGTGGGTAAATTACTATAACTAATATTGATAAAAGCCAATCTAACCAAATTAGATAAGATAATAATGCTATAACTGTAAAAGTATCCCTAACTAAATTATTTATAGCTCTTTCAAAACCATCTCTAATTAAAATGACATCATTCATTATTCGAGACACATGATTGCCCGATGATAATTTATTTAATTCATCCAAGTCGGCAGTTATCAATTGTTTAGTTAGTTTTTTTTGTATGTCTACCGAGATTGATAATGAGATTTTAGAAACTTGACGTATTTGGAAAAACATTGCAATACCTCTAATAATTGCAACAAAAGCAATAATAAAAGGAAAAATAATCCAGTTACTATTATCATCTAGTAAACCATCGAAAACCAATTGTATTAAGTAAGGATAGATTGAAGCAGTAGCAGCAACAACAACCAATAATATAAAAGCCAAAATTATATCAATCTTATAATTAGATACAAAATCATTCCAAAATTCTATTATTAAACTTTTAATTTTGTTTGTTATCATTTGGTTTGTGTTCATATTAATTCAACTACTATATCATTTGTTTTAATCTATAATAATAATTATATGTATAGATAGTTATTTTGTTTTGTGTAAATTTAATTTAATACTCAATTTAAATATGTGCAGTAATTTGGATTTTTAAATGCGTATTTTAAAACGTTTTAGCAAAACTGGTATCGGTCAAAAACTAGTTGGTTTTATTTTTTATTTTATCACAAAATTAATTTCACATTCAATTAGATGGGAATATTTTGAGCAAAGCAAAAAATCAAAAATTTTTGATAATAAACATAAATATATTTTTTGTTGCTGGCATAATAAGTTATTTTTAGGACCACACCTTTTGCCAAGAAATAGAGTAATTAATGCTCTTCAGTCCAGTCATTCTGATGGAATGATTACCTCTCTAGCATTTCAATATCTTGGAATGAATGTAATACTAGGCTCCTCAAAAAAAGGAGGAATGCAAGCATTCAGGAAAATGTTAAAATGTTTAAAATTAGGTGAAAGTATTGCGATTACACCAGATGGTCCAAAAGGACCTAAAGAAATTGTAAAGGAAGGTATTATAAAACTAGCACAAATGACAAACACACCTATTATCCCTTTGGTATGGGCTACTAAGAAATATAAGATCATTAATTCTTGGGATAATTTTGTTATACCATATCCGTTTTCAAAAGGAATATATAGTTTTGGGAAACCAATATATATAGAAAAAAAAATAAATATAAATAAATTTGAGATTGAAAGACAAAATCTTGAAAATGAAATCAAAAAACTTACAAAAATATTAGAGAGTAAAATAAATTGAACCTTATAATGAATTAGGAAACTTACAATGACACTATCAACATATAATTTTTTATGGGGAATATTAAAATTGTTTTTGCCAAGTTATTTACTAAGACGTCAAAAAAAAGGAAAAGAAGATAAATATAGACTTAGTGAAAGGTATGGAATTTCAAAAAAATTGCGACCAGATGGTACTATTGTTTGGTTGCATGGAACAAGTGTTGGTGAGTCTGTTGCAGCCTTAGCGCTCGCTAATTCAATGAAACAAAATGGTTTTGGCAAAAATAAAGAAGAGTTTTTTTTGTTAACAACTAACACTACTTCTGCTGCAAAACTTATAAAAGACAAAATTAATAGAGGTTTACCTGCAATTCATCAATATCATCCCTACGATCATCCTAAATTTGTTTCAAAGTTTTTAGATCAATGGAAACCTAACATGGCTGTTTTTATGGAGTCAGATTTCTGGCCAAATTTAATATATTTGACTGCAAATTCTAATATTCCAACTATTCTAGCATCTTCACAAATGTCAGATAAATCTGCTCGTTTTTGGACAGGATTAGGTTATTTTTTGGCAAGAAAAATTTTTAGTAAAGTTGATCATGTTTTAGCTGTTGATCCTAAACAAGAAGCTTTGTTTAAGAAATTAGGTGCTAAAAATGTTAAAAGTTTAACAAGTCTTAAATCAATAGCTGAAAAACCCCCTATAAATAAAAATTATGTAGTTCAACTAAAAAAGAATATACTTAGAAAAAAAATATTAATCGCTGCTTCAACTCATCCAGGAGAAGAAGAGTTAATGATTAAATTAGCTGTACTCCTTAGAAAAAATTCTCATGATAATATTTTAATTATAATTGTACCTAGACATGTTAATCGAAGCTTGGGTATTCAAAATAGAATAAAAGCTGCTGGCTTCGAAATTAAATCAAGAAGCAAAGGTGAGTATCCATCAAAAACCGATATTTTTTATCTTTCAGATACAATGGGGGAAATGGGCTCACTAATAGAAATATCAGATTTAGTTTTTGTAGCTGGGTCTATGGTGCCAGTTGGAGGTCATAGCCCATCTGAAGCATCTCAGTTTGGCAAACCGGTTATTATGGGTCCACATACTGAAAAATGTGAAGCTCAGATCAAAGATTTGGTCTGGTCTGGAGGTGCTATACAAATAGAAAAAGGGCCCAAAATGAATGATAAATTTCTTAATAATATTGTTGAGTTACTAAGTAACTCTGAGCGCTTAGAAGATATGGGACGAAATAGTTTAATTGCCTCTGGTTATGCTCAACAACGTGCAGATGAAGCAAGTATAAATTTGATTGAACTATTAAAAACATACAGAAACACAAATGTTGCTAAAAATGTTAAGAACACCTGAATTTTGGTATAAAAAAAACAATATATCGAAATTACAAATAATGCTTCTTTACCCATTTTCTATTTTATGGGTTCAATTTGATGAGTTTAAAAGATATTTTTCAAAAACTTATAAATCTAAATTAAAGGTAGTTTGCATAGGCAATCTTACTGTTGGTGGAACAGGGAAAACCCCATTTTCCATTTATACTTACAAGCTTTTAAAAAATTTAGGTTATAATCCAGTATTTTTAACCAGAGGTTATGGCGGATTAAAGAAAGGACCATTAGAAGTTAATAATTCACACCATTTTCAAGATGTTGGTGATGAATCTATATTATTAAGCAAAGTTGGAACAACAATCGTTTCTAGAAACAGATCCTTAGGAGCTAAATTTATAGAAAAACACAAAGATAAATTTAATGTAATTATAATGGATGATGGTTTACAAAATTATCAATTAAAACAAGACATAAAATTTTTATTAGTTGATAAACAATTAAAGCTTGGAAATGGGTATTGTTTACCTGCAGGACCATTAAGACAAACTGTAGAACGTGGTCTAAACGGTATTGACAAAATAATATTAACAGGAGAGAACAACAATAACAAAAAATATTTATTTAAATCTTTTAACATTCCAGTCATCCAATCAAATATTAAGATAGCTATTCCAATAAAAATAAAAAAAGAAAAATTACTAGCTTTTTGTGGTCTAGCTAATCCTAATAAATTTTTTGAAACACTAAAGAAGAATGGATATGAAATTTCATCTACAAAAATATTTCCTGATCACTATTCTTACAAAAAAGACGATGTTAACAATTTAATTTTTGATGCAAATAATCGAAACTTAAAACTTATTACAACTGAAAAAGATTATGTTAAAATTTTAGAAAATAAGAACCATATTCATTTTTTACCGATTGAATTGGAATTAAGTGTTAAAGATAAATTAAGTCTTGAAATATTTCTTCAGGAAAAACTAAATGCCTGATCCATTAAGTTTTAGAATTAAAAAGCAATTTGATAGATACGTACAAGATCCAATAATAGCATTTATAACTATTCCATTATTTTTAATACTTAAGCTTTTACCGTATAAATTTTCATCTTATTTGTGTGGAGCATTAACGTATTTAATAGCTCCACTTACTTCTTATAACAAACGAGTAAAAAAACATTTAAAAATTGTTTTTCCTGAAAAGTCTCTGAAAGAGATAAACAAACTTACATTACAACATTGGTTTATGCTTGGACAGACATTTGGTGAAATGCCACATATCAATAATTTGATTAGATCAGGTAATTTAAAAACTGAAGGTTTAGAAAGAATTAAAAAAGGTCCTGCCATTCTTGTAGGAGCACATATGGCTAATTGGGAGTTCCTTTTAAGAGTTGGAGATCTGGCTGGAAGACGTGCTGGCTATGTTTTTAGACCTATAAATAATTGGATATTAAATAAAATACAAATTTACAGGAATAAAGATGCTAATGCTGACTTTTATAGAAAAGGTCGTCTTGCGGCTATCGGCATGGTTAGTAAAATTAAAAATGGTGAAGTTGTTGGACTAACAGGAGATCAACTTTTAAGAGAAGGTATTATGGTTCCTTTTTTTGGAATTGAAACACCTACACCTCAGGCTGCTGCAGTTATGGCTTTAAAATGGAATGTTCCAATTTATATGGTTAGAGTAGAACGTTTTAACGGTATAAAGTTTAAATTAAGTGTTGAGGATAGACTTAAATTTCCAAAAAATTTAGATAAAGATAAAGCTGTATATGAAATTACTAGATTAATTTCTAAAAGGATTGAAGAATGGATTATAGATAGACCTGAACAATGGCTTTGGGCACATAGAAGGTGGGGCAAATAGTATCAGGTTATTTTCGCTGTTAGTGTAACACTTTGTACGAAAGTGTGCCTAGATATTTATGTTTAATGAGCTAAACAGATAGGGCTTTATCTAAATTTACAATTATGAATCACACACCAAACCAGTTATCATATTCTAAGTAAATTACTGTAACTGCTATAATCACGTATCCACAAAGATACCATTTAAAAATATAAGAATGTGGTTTACTGTCTTTTTTCATTTTTTTCCTATAATTAATTAAAATATATAGTTTATTCCCCTAAAAAAAAACCAAAAAATAGCAAAAATCACATGAAAAGCTAAAGATATGAAAATTGCTTTTAATAGTTTATTATTTCCATCATTCCACCAACTTGTAAAAAGATAAATTAATTTTCTAAATTTATTTTCTCCATCATTCCACCATTGGTCAAAATTATTTGTGATTTTTTTTGTCATCTCATTTAACTATAAAATTGTATACCATATTAGGATTAGTTAATATTGAAGGAAATATATAAAAAAATTCCCACAAATAGAAATAGCTTTAGTCCTTTTCTCATAATAAAATTTACCACATTTAATTTTTATATTAAATATTTTATATCTTTAATTTAAATTCATATAAAAAGGGTTTTAGTACATTAAAATTTATAGTAGGACGTCATTTAGTCTAACTTACAAGCGCACATTAAATATAAGTTTCTTATCAGATATTTAGGTTGAATAAAACACATTAAATATTTCGCTCTAATTGCATATAGTATAAGTAAATGCAAAACTTATTTATCTAATTGCGCTGATCTAATTTCATCTGAAAACTTAATTTTCACATTAGAATTTTTAGGAGCTTCACTGCTAAGTTTAATTGGTTTACCTTTATTGTTCATTACCAGAGAAAACCCTCTTTCAAGAACTCTATTAAAGCTTGAAGCCTCAAGTAACTGCTCTAAAGAATTTAATTTTGTTTCTTTACTATTGATTATGTTTTCTAGAAAATTTTTAAATTTGGTCTCAAGAAGTTGTTGTTTTGAAACTAAATTACTTATCAAGATTTTGGGGGGCAATAAATATTGTGCATATTGAGTAATTTTGTTTTTTTTCTCTACAAAAATATCTTTAAATAAATTTTCAAAATCTTTGTAAATAAAATCTAACTTTTGAGTTTTATTCTCAAAAATTTGGTCTGGCTTACCTAACAACTTGATAAGGTAATTAATACGATCTTTATTACCATGTAACTTATTATTAAAGGATGACTTGATCCTTAAATTAAATTCGTCAATTCTTGATTTTAATTCATCCCTTACTGGAACTGCCTTTTCTGCAGCTGCTGTCGGTGTTGGAACTCTTAAGTCAGATACAAAATCAATCAATGTTGTATCAGTTTCATGACCTACAGCAGATATTACTGGTATAGAACTTTTATATACTGATCTAACTACAATCTCTTCATTAAATGACCATAAATCTTCTAAGCTACCGCCACCTCTTGCAACTATAAGCAAGTCGGGCTTTTTAATACTTGTATTATCTGTAAATTGATTAAATTTATCAATTGCATTTGAAATCTGGTGTGCAGAATCTTCACCTTGGACAGCAACTGGCCACAAATAAACATGAGAAGGAAATCGATCAGATAATCTGTGAAGTATATCTTTTATTACAGCACCTGATGGACTGGTAATAACACCTATGATTTTTGGAAGGTAAGGTATTGGCTTTTTGAGTTCTTGATCAAACAAACCTTCTTTAAGAAGTTTTTTTCTTCTTTCTTCAAGCATTTTTAGAAGCGCACCTTCTCCTGCCACTTCCATACTTTCTACAATAATTTGATATTTAGATTGCCCAGCAAAAGTAGTAACTTTTCCAGTGCAAATCACTTCTATACCCTCTTCTGGTTTTATCGATAACCTTGGTAAAGTATATTTCCAAATGATTGCAGCAATTGTACCGTCTGTATCTTTTAAATTAAAATAAACGTGCCCTGACCCTGGAAATGAAGGGCGAGAAATTTCACCTCTTATACGGACATAAGTAAAATTTGTTTCAACTAATTTTTTAATTACATGTGAAAATTCGCTAACAGAATATACAGGATTATTGGTATTAATATTCATTAGATTAAATTGAAATTTATATTTATCATGTATTTATAGTATGGCATATTTCAGAAAATCTAAAGCCTTTTGGAGTAATTAATTTATGAATATTTTAGTAGTAGGTGGAGGTGGTAGAGAACATGCCATTGCTGCATCATTATCAAAATCACCTTTAACAAAAAAACTAGTTGTTGCTCCTGGAAATCCTGGGATTGAAACATTTGCTGAATGTTACCCAATAGCTGCTGATGATATAAGTGGGCTTTGCAAGCTAGCAAGAAATATTAAAGCAGATTTTGTATTTATAGGCCCTGAAATACCATTAGTGCTAGGCTTGAAAGATGAATTATTAAAATTAGGAATTAGCTCATTTGGACCCACAAAAAAAGCAGCTCAATTAGAAGGGTCAAAAACTTTTTCAAGAAATTTTTGTAAAAGACACAATATTCCACAACCAGAATTTAAATATTGTACCGATATCGAGACTGCAAAAAAGCAAATCAAGATTTTAAATGGCTATTGTGTTGTAAAAGCGGATGGCCTTGCCGCTGGCAAAGGCGTTGTTGTATGTGACACAGAAGATCAAGCAATAATTGCATCAAGAGAAATGTTAGAAAAAAATAAATTTGGTGATGCAGGGAAGTCAATTTTGATAGAGGAAAGGATAAATGGCATTGAAGCAAGTGTTTTTGCAGTTTCAGATGGAAATAATGCGGTTTTATTCGGAACGGCTCAAGATCATAAAAGAGCCTATGATAATGATGAAGGACCAAATACTGGTGGCATGGGAGCTATTTCTCCTGCCCCTGCGCTAAATCAAAATTTAAATAAAAAAATATTTAATAATATTATTTCACCTACAATTAATGGTATGAAATTAGAAGGATGTCCTTATGAAGGGATTTTATATGCTGGAGTAATGATTACAAAAAAAGGACCCAAGGTAATTGAATTTAATTGTAGATTTGGTGATCCTGAAACTCAAGTTGTGCTTCCGCGTTTGAATACAGATTTAGTTAGTATTGTTCAAAAAACAATTACAAGAAATCTCAAAGATATGACCATTGATTTCATTCCCCATAATGCAATTACTGTCGTGATAGCAAGTAAGGGGTATCCAGGTGAATTTGAAAGAGGAGTTTTATTACCATCGCTTAAAAATTTTAATGACAGAAATGAAATATCTGTGTTCCATTCAGGCACTTCCAAAGATAAAAATGAAAATCTTATTTCAAATGGCGGAAGAGTTTTGTCAATAACGTCTATTGGAGCCAATGTTAGAGATTGCAGGCAAAAAGCATATGAAGTTGTTGAAGCTATAAACTGGGAGCAAGGTTTTTATAGAAAAGATATCGGTAAACTTTAAATTTATCTTATTCCTCTAAAAAATTCTTTAATTAATTTTTCAGACTTGTTTGCTGAAAATCCTGAATAAACCTCTAATTTGGCTTTAGATCTACAATTTGAAAACATTCTAACTCCATTATCAATAGCTCCACCTTTTTTATCTTCTGCACCATAATATAAACGTCTTATTCTTGTTAGCTTGATAATACTTGCACACATTATGCAAGGTTCTAACGTAACCCAAATATCATAATTATTTAAATATCTATTTTCTGTAATTTTAAGAGCTTTTTCTATTACTAGTTTTTCAGCGTGGCTTGTTGCATCATTTCTAGTTTCTACTAAATTATGTGCTTTAGCTATAACATTACCATTTTTATCGACTATTATAGCACCAACAGGAACTTCTTTTTTTTTTCTTGCTTTAATAGCTTCATTTATTGCTAATTCCATATAATCAATTTTACAAACCAAATTCTTTTCCCTTATTGTAAGTTGTTGCTAATACATATTAAAACCTATAATACAGAATTATGAAAATAGTTTACAGAAAATATAATCCAAAACTATCTTAAAACATGAAACCAGAAATTAAATCATCTAATACAAAGACCACCAGGATAGCAAAGGTCATTGCAAGATCAGGTTTGTGTTCTAGAAGAGAAGCTGAACGTTTAATTATAAGCGGTAATGTAAAAGTTAATAATAAAATATTGTTAGAATGCGGTGTAAATGTAACCTCAAAAGATCAAATTAAAGTAAATAATCAGCCTTTACCTTCAAAAGTTCCAACTAAGTTGTGGCTTTTCAATAAACAAAGAGGATATTTAGTAACAAATTTTGATCCAGAGGGTAGGCCCACAATTTTTGATCAATTAAACAAAAAATTAGATACTAGGTTAATATCTATTGGACGTCTAGATATGGATTCAGAAGGTTTGTTATTGCTTACTAATGACGGTGATTTAGCAAGAAAACTTGAATTACCATCGACAGGCTGGCTTCGAAAATACAGAGTTAGAGTACATGGATATGTAATTAAAAAAGATCTAGAATTGCTTAAAAATGGGATCACTGTAGATGGTATTAGATATGGTAAGATAGAGGTAAAATTAGACAAACAACAAGGAAGTAATGCATGGCTTACCTTGGGTATAAGAGAAGGGAAAAACAGAGAAGTTAGAAGAGTTATGAACCATCTTGGATATAATGTTAATCGTTTAATTAGGGTATCCTTTGGACCATTTCAAATTAAAAATCTAGCCTCTGGAGAGATTGAAGAAGTAAAAAATAAAATCCTTAAAGATCAATTAGGATTTTCAAAGCCAAAGAATAAAAATACAAAATAGTTTTAAAAATTAAGATTAAGTTATGAGAATAATAGGTGGTAAATACAGAGGATTAAAGCTTCTACCGCCAGATGGTACTAAAATTAGACCAACATCTGATAGACTAAAAGAATCTCTTTTTTCAATTATTACCTCTAACAAGTATAAGATAAATATTAATAATTGTAACGTCCTTGATATTTGTAGCGGAACTGGATCATTAGGGATTGAATCCTTTTCTAGGGGAGCTAATGCTGTTTATTTTGTAGATAAAGACAATAAATCAATAAAATTAATTTATAAAAATATTTCAAAATTAAACATTGATATTAAATTTGAAAATAAAATTAAAATTATTAAAGATGAGGCAACAAAGGCACTTAAAAATATATGTGAAATTTTCCAAATAGTTTTAATAGATCCGCCATACAATACAAATATAACAGAAAAATGTTTATTTAAATTGAAGAAACTAAATTTAATAAATCAAGATAGTTATATTTTTACTGAGAGTAGTAAAACTGAAGACTTCAATCATGATGGTTATGAGATATTGGATATAAAAATTTATGGAAATTCAAAATTAACTATCTTAAGATTATTAAATTCAAGTTCTATTAAATAATTTCTCAATATCCTTCAGCGATAGACTAATAGATGTAGGCCTTCCATGATTACATTGTCCAGAATTTGGTGTTTTTTCCATTTCTCTGAGTAGCTGGTTCATTTCAGTTTCGTTTAAATTACGTCCTGATCTTACTGATCTATGACACGCAATATTACCTAATATAAGATCAATTTTTGCAAGATAGGATGATGGAAGTCCAATTTCTGACAAATCATCTCCTAAATCAATAATTATTTGTTTAATATCAGCATCTCCCAACAAAGAAGGGATTTCCCTTACAACAACCGCACCCTCCCCAAAAGGTTCTATAAAAAAACCTATGTCTGCTAACAATTCAATATTTTCTTTTATAATTTCTAATGGAACTGGGTCAAGATTTATAACTTCTGGAAGTAACAAAATTTGTCTTTCTATTGATTTATTTTGTCTTGCAAATTTCATTTTTTCTAATGTTAATCTTTCATGAGCAGCATGTTGGTCAATTATCACAATACCATTGGAATTTTGAGATATAATATAATTTTTGTTAAATTGTCCTAATGCCGCACCCAAGGGAAAGCTCTCATTATCTATATTTTGCACTGAGTTATTTTCAAAAACACTTTGTTTTAAAGCTTTTTTTAAAGGTTTAACTTCAATATTACTAAAAAAAGATTGCTTTTGTTTTTGATTGTCATTAGATCGATAATCTTTATTAAGGTTCATTCTTTCATTCAAAGTAAATTTTTCAATTGCTTCTTTAGAGATTACACTCGTCGTTTGAAAAAAATTAGAATTTAACTCTTGGCTTATTGACCCTACTAATAAACTTCTAACTAAGGCACTATCTTGAAATCTTACTTCCATTTTTCCAGGGTGAACATTGACGTCGATAAAATCAGTTGGTACGTCAATGAATAAACAAAAAATCGGGAACCTTCCCTTTGGAAGAGTGTCTCTATAAGCTGACCTTATTGCGCCCGATAGGTTTCTATCTTGAATAGATCTTCCATTTATAAATAAGTGTTGTTGATTATAATTTGACTTATTTAAAGTTGGAAGACCGATTAAACCATGTATTTTTATAAATTTTGTATCTGTTATTTTCTTTGAATTTTCAATTTTTATTGCTTCATCAGCAAAACTTGTCCCCATTAAGTTTCTAATCCTATTAAGATACAATGCATCTGCTTGATTTTCAGGTTTAATATTTAGTAATACACGTCCATCAGCTTTAAAACTAAAACCAACAAGTGGATTAACTAAAGCCATTTTTAGGATAACCTGATTACAATAGCTTTTTTCAACTTGAGAAGATTTTAAAAATTTCAACCTTGCAGGAGTAGCAAAAAATAGTTTTTTTATGGATACTCTTGTTCCTGTTTCTAGTGAGGATGGATAAACCTCGTTAAAATTTCCTGCAATAATGTCTAGTGACCAAGCTTGATTAGAGTTAATGTATTTTGATTGTAAGTTTAATTCACTTACTGCAGCAATTGCGGGAAGTGCCTCTCCTCTAAAACCTAAGTATTCTATTTTATTTAGAGTATTATCAGGCAATTTTGATGTTGCATGCCGTTCAATGGCTAATGGAATATAGTCTTTCTGAATCCCAATGCCATTATCTGATAGTGAAATTACATTTTTTCCACCATTTTCTATAATAATATCTATTTGCGTGGCTTTTGCATCTAAAGAATTTTCAATTAATTCTTTTAATACAGATGAAGGTCTTTCTACAACTTCTCCAGCTGCTATCTGATTAATAAGATTTTGTGGAAGCCTTCTTATTTCCATGTTTATTACCTAATTATTTTATTAGTAAAGGCTTTCCTGAGTTTATATCAACTGCTGGAGAAGGATTTGAATTAATGTTTTGTTTTAATAATTTGTTCTTCTTAATTCTTAGAGCTTCTTTTTTGGGATCAATTACTACACCTGTTTTAGGAATATCTCCAAATAAAATATCTAACCCTGTCCTTTCACTTAAAGAAATACCGAGAGTTTCTTCGTCAACTAATTTTCTTATATCTTCTGGAACATTTTTTGTTTCAAATATTTCATTAAAATTATTTGCTTCTTTTTTATCTTTAATATCAATTTCTTTATTTAGATTAAAATTGTCATTATTCTCCTTATTATTTTTAAGAGCTAGAGGATCTATGTCATAGCCTGGAGGAATTAAAAGAGAAGGTGTCACTGCTACAGAAAATTCATCAGGAATGACTTTTTCTTGACCAACAGCTTTTCTGAAATCTGAACAACTTGATAACATTCCCATAGCTACAAAAAAAACAAATATTAGAAGACATTTAATTTTCATAGTAAGTTCTCTCAATAGTAAAAAATTGATTATAAAGAAACAAAGTTGCGCCTATAAATATTATTGTATCAGCAAGATTAAATGCTGGCCAGTGTAAATCTTTAATGTGAAAATCTATGAAATCAACTACCTTTCCATAAATAATTCTATCAATCGCATTACCTATTGCCCCACTCGCAATTAGGATGAACCCAAGAGACGAATATCTGGGTAATTTTATTGAAGAATAGATTAACCAAATACTTATTCCAAAAGCAAAACCAGTAAAGCCATATCTACCTAATTCACCAGAATCCTGAAAAAAACCAAAAGAGATCCCACTATTCCATACTGGTGTCATAGATAAAAAGGATGTCAATTTAATTGATCTATATTGCAAAAAAAGATTTTCTATAGCCCATAGCTTTGAAACATAGTCAAAAAATATAAAAATCAAAAAAATCAAAAGAAGATTTAAAATACCAAAATTTTTTTTCATTTAATTTAATTCAAGGACACTTTTACATCTATTACAAAGTTCTATATTATTTTTGACTTCTGGAACTACTTTCCAGCATCTAATACATTTTCCTCCAGATGCCAAATCTACTTTTACCTTAATTTTTGTATCAGATAAATTTTTATTTAAATCAATCTGAACATCTGAACAAATAAAAATATCTGGCAGATTTACGTCTTTGAGCACATTAAAAGAATCTTCATTTGCTTCTATTAAAACCTTAGCTTGAAGACTAGAACCTAATAATCCCTCTTTTCTCTTCTCTTCAATAGAAGACGTAACTACTGATCTTAATTCTCTAATTTCAGACCATTTCTTGCCAATTTTAGGGTTTTTCCATTCTTTTTTAGCTTGAAAATAAGTTTGTAAATGGACTGAATTTTCTTTATCTCCATATCTACTTTGCCACGCCTCTTCCGCAGTAAAGCAAATAATTGGAGCTAGCCACGTAGTTAACGATTGGAATAAAATATCCATGACGGTTCTACAAGATTTTCTCTCAGCACTACCTGGATTTTCGCAATATAATGTATCTTTTCTTATATCAAAGTAAAAAGCTGACAAATCAATAGTACAAAAATTATGAATATCTAGGTAAATATCATGAAGGTTAAACTTTTCTGTGTTCTGTTGTATTTTTTCACTTAATTCAGAAACCCTATGGAGAACCCATTGTTCTAATTCAGGTATTTCAGTTAAATTTATTTTTTCATTTTCACTAAAGTCATTCAATGCACCTAGTAAATATCTAAGGGTATTTCTAAGTCTTCTGTAATGATCAGAGTGTCTAATTAAAATTTCTTTTCCAATTCTAAGATCATCATAGTAATCCGAGCCAACGACCCATAAACGAAGAATATCAGCGCCAAACTCATTTATTACTTTTTGGGGTGCAGTGATATTGCCAAGAGATTTTGACATCTTCCTACCTTGTTGGTCTAAAACAAAACCATGAGTTAGAACTGCATCATAAGGAGCACGCCCCCTTGTGCCACAACTTTCTAGTAAAGAAGAGTGAAACCATCCCCTATGCTGATCTGTTCCTTCAAGATATAATGAAGCAGGCCAGAATAAATCATCCCTCTCCTCTAATACAAATGAATGAGTAGAGCCGGAGTCAAACCAAACATCTGCAATATCTGTAACCGCTTCATAATCGTCTGGATTATATTTTGAACCTAGAAAAAAGGAGGAAGGTTTTTCAAACCAAGCATCTGCTCCCTCAATTTTAAAAGCGTCAACAATTCTGTCTATTACTTCTTGATCTCTAAGTGGCTCTTGAGTTTTTTTATTTACAAAGATTGCAAGAGGCACGCCCCATGCCCTTTGGCGAGATATACACCAGTCAGGCCTATCTTCTATCATTTTAGTTAAGCGATTTTGACCCTGAGGAGGATAAAAAGTTGTTTGTGACAAGGCTTTTAGAGAGGTGTCTCTTAAGTTATTAGTTGTCATCGAAATAAACCATTGAGGTGTTGTTCTAAAAACAAGAGGTGCCTTTGATCTCCAACTATGTGGATATGAATGATTTAATTTTCCCCGTCCTATCAAGGCATTATGTTCAGACATAATATCAGCAATAATTTCATTATCCTTTAAAACACGGAGCCCGCCTAACAAAGGTAAATCACTATTTAATATTCCATTATCTGAAACAGTTTCCGGTATTGGTAAATTATTTTGTCTTCCAAGTTCGAAATCATCTGCGCCATGACCTGGAGCAATATGAACAAAACCTGTTCCCTGATCAGTTGTTACAAAGTCAGCTTCTAGAAGAAGAACGTCATGTTCATAACCATTATTGTTAAGTGGATGGGCTAAAACCGTTCCTGCAAAATCACTGCCCTTAAGGGTATTAGAAGAATTAAAACTTAAGACAGAAATTTCTTTCATAACATCTTCTACTAATTCTTTAGCTATAATGATTTTATCACCAATTTTTGCTAAAGAATTCTCACCTACATTAGTTACTTCTATAAGTGAATAATCAATATCCTTGCCATATGCTACCGCTCTATTACCTGGCATTGTCCAAGGTGTTGTTGTCCAAATTATGATTTCAAAATCACTTATTATATCCATTGATGTTTTGACAACTGGAAACCTTGCAAAAATAGTAGTGCTTATATGATCATGGTATTCAATCTCAGCTTCTGCTAGTGCAGTTTTTTCAACAGGAGACCACATTACAGGCTTAATTCCTCTATAAAGGCTGCCATTCATAAGAAATTTTCCTATTTCTGACATTATTATAGCCTCTGATTCATACTTCATAGTCGAATATGGATCTTCCCAATCACCATAAACTCCTAATCTTTGAAATTCTTCAGATTGAACATCCATCCATTTTGCAGCAAAATCTCGACATTCCTTTCTAAATTCTACAATTGGAACATCGTCTTTATTTTTTTTCTTTTTTCTATAATTTTCTTCTATTTTCCACTCAATTGGTAATCCATGACAATCCCATCCAGGAACATAGTTTGCATTTTTACCAAGCATTGATTGAGACCTATTTATTACATCTTTAATTATTTTGTTTAAAGCATGGCCTATGTGCAAATTTCCATTTGCATATGGAGGTCCATCATGAAGTATAAAAGGCTCAGAATTTTTCCTTTGCTCTCTCAATTTTTTAAAAAGATTTATTTCTTCCCATAATTTTAATATTTGTGGTTCTTTAGTTGGAAGACCAGCTCTCATTGAAAAATCAGTTTTTGGTAAATAAACGGTATCTTTGTAATTAGTCATTAAATTGTCTCTATATAAATCAAATTATTAATGTCTTATTTTGTTATTTATGAAATTCAAACGCTTTTTTAGTATCGACCTCGATTTGTTTTTGCAGTTCCGATAAAGAATTGAATTTTTTTTCAGGTCTTAAAAACTCAATAAGTTCAACATTTATTCTTTTCCCATACAAATTTGTCTCAGCATTGTTTTTAAAATTAATTATATGAGTTTCTAAATTTATAGAATCTCCAGAGACAGTAGGTCTTGTACCTATATTTGATATTGATGGCAACCAAACATTTGATATTTCAGTGTTTTGATTGCTAATTATTTTTAATCTGGAAATGTAAACTCCTAAGGGTGGTTTTAAAAAGTTCTTCAAACTTAGATTTGCAGTTGGGAAACCAATCTCTCTTCCCTGCTGTTTTCCTTTTTCTACATTGCCGGTTATACACCAATTTCTACCTAGCAGATTATTAGCTAGATTTAGTTGTCCATTCTGAATCAATTTTCTTATTTTTTGGGAACTGATTACTTCATATTCTTTTTCAGTTAAAAAAGAGAATTGTTTTAAATCTATAGAAACAAGTTGTAATCCTAATGTGTTAGCAAAACTCAGTGTGTTTTCGATACTTCCTTCTCTATTTTTCCCAAATTTGAAATTTGAACCTGCAAACATTTTTTCAATATTAAAATTCTGTTTTAAAATTTGTGATAAAAATTGCTCAGCATTACAGTTTTTTAGCTGCTCGTTAAATTCAATGATTATTAGAAATTCAACACCAATTTTTCTTAATAATATTTCCTTTTCTTCTGAATCTAATAACTTAAAGGAAGGATTTTCAGGATTAAAAAAATCTCTTGGATGGGGATCAAATGTTACAACACCAAAAGCCAGATTGCTTTCTTTTGCTTGCAATTTACATTCATTTAAAAGTTTGACATGTCCTTGATGAATGCCATCAAAATTTCCGATAGCAGCAGCTAATTTCCCTTCGATTGGAGGTGGGGTGTCACCAATTTTCCATTTAATAATATTCATAGAAATGTTATAACCATATTAAGTTTTTAAACTCAAGCTGATATATAAACAATTTCATACTCTTTGTAATTATTTTTGTTATACAAAATTTTATTACATGAATTAGAATTAAACAGGCACATAGCTTTAAGTAAATTTTATATGGGTCAATTTTTAATGGATAAAATGAACATAAATTTTGAAATTATTTCGAACCTTATAAATAGCTCGATACAAATTTTTGTTTCTTACGCTGGCCAAGTCTTAGGCGCTACATTAATACTTATAATAGGTTTCTATTTTGCCGGCAAATTAAGTAAGATTTCACGAAAAAATTTAAGTCGTATAAAAAAAATCGATCCCCTTATAGTCCCAATAATTGGTAATATAATTAGATACGGAATAATTATTATTACAATTATTGCTGTTTTAGGACAATTCGGTGTTCAAACAACTTCAATTATTGCTGTCTTAGGTGCTGCAGGTTTAGCAATTGGGTTGGCACTTCAAGGAACGTTATCAAATGTAGCTGCAGGAGTAATGTTATTATTATTAAGACCTTTTAACACGGGCGATTGGGTAGAAACAGGTGATGTTTCTGGGACCATTAAAGAAGTTGGTCTTTTTACTACAATAATTGACACATTCGACAATGTGTATGTATCGATACCTAATTCAAGTATTTGGAATAGTACTATTATTAATCATTCACACTATGAAACAAGAAGAATAGATGTTGATATTGGTATACATTATGACACAGATTTAGATTTAGCATCCAAAACTCTATTAAAATTAGCGGATGATGAAAGAGTATTAAACAAACCTAAAGAACCACAATTTTTAGTTATGAAATATGACGATAGCGCTATTGTTGTGAGATTAAGATTATATTCGCATACAAAAGATTGGTATGCTCTTTATACAGATTTGATGCGCAAACTAAAGCCTGCACTAGACGAAGCCGGTATAGAAATACCATACCCACATAGGGTAATTAACTCAAAAAATTTAGTGTAATGCCAACTTCCAAAAAATTAAATCAAGGATTAGTAAAGCTTACAAAGAAAAATATTAATGACGGTCGATTAGGTAAGAAAATCAAGAGTATAAGCGGAAGTGACAAAGTTCTTACCAAAAAAGAATTAATAAAGGAAAGAAGAAAAATAATACCCGATGACGGTATTGGAGAAGATATTTATATTTTTGGTTATGGTTCACTTTTGTGGAACCCTACAATAAATTATGAAACTCAACATTTGGCAAAAATCTATGGTTTTCATAGAAGTTTTTGTATGAAAACTCATTTAGGCAGAGGATCATTTAAATATCCTGGCCTCATGCTTGGGCTTGATAGAGGGGGATCCTGTAGAGGTTCCGCATATAAACTCAATAGAAATGATGCAATTAAAAACATAGATATATTATTTAAAAGAGAAATGGTAACAGGTGCTTACAAACCTAAATTACTAAAAACAAAGTTAGACAACGATCAAATAGTTTCTTCGTTAGCCTTCACAGTAGATAAAAAACATAAAAATTATTTTAATGAAAAAAATACCTCAATTAAAGCTAGCATGATTTCTAAAGCAAATGGATTTTTAGGAACTTGTAAAGAGTACTTTGAATATACTTTACAGAGTCTTGAAGAATTAGATATAATTGACAAAGAAATGAGAGCAATCTCTTTGCACTTAAAAAATAATTAATACTTATAAATCTTGTTTAATAAGATCTGATGCTTTTTCTGCTATCATCAATGTTGCGGCATTTGTGTTTCCTGATGGCATTGTTGGCATTATTGAAGCATCTGCAATTCTAATGTTGCTTAAACCATTAATTTTAAGAGATGGGGAAACAACTGCTTTATTATCAACACCCATCCTACAACTACCTATTGCATGATATACAGTTGCACCTTTATCCCTAATAAAATTAAGAATTTCTTCCTCAGATTTTATATTATCCCCAGGAAGAGTTTCACAAACAGAAATTTTTTTCATTGTGGAAGTTTGTAAAAGTAACCGACACATTTTTACACCTTCAATTAAAGCATCTTGGTCTACTTTTTCTTTCAAATAATTTGGCTGAATTATTGGTGGGTCTGTTATCTTATTTGTGGAAGCTCTTACATACCCTCTACTTTGAGGTCTTGATTGCCACACGCCACATGTCATTCCAGGGAAATTTTGAAGCTTGCCTATCATTCCCTCGGTATATGAGGCTGGAGTAAAAACAAATTGTAAATCAGGAAAGTCTATTTTGGGAGAAGATTTTAAAAATGCTCCAACATGTGCTGGACTATATGAAATTAAACCTTTTTTGGAGGTAAACCATTTTATTATCTCTAATACAAGATTTAATCCACGTGCTTTCTCGTTTAATGAAATAGGTTCAGTTATTCTATTAGCAACCCTAACAGCATAATGATCTTGTAAATCTTCACCAACATTTTTAATTTCAAATAATGGTTCAATGCCTATAGATTTTAAATATTTAGCGTCTCCTATTCCTGAAACTTGAAGCAAATGTGGAGTACCAATGGCGCCAGCACACAAAATAATTTCTTTATTTGCAAAAATTTCAAATATTTTATTATTTTTCTTGCACAATAAGCCAACTGCTTTTTTATTTTTAAATATAATTTTTAAAACTGTTGTATTCTTTTTAATATTTACATTTTCTCTTTTTAAAGCTGGTTTTAAAAAAGCATCATAAGCACTAAATCTAGTGCCATTTTTAATGGTACGTTGATAGTAAAAAATACCCTCTTGTTGACCTGAATTATAATCTTTTTGGACTTGTATACCTAATTCACTAGAGCCTCTAATAAATTCCTCACATAGAGGATGTTTTTCATCAATATCAGATACATAAAGAGGACCTTGCTTTCCTCGAGTAGCATCATCTCCATTTTCTTTGTATTCTGATTTTTTAAAATATGGAAGCACATCGTCATAAGACCAGCCCAAATTACCTTGTTGTGCCCATTGATTATAGTCATCTGGTTGGCCTCTAACATAAAGATGACCATTAATGGAGCTTGAACCTCCATACCCTTTTCCTCTTGGAAATAATATTTCTCGATTATTTACATAATCACTTCCTTCGGTTTTAAAACACCAATTAAACCTTTTATCATTAATTGTTTTAATAAAACCTGCTGGCATCTTTACGTATGGATGCTGATTACTTCCTCCAGCTTCAATAACACAAATTTTTATTTTGTTATTTTCTGATAACCTATTAGTTATGACCGAACCAGACGACCCAGCCCCAACTACTATATAATCAAAGTTTTCCATAATATTTTATTTAATATACATCTATGGTTGATGCTTGACCAGCTACCGTTGTTCTAACCATTAACCTTTTTTCTATTTTTCCTTTTATTGGGGTAGCTCTATGTAATACAGCTCTATTATCCCACATAATTAAATCAAATGGTTCCCAAACATGAGAATAAATAAATTTTTCTGTGTCAATGTAAGAGTTAATTTCAGCTAAGAGAGCATTACTATCATTTTCTGACATCCCATCTACATTTCTGCAATGCGCACCTAAATAAAGAGATTTTCCATGCTTATTATCACTCAAAACTAATTTTTGTTTAACTGGAGGAAGAGCTTGTTTTTCTTCAGGAGTAACAAGGTTTGGATCAATTTTTGATCTCCCATGAGAATAATCATGCCAACAAATTTTGTCATCAATCTTTAATTTTAATTCCTGAGGTAAAGCATTGTAGCTAGCTCTCATTGACAAAAACTCTGTATTTCCTCCAAGTGATGGGATCATTTTAGCTGATAAAATTGACATTTTAGATGGAATTTTTTTAAATGAACTATCGCTATGCCATTCTTGGTTAGCTAAATTATTCAATCTTTGTCTATCTGTGGGTGAAACAATGTTTCCATTTTCATCAAAGTTACGAAGAATAATAAGTTTTGAACCAGATCCATCTGTACCAACTTTTGTCAGTTCAAGAGTACCAAAATTTTCACTAAATTTTATGTGTTCATCATCTGTAATATTTTGATTTCTAATCACAACTACTGAAAATTCTGATAAGAAATCTGATATTGTATTAATAGTTTCTTTATCTGAAATCTTTGTAACATCTAGATCTTTAATTTCTAAGCCAATAGCATCACCAAGTTTGGATGTAATCACTTTTAGAACTCCCTAAAATTTATAAGTATAATTTTATTTTAAAAATCTTAATGAAATGATCAATACAAAGTAACTTTACACTATTTTTAATATTTTTCGTTTTGATTTTTATATAAAGTCAGCATGCTAATCCAATCATTACGTTCATCACTAGTCATTATATTAGTCCTTGCATAAACATATTCTCTCCATGATTCATAAAGCTCTTCGGAGGCTTGGAACTCAACTTTATTTGCTCTTCTATGAATGTTTAACCATCCTTCATTTTCACATTCATCCACAATTAAGGATATCGCCTGCCTAGTACTTCTAAGCTCTTTGGTAACATATGAAATCGTATAAAATTGGTTTACAGTATACGCGTAGTTACAAATTCTAGCAAAAACATTTCTTAAAGGTGTCGAATTAAAATATCTTTGCATTCTTGTATTTGTTCTATCAACTCTAGCCTGATAGATTTTTATTTCGTGCAAGGATAATATTTTTACCATTTCTTTATAAATCAAATTTTTGTCAAATGATTTAAAAATTTCTTTCTTTGTATTTTTCATATTTATTTTCAACATTAGTTTTAATTTTATAAAAAAGATTATTATAATAAACAAATTATCAATAAATAAATAATAAATAAATGGCAGAACAACTGAATATAAATGATGATGTAAAAATATTAAAATTAGAAATTTTAAGTAAAAATCTTAAACAAAACTGGAACCTCGATACTGATTTATGGAATGAGGAATTTCCGCATGATTATAGGTTTGAAGATACATATTTACAGTTAAGTTTTGTTCTAAGAGATTTTAATATGAACGAATTAAAACATTTAATTTCCATTACAAACTTGTTTGATATTAAAAATTACAATCATGAAATTGCTACTTTAATTAACAATTATATCAAAAGCTGTGCAGATTACATTAATCATGAATTAGATGGGAAAACAGAAGAATATTTTAAGAAATTTAATAAAAATAATAATTGTTTTTCTTATGAAAAAAGAATTAAAGATGAACTTAAAAAATATAATATTCACTATGCAGTATTTTTTTATGGCACATTAAGATCATCAGAAGTAAGAACAGCAGTCCTTGGCAAGGATATAAGAAAAAATATGATGGATACTGCTACTTTACAAAAATATAAAGTATTTAAAGTTAAAGACACTCATTATCCTTTGATAAAATATACTAACAGTAAAAAAGACATCGTTGAGGGAATAATTGCAAAAAATTTAACATACATCGAATTAATCAAATTAGATAGATTTGAAGGTGAAAATTATTTTAGACAATTTATTAAAGTTAATACAAAAAATAATATTTTAGATGCTCAAGTCTATTTACCTAAAGCCAATCTTATTTCGTCAGAGCCATGGGATTACGATGATTGGTATAAAAATGACATGAAAAAATTTTTTGAAAATGAATTTGATTTAAATGGTGTTAAATGAGTTAAGTTGAAATTTAGTTACTTTTCAATTTTTGTATTTGATCCCAAGCAGCATTTATCGCTCTCATTTTATTTTTACTCTCATTTATGACTTCAATAGGTACACCTTTGCTAATCAAAAGATCTGGATGGTGTTCTTTAGAAAGCTTTATATATTTTTTTCTAATTGATTTCAAATCATCAGTTGGTTGACTTTCTAAAACTACATAAGGATTTAGTTTGTCTGACGATTTTCTAGATTCTTTAATACTTTCGTATTGATTTTGACTAAGGCCAAAAACAAAAGCAATGTTAGCTATCATAGATTCTTCTTCATTACTTACATTTCCGTCAGCCTCTGCAATGTAAAAAAGAATATTTATGACTTCTTCTAAAACATTCTGATTACCCTTAAAAATTTCAGAAATTTGTTTTGCATAAGGTTCATACCCGGTGCTTTCATCTTTAGCCTTGTTAAAAATCTTGGCTACCTGATCAATTTCACTATCTGGTATTTGAAGTTTCTCTTTTACTGCGATTAATTCTTCTTTACTAACCCTTCCATCAGCTTTGCTTAGTTTTGCAGAGAGAATTATTAACGATAAAGCAAAAATTTGTTGTGAATTTTGTTGGCTTCCAAAAGTATTTGATGAGCTAATATTTGAAATTTTTCCTCCTAAAAATGATCCAAGCAAAGCTCCAAATGGACCACCTAAAGAAAAACCAATAACACCACCTAATAAACTTCCCCAAATTGACATGATTTAATTCTCAAAGTTATAACGAATTTATATTTTACATATAATTACTAAAAATAAATAATAAAGCATTAAACCTATTATTTGAATTGGAATAGTTATGAAATTAAGAAAAAAAGATCCTTGGAAATCTGCCAGTGAATACTCTAAAGATTTATCTGGTTTAACAATAAATTTATTAGTCGAGGACATTAAACATTCAATACATTTTTTACAAAAAATTATTAATGCTAAAATTATATATCAAGATCCTGATTTTGTAGCAATAGAAGGATTTGGAAGTAGATGGTGTATCCATTCATACCATACTTATGAAAATCACCCGTATATAAATATTATAAAAAATTCTAAACCAAAAGGGTTAGGAATAGAATTAAGGGTAATAGGCTGTGATCCTGATAGAGCAGAAGAAAGAGCAAGAAACGAAAATTATATTATTTTATCTAATTCAATGAATAAACCTCACGGTATGAGAGAATGTTACATACTTGATAATAATGGATTTTGTTGGGTACCATCCAATTTGGTTTAAATTTTATAAAATCACCAACCATTGGTTCTTGACCAACTGTCGACAATTGTTCCGTTTTCTAAAATATTATAATTACTGTAAGCTGCGCAAGTTAAACACGCATGATTTGGTAATATGCGTACTAAACTTCCTATAGGTAATTTATCAAACCAGCTTGTGTTATCTATATTGATTGAACCATGCTCTTGATGAACTTCAGAAATGTTGAGTCCTTCATAGGCTAGTGCTGTATCAGGATCACAAACTAATCCGTACCCAGCTTCAGGCATAAAATTATTTGCACTAATATCTTTTGATAAGGCTAGTGCACCAGCATCAATTAATATTTTTCCTTTTTGATGATTATGGCCAATTACACTTGATAAAACGGTTAAAGCTATTTCATCTATTTCACAAATACCCCTTGAAGCCTGCGCTAAATCCCAAAACATATAAATCCCTGCTCTTACTTCAGTGATACCTTTTAAATGTTCAGCATAAAACATTGTAGGAGTTGAGCCTATAATTATGATAGGAGGATTTTTTTTGGTATTTACAAAATTCTTTAAAGAAGCAATAGCTTGTTCACGTTCAATGTTACTAATTGATATAATTTCTTTTTTATTGTTGGTTGAATAACTATGACCAGCATGAGCTAAAACTCCCAACAACTTTGTATAATGATTGATGTTAAAAACTGTAGATATCTCTCTAATTTTTTCATCTTGATAAGCTAAACCGCTTCTTCCTTCACCGCAGTCAATTTCAATCAGAATTTCAAAATTTGCACTATGTAATTTACTATAATTAACAATTTCTTTAGCAACAATAACTGAGTCTGTAACCATACGTATCACGCAGTTATACTTTAACTGAATATAATTTAATCTTTTAAGTTTTGCAGGAATTATGCAAACAGCATAAGTAATATCTTTGAAACCTGAACTTGCAAAATACTCAGCTTCTTCAAGGGTTGAGACAGTAATAGGACCGACATCTTTTCCAAGAGCAATTTTAGCAACTTCAATACTTTTAGGAGTTTTAACGTGTGGTCTTAATATTGTGTTAAATTCATCACATTTTTTTCTAGCTTTACTACAATTTTTTTCTTAAAGGTTTTTATCTAAAATCAAACAAGGAGTATTAAGTTCATTTAAATTGTTTATTTTCATATTTAATATTGATGATTAAAACTTTAATTAAAAATGTGCTGATAAACTATTTTGATTTTTTTCTAATGGTGGTGCAAATTTAGTAAGATCAATACCTTCAACAGCTATTTTATACTCATCTATAGTTGGGGTTCTTCCCAAAATCGCTGAAAGAACAACAACTGGAGTTGATGCAAGCAGTGACTCTCCTTTTTTTTCTTGGGAGTCTTCAACCACTCTTCCTTGAAATAATCTAGTTGAAGTGGCTAAAACTGTGTCACCCTTTGCTGCTTTTTCTTGATTGCCCATGCAAAGATTACATCCTGGCCTTTCAAGGTAAAGAATATTTTCATATTCTAGACGAGCTGATTTCTTAGGATTTTTATCATCAAATTCAAAACCTGAATATTTTTGTAATATACTCCAGTCACCTTCATCCTTGAGTTCATCAATTATATTATAAGTTGGAGCTGCTACAACTAAAGGAGCCTTAAACTTTACTTGGCCCGAAGCTTTTTCAAGATTACGAAGCATTTGTGCAACAATTTTTACATCGCCTTTATGTACCATACAAGAGCCGACAAAACCTAAATCTACCTTTTTTTCTGCATTATAATAAGAAATTGGTCTAATTGTATCATGTGTATATCTCTTTGACACGTCTGAATTATTAACATCTGGATCAGCAATCATTGGTTCATCTATTAAGTCTAAATCAACTTCAACTACTGCTGAATAATTAGCATTTACATCAGGTCTTAAGGCAGGCTTTTCACCAGATTTGATTTCTGAAATTCTTCTTTCAGCAATGCCTATTAACTTATTAAGCATTTTGCTTTCGTTTTCCATTCCCTTGTCTATCATGACCTGTATTCTGTCTTTAGCAATTTCTAAAGATTTAATTAGTGTTACATCCTCTGAAATACATATTGATGCCTTTGCTTTCATCTCAGCAGTCCAATCGGTAAAAGTAAAAGCTTGGTCAGCAAGAAGAGTTCCCAAATGAACTTCGATAATTTTCCCTTGAAATACATTATCGCCAAACTGCTTAAGCATCTGGGCTTGTGTGGCGTGAACTACATCTCTGAAGTCCATATGATCGCCCATTTTACCCTTAAAAGTTACTTTGACTGACTCTGGTATTGGCATTGTTGCCTCACCAGTTGCCAAGGCCAAAGCAACAGTTCCAGAGTCTGCTCCGAATGCTACACCTTTTGACATTCTAGTATGTGAGTCACCGCCAATAATAATTGACCAATCATCAACAGTTATATCATTTAATACTTTATGGATAACGTCAGTCATTGAATGATAAGAATCTTTTGGGTCACGCGCAGTAATAAGACCAAATTTATGCATAAATTTCATTAGTCTTGGGGTATTTTCCTGAGCTTTAAAATCCCAAACTGAGGCTGTATGACATCCTGATTGATAAGCCCCGTCAACAGTCGGCGAAATTACAGTTGCTGCCATTGCCTCTAATTCCTGGGATGTCATTAAACCTGTAGTATCTTGTGATCCAACAATATTTACTTTTACCCTCACATCAGAGCCTGCATGTAAAAGCACATCCCCTTCTACACCTACCGCATTTGCGTTAAATATCTTTTCAACAGCTGTAAATCCTTGCCCTTCATTATAAATTTGTTTTGAAGGTGCAAAAGCAGATTTTAATTCAACATTTAGAACCTTACAGGCAAAACTTTGCAATTTTTTTCCGAAGACAATTGCATAGGATCCGCCTGCTTTCATGAATTCTTGCTTTTGAGGTGAAAAAGAAGATGATAAATCAACTAACTCTTTCTCTCCAGTTTCATCAAAAAGTTTTTTCTTTTTTGTGTTTATTTTTAAAACCGTACCAGTATCAACGCTATATTTCTGTTCAAGGACTGGATTATCATCATTGTTAATTATTGGATTACCATCTGAATCAAGTTTTTTTACCCAATTTTTTAGCTCTACACCTATTCCTCCTGTAACTCCTACAGTTGTTAAAAATATTGGAGAAATCCCGTTTGTACCAGCAACAATTGGCGCAATATTTACAAAAGGCACATAAGGACTTGCTTGCTTTCCAGTCCATAAGGCAACATTATTTACACCTGACATTCTTGAGGATCCAACACCCATAGTACCCTTTTCTGCGATTAACATTACACGCTTATCAGGATGTTGCTTTTTTAATTCAGTAATTTCTAATTGGGCTTTTTCTGAAATCATACATTTACCATGTAGCTCTCGATCAGATCTAGAATGTGCCTGATTTCCAGGTGATAACAAATCCGTAGAAATATCACCCTCTGCGGCAACGTAAGTAACAACTTTTACCTCTTCTTCAATTTTTGGAAGTTTAGTAAAAAATTCAGCATTAGAATAACTTTTTAGAATATCTTCTGCAATTTTGTTTCCATCTTTGTAAGCATTTTCTAATCTAGAAGTGTCCGCCTCATATAGAAATACTTGGGTTTTCAAAACTTCTGCGGCGTCTAACGCTACAGATTTGTCATCGCTAAAAGCTAAATCAAGAAGAACCTGGATAGAAGGACCACCTTTCATATGTGATAATAGTTCAAAAGCAAATGATGGTTTTATTTCATCAACTTTAATATTTTCTAAAATTATCTCTTTTAGAAATTTAGATTTTTCAAACGCTGCTGAGGTTGTTCCGGGTATAGTATTGTAAATTAAGAAATTGATAGATTCTTTTCTGTGAATATTGTTAGTGTCTTTGATTTGTGAAATTATTTCTTTTAATAACTTACCATCTTCAATTGGCTTGGGCTTTAAACCCTCTTTTTTTCTAGTTTCTATTTCAGACAAATAATCGGTATATAAACTCATAATCTTTCCTACAAATTAAAAAATATAATTAAGATGCTATAATAAATTCTTTGAATATTTTAAATAATTTACTTGTAAACTAAAATCATAACAACAAAATTTTGTGAATTATAATTAACTCGTGATAAAAAAAATTATATCTATAAATCAATCCAATAAGTTGTCACAAATATTTTCTTAAAAAATTTTTCGAGTTGATCAAATGTAATTTCTAGAGTTTGATTATTTTCCAAAGGATGTGCAAAAATGTTTTTATAAGATTTTAGCTTGCTGTCTAAAAAAATTGTAACATTATTTTTAACTCCATTAATCATGGCGAACGGAGAGACAGCTCCTGGTAATACCCCTAAATTTTCCATTAATCTTTCTTCAGAACCAAAACTGAGACGTCCCATATTTATTTTTTCTGCAAGTAACTTTAAGTCAATAATTGCATCTTGTTGAGTAACAAATAATATATTATTTTTCTTTTTATCCCTAAGATAAAGATTCTTTATATGACCATTTTCTTTATGATTACCAAAAAGTTTTTCTTGAATTAATTTAGCTTCTTTAACTGAAATCAGTGGTTTATGGTTAAAATGTTTATAGATAATTTTCCATTCATCTAATTGTTTTAATAGTTGCTTAGATGATATTGGAAGTTTTAAGTGATGATCCATTTTAAGATTTTATTAACATTGTAATTCTTATTTTTTACTAATTTTTTGCTCTTCTAAAACATAATTTTTAAAGTTTTCAAAAAATGTTTTAGATAGCTTTTTTGCGGTACTCAAAATCAAACGACTTCCAAGTTGAGCTATTTTACCTTTAACTTCGCTTTTAGCGATATATTTTAATATAGTCTCGTTATCATCTTCAACTAATTCAACATCAGCGCCACCTTTAGCAAAACCTGCAACACCTCCATCACCTTCTCCACTGAGAGAATATTTAGTAGGGCCAGAAGATAGATCTAATGTAACCTTACCTTTAAATTTTGCCTTTATGGGACCAATTTTCAAGACTACTTTTGCTGCCAACGTTCCGTCTTCAGCTTCTAATAATTCTTCGCATCCTGGAATACATTTTTGTAATACTTCTAGATTGTTTAAACAACTGTAAACATATTCTAACTTTCCTGGTATCCTGACCTCATCATTAAGTTCCATTTTAAAACTTCTATCTACATTTGATTAAGAATTATGGTAGGGATACCCAGAAAAAAACCGGGAAGCCTTGCGGCACAGGTTTTGAGTTACTTGATGAAACTTATGTATAATCAACACAGTCAAGTAATTCTAGGTATTCTCCCAATTACACATCAACTGTTATTCTGTATTGTAAACACAGTCAAGCCAGTTTAGTTGATTTTCTTACCATTTTTCGTACCATTTATTTAACAGTTATGGAGAATAAGTTGATGTTACTCATCATCATAGCTTCAGCGATATTGACATTTGCTTTATATTTTCTATTTAGTTGTTCTACTCACATTAGACTGTCACGTTATTTTGTTGATAAATAGGTGCTAACATACGAATGACACACCTAAATTTAACATTAAGAGAATTTCAAATATCCAATAAGTTTCGCAATTAAAGCAGTAAAGCGATTGTGGTAAAATGCTATAATTAAGTTTGTATTTTCGATATATAAGTAAATTCGATTTATGCTGTTTTATTAAACATTAATTAAAATGATTAACTGATTTAGCTTAATTTTTTAGCATACTGAGCTTTCAGTAAAAAAAAGCCGGATAAAAATTGTACTTCTTAACGCAAGACAATATTTTCCGAATAATATTTAATTTGACGCAAATATACAGGAGTATGTAATATGAAAACAGCTAAATTTACGCGCCGTAAAGTTTTAGTCACTGCTGCCTCGGGTTTGGCAGTATCAATGTTAGTACCTGGTTTTGCTCGCGCAGCAAGCAAAACTTTGTCTGATGTGAAAGCATCGGGAGTGTTGCAAATCGGATGTGAAGCAACGTATCCGCCTTTTACTTTTCGGGACGCGGGCAAGATAGTTGGGTATGATGTCGACCTAGCAAATTTGATGTGTGCTTCATTGGGGGTTAAGCCAGAATTTATTGACACGCAATGGTCAGGAGTAATTCCAGCGCTCTATGCTGGAAGGTTTGATGTGATTATGTCGTCTATGAGTTATCGTAAAGAGCGTTTAAAAAAGGTTGCTTTTTCTATTCCATATGCTGAGGCAAGCCAAGCTATGCTTATTCGAGCAGATGATGCATCAAAAATCATGTCAGTGAAGGATCTTTCAGGCAAAGTACTTGGCGTTAAACTTGGATCACCTGGTGAAATGATGAAGCCGGCTCTTGAAAAAGAAATCGCAGCTGCCAAAGGAAAAGGTTTTTCTGATGTAAAAATTTATGATGATCATCCTTCTGCTTATCTTGCGCTCAGTCAAGGAACAGTTGATGGTGTGCTTAACACTCTGCCAACATTAGGAAAAGTGATGAAGGACCGTCCAGGTGCATATGCATTGGTACGCCCAGTAGGAAAGTTGAATTGGGCAGGGATAGCAGCGCGTAAAGAAGATACAGAAATCGTCAAATGGATGGATGCTGAACTCACGAGGCTGAAAAATAGCGGAGAGATTTACGCATTGCAAGAAAAGTGGTTTGGGTTCAAAATGGAACTGTCAGACACAATTCCGTCGTTTGCTTGATTACTAGTTTAACTTACCTTGTCCCTCTAATAGCTTAGGGGACAAGGTTAAAAGGTGGTTATATGACTATTGATTGGGGCATTATATTTAAAAGCATTCCACTCCTTGGTCATGGTGTAGTAGTAACGTTGCAAGTCTCAGCACTAGCATCTGTATTGGGTTTGATGCTCGGTGTAGTTTTGGGTTTGTGCTCACTGTCGCATAGCAGACTCCTTCGTTGGATTGTTGCTGGTTATGTTGATTTTATACGCGGTACACCGTTGCTGATCCAAATTTTTCTAGTTTTTTTTGCACTCCCTGCGCTTGGTGTTCGATTTGATGAATTTTGGGCCGGTGTAGTTGCGCTTTCTTTGAACTCTGCAGCATTCGTAGCTGAAGTTGTGCGAGGTGGCGTTGGTTCTATTGAACGGGGCCAGTCCGAAGCAGCAACTGCCATAGGTATGCGACATAGGCAAATCCTAATATATATTTTACTTCCACAAGCTTATAGACAGATGGTTCCACCACTGACAAACGAGCTAATAAGCTTAGTTAAAAATTCATCTTTACTCTCGGTAATATCAGTTTATGAACTAACAAGAGCAGGTCAGGCAATAATCTCAGTGCACTTTGTGCCATTTGAGATTTATACTCTGCTGGCGCTGTATTATTATGTTCTTATTAAAGTATTAAGCTGGTTGTCAGGTCGACTTGAGCGGAGGCTTCCAACATGGTAAATCCGGTAATCCAGGTGCAAGACCTTAGCAAAAGCTTTGGGGATAATTCTGTGTTACGTCGTGTATCGATGAATGTAGCCATTGGTGAAACTGTTGTAATTATTGGAGCATCTGGTTCAGGTAAGACCACCTTTCTACGCTGCCTGAATAGATTGGAGGAGCCTGGCGCTGGTACTATACGGTTAGATGGAAACCCAGTGGTGAATAGTGGTTCTGAAAAACAAATCGCAGACCAACGCAGTCAATTTGGCTTTGTTTTCCAAAGGTTCAATCTATTTCCTCATTTTTCTGCCTTAGATAATGTAGCTATCGGGCCTGAAAAGGTTCGTGGGATGTCTAAGTCGGATGCAAGGGCTCTCGCTGCAGCTGAACTTAAACGGGTTCATATGTCTGATCACGCAATGAAGCGTCCAGTTCAGCTATCCGGCGGGCAACAGCAAAGAGTAGCAATAGCACGAGCACTAGCAATGAAGCCTAGAGTTATGTTGTTTGATGAACCAACTTCGGCCCTGGATCCTGAATTGGTTCAAGAGGTGCTAGATGTGATGAAGGAATTAGCAAACGGAGGTATGACTATGGTAGTAGTTACCCATGAAATGAATTTTGCGCGTGAAGTTGCGGACCGCGTAATTTATATGGAGAATGGTAGGATTGCTGAGGAGGGTCCACCAGAAATTCTGTTCAGAGAACCAAAATCCCCTGGTGCTCAGCGGTTTCTTAGGCATTTGACCCATGACTGAGGCTCTTGCAACACCAGATATGATTGTAGCAGGAGGCACTCTGCTTACCTCAGATCCCAATAGACCTTACATCCAAAAAGGTTGGGTAGTTATAGATAACGGCCGAATACAGTCAATTCAAGACAAAAAGCCTGACAGGTTTCACCCGGCAACAAAAGTAATTGATGCGGAGGGGTTTGTCATTACACCTGGGTTTGTTAACGTCCACACCCATGCTATCCTTAGTATGGTTCGCGGAGTAGCGGAAGATATGGGTTTTGCGCCAGCTTATACCATTGGTGTGCCTCATGGACATGATCCAAGCCCAGAAGAGGCATATGCTATGGCTCAGCTGGGCGGTTTAGAAGCACTCCTCTTCGGATCAACGATAATCAACGATACCTTCACACACCAGAATATTGCACTTCCAGCGATGGCTGAAACAGGGATCAGAGCATGGGGCTGTGGAAGAATCCACGATGTTGATTTTACACGCGTACATCTCGGTGAGTGGACCTATAATACAGAAATAGGAGAACATACTCTCAGGGAAGCCTCGGAACTGATTGAAGAATACCACGATCCGATTAGTCTACGCACTGGGGTGGTTCTAGCACCTCACGCGCCAGACACTTGTTCGCCAGATCTATTGCGCCAAGTACGCAATATGCGCGACCACAAAGGATTGCGGATCAACACTCATGTTTCACAAAGTCAAGTTGAAGTTGATTTCATTCGAGAACGTGACAAGATGAGTCCACCTGAATTATTGGAAGATGTCGGACTGCTAGATGATCGTTTAATTGGTGCGCATTGTATACACGTCTCGAAAACAGATATTGAGCGACTCGGACGCGCAGGCGCACATCTGGCTCATATAGCTAAGGGCAATCAAACACACGGTCAGGTGGCGCCGACCAGTGCTCTGCGTCGCGCGGGTATGAATTTGGCACTTTCAACCGACAACATGCATGCTGATATGGTGGAATTGATGAGATGGGCTTTAGCTTCAGGTCGTTTACAAGATGGTAAGATTACCAAAGATTGGCAGCCTGCAAATGTATTTGAGGCTGCTACAATTGGAGGTGCACGGGCGCTTGGTCTGGAAGACGAGGTTGGTTCTTTAACAGTTGGTAAACGCGCTGATTTAGTAATGTTTGACTTTAGGCGCCCACATTTGAGACCGCTTACAAACGTGTTGGGAACACTTGTACACACAGGACAGGGTCGAGACGTAGATACAGTCATTGTGGAGGGCAAGGTTGTTGTTTCTGGTGGAGAGCCACTACAAGTGGACAAATCAGCTGTTCTTGAAGCTGCAGAAACTGCAGCCACTGCGCTATGGCGCCGAGCGCGATCAGAAGAGTTAGCGTTTTCAAAAAGTTAAATTTTAAGAATGTTTGTTGAATTCAAAACTACGAATAATCTTCTAAATCCCCTACCTACATTTATTTATGAAGTTTATTAGGGATACCCGGAATCGAACCGGGATCCCTTGCGGCACTGGTTTTTGAGTTACTTGATGGCACTTATGTATAATCAACATAGACAAGTAATTTTAGGTATTCCAACAATTTTTGATTAACAGTTATTCTGTATTATAAACACAGTAAAGCCAGTTTAGTAAATTTTCGTACCATTTTTCGTACCATATTTTTATATGTGTATAAAATCCATATTTCGTATATTGAGATGACAGGATCATTTTTATTTTATTTCTTTAAGCTTTATTTTCCTTTTTTAATATTAACATACTGACCGTTTCTTTTCATATTGAAGAAAATCTATAACTTCTGAATTTCCATTACCCAAAGATTTTTTATAATGTAGTCAAATTATTATGATAATATAGAGAAAATATTATGGATCGGATTATCAAATGGCATATGCCTTATTGTCAGGCTTTTAAGAAAAAAGTGAACATATCTCATTACGGTATGTATTGGTTATCTTTTTTCAAAGGTATTCTTTTTATATTGATTATACTAAAATTGATAGGATGCCAAACTACATTAAAAGTAATCTCGTCAATGCCAAAGAATGATATTGTTATTCCAAAATATTTCTTCGCAAACAAACTTACAAAAAAAACTTGCTCACTAGAAGGTGTGCATGGTCATGGAAGTTGGGGTAAAGCATATTGGGAGATGGATCTTGCTATAACACACGTGAGCAAGTCAAAAAATCCTGACCTTCAAGGAAATAACTATGATCACCTAATGGAACTTACTAAATATGATTGGAACAAGGATCATGAACTAAGATCAAATAGTATATATGTTAATCACGAAAAACATTCTAATAGATTAGCGCTATTGCACGGAACTATTGTTTATTCAATAGTGAATAACAAAATGGAAGAGCATGGTCCACTTATTGCTGAAGTTATGGTTGCCTGGGCAAGAGCAGGTGTAATGGCAAATACATTAACTTCTAAAGAAATTAGTAAACTAAAAGATCAGGGTAAAGTTGATAGACTATGTTACGGAAATGGTAAAGGTGACGGTACTAAACCTTGCATTTCGCATAGACCACATGAAGCTCAAATATATGGAGCCACTTATATGCAACAAGCATATTTGATGAAGGATCAATTTACCAAAGAACAATTAGAAATTATTGACGAGTATATTGATACTTTATACAAAAAATATGTAGAACCGTTAGCCATTAAGACTATGAAGTTAGATAAACATACCAGAGGTTTTATACAATTGGCTGACGGAACTATTGGCGTACTATCATATTTGGCTTGGAAAGATAAACCAGAGCAAGTAGCAAAATGGATTCAAAAAGGAATTGCTAAAGCTGATAAGGTTGTTTACAGAGACGGATATATTCATAACAATAGTTTCAGAGGTGTTAGAGATGTATGGTATCACTCACAAGGTGTAAACAATTTGCTAGGACTATATGCTATAGCTGAACTATGGGGGTACAAGCAGTTTCCAAAAGAATTGAAGCAAAGAATTGATAAAACTGTAGATATACTTAACTTAGGTCTTACCGATGTTAAAACATACAGAAAACGTAAAGATCCATCAGGAATGCAAAATCATACAAAAGACAAATCTCATTCAGCATACCACGTACACCAAATGGCTATATCATTAGACTGGTTAATTGAGAAGTACACAGATAAAGATCATACCATAGTTGCAAATGACGGTATGTGGAAATCAAAAAAATCAGTGTATTTTGTAGATAGAAACTTTGGCTTTGAGCCAAAATGTATAAATTAATACAAAAATAATTTAAATTAGATCAAAATTAATAAAACTATTTTTTTTTATCAACTCAGATAATCGAAGCTAAAATAGACACCTGGACAAAAAAAACTTGTGATTAATCTGTCTATCTATCTATTTTTTAACTGCTTAAAGAAGTAGAAAAAGATTAATAAATCATACGAACACTGTTGCTACCTTTGGTACTACTGTAAATACAAAAAGATTAATTTGATACTTTACAAGCATTAGACGAGTAATTGAAACCAGCACCAAGATAATTGTTAAATAACGATCTTGCGTTACTAAAATAACTCTCAGCTAATGACCTATTACCTTTTTTTGCAGCATTGGCTCCTTTTTTTAAATCTCTAGCTCCCGCAATCGCCATTTTATTCAGAAGTTGTTGAACTGATCTTGGAAGAGCTTTCCTACAAGTAATAACTCTTTTCGCCAAATCTTTAGTTTTTTGAAAACTAGTACCGCTTTCAGTAATTGTTTTTTTATCCTCTAAAAAACCATTAACAACTGCATTCCATTTTATACAGATCCCCCCATATGATCTTCCTTTATCTAAAATTGCTTTTAGTCTTTTGATTGCTAGCAAATATAAATCTTTTGCCTCTTTTTTCATTCCCATTTGTGTCAATTGATTAGATTGCTTTAGATCTTCTTGTGCTTTTTTCATGTGGGGTTTTAATTTATCATATTTTGTTTTGGGTATTGTTTTCATGCATGAAGGCACATATTGGATAAGACTAATTAATTGTTTTCTAGTTGGGAGTAATATTTTATCATCTAGTTTTAAATAGACAAAGTCTTTGGGGATAGGTTTTTTTAATACTTTTTTTATACGTTTTCTAGCATCATCTGCTAGTTTAGCATCTTTCGCTTTCTTTACAGCCACAGCTTTCTTTTTTGCTAATGCTTTTTGTTTATCTAACTCATCAGCTTTTTTCTTGGCTAATGCTTTTTCACGAGCTGCATTTTTTATAGTGTTTTTTGAGCTATTTTTATTGTTTTGTAAGCTAGAGTTTTTATATATTAATTTAAAATTATATATTTTTTTTTCTTTAACTCCTTGCATGGCCTTCCACGTTGATATTTGATTTTTTATCGATATTGCCTTATTGACGTCAAAATCGTTTAATATGTTCTTTGTATCTTTTGCCAACCTAAGAGCATCTTTTACATTATTTGCTCCAAAGTTTTTAGTTATAAAAGCTTTAAGTTCATTTTGTGAGTTAGTTAAGTATTCTCGTAATTGAGTTATCTCTTTGTTATAAGCAGCAAGTTCCTTCCTCTTCTTTTTTCTACTAAAATTAACAAAGCCTCTATCTTTTTGAACATATTCACGAAGTGCTTCGTATTTTGCTACAGCCATACTTGACCAACCTTTTTGTTTCTCACTTTTAAAATTTTCTAATAATTCACTTACCACTAAAATATCTAATTTATTATTAGTTTTTACATATTCTTTTAGGGTTTCTAATGTGAATTGAGATTCCTCTTTAATCTTTTGTACCTTTTCATTTAGAGCTTTTTTCTTCAATTCCTCTTCTTCTGCTTTTTTAGCAGCTAAGGCTCGTTGTTTAGCTAATTCCTCAGCTTCCTTCTTGGCTAATGCTTCTCTACGGGCTGCGTCTTCTTTTGCTTTCTTCGCTGCAATTGCTTTTTGTTTAGCTAATTCCTCAGCTTCCTTCTTGGCTAATGCATCTCTACGAGCTGCATCTTCTTTCGCTTTCTTCGCTGCAATTGCTTTTTGTTTTGCTAACTCTTCAGCTTTTTTCTTCGCCTGATCTTCTTTTTGTTTAAGTTGTTTAGAAATTCTTAAAGAGTTTTTTTCAAGTTTACTTATGCCGTGTTCAACATTCACAAATAGATTCACTTTATGAGAAGTTTCAGTTAATTCACTAATTGCTGTTTCTTGAATTTTTTTAAATAAATTAAGATAATATTTTTTTAAATTGATTTGTTCTTTTTGTGTCCTCTTAATTGTTCTTGGATTTGATTTTGGAATTGTTAATTTACATGAATACCACTTTTTATTTGATCTAAGTTTATGACCAGTAATACTATTTGATAATATTTTATTAGGATCTGTATTATTTTTATCATGAAACCTGTAATATCTTGAATATTTCATTTTGATATCTTTTTCTAAAACTTCAATTTTAAACCCGCCTTTTGTAGTTTTATAACCAAAAAGTAAATTAATAAACTTTCCACTATTTCTGTAAGCCCATACATATTCCGAACTAACAAAACCTCTAAATCTTTTCTCCCCATCTTGACCTTCTTGAGAGTTTTTGTTGCACTTTAAAATGATTGGTTTAAATAAAAAATTTGTATCAATAGGAATGATTTTTCCAAATTTTTCTTCAAAGGGAGAGCTGTTGGCAAATGAATTAAATAAAAATGGTACGAAAATAAAAAAAATATAAATTATGAATTTTTTCATGATTTAGACAAATTTTTTAAAATTTCTTAACATGATAATTATGTAATTATTTTGCAAAATATTAATTGAATTACAAGTTAAATATTAATCAACTCTTAAATCTTTTTTATCTGCATTTAGTGTCATCAAGTACTCAATTTCGTAACATTTTCGTACACTTTTCGTACATCGTTACCAAAAAGTAATATCTAAGAAAGTGTCTAATTACACGACAAACTCTCTAAAATTCTTATCTACACTTATTTGTGAGGTTTGGTAGGGATACCCGGAATCGAACCGGGAAGCCTTGCGGCACTGGTTTTTGAGACCAGCGTGTTTACCTATTTCACCATATCCCCAAATAATTATTTCAATTACCTATTAAATACTTATAACAATGTTAATAAATTTAAAATATTAATTTAATTTTTTTAATATATAACAAGCAACATGATATTATTAAGTATAAAAATTAAAATTGATTTTTTAATTGAAAAAGCAAGGTATAATGCGAAAAAACCCTTAGCCGAAAAAATTCTTGGCTTTATTTCTTCAATAGAATCAATAATTTTTCCTATTCCAGTTGATCCATTTCTTGCAGGATTGACATTAGCTGCCCCTAAGAAAGTAATAAAATTTGCATTATTTTGTACGATAGGCTCTGTTATCGGAGGTGTTGTAGGATGGTTGCTGGGTTATTTTATAGGACCTTCAATTGAAAATATATTATTGAACATTCCTTGGTTTACCGAAGAAAAATTTATGTCAGTAAAGTCAGCCTATAATGAAAATGGTATGCTTATAATTTTTTTAGGAGCATTTACACCTCTTCCATACAAAATCATTACTATTACAAGTGGTATGGCTGGAATAAACATTATTGGGTTTGTATTAATGTCTCTTGTAGGGAGGGGTATAAGATTTTTTATGGTTGCGTATTTAACAAAATATTTTGGGATGCCTGCTTTATTATTTTTACAGAGACATTTTCTTTTATCTTCTAGTATATTAGGAATAGCAATTATTGTATTTTCGATTTATGTTTTTTAGATGTCCACAAGCAATATTTTCAAAATTTCGTTTATTTTTTCATCTTTAATGCTACTTTCAGCTTTTTATTTAGAGTATTTTCATGGTGCTTTACCATGTGATCTTTGTATCACTCAAAGATGGTTTCATGGTGCAATCATTGGTTATAGTTTCATAATTATTTTAATTATTAACAAAACTTTAATTTCTAACAAACTTCTTGTGCTAGTTGGTGCTATTCTTTGGCTTTCAAGCTCCTTAGCAGGGTCATATCATTTTGGAATAGAGATGAATTTTTGGACTGGTCCTGATGGGTGTTCATCAAATATTGATTTTTCAAAAGATACACTTACATATTTATTAAATAAGTCTCCTATCAAGTGTGACGAAGTAATGTTTGAAATATTAGGATTATCTCTTGCTGGTTGGAACGCGCTAGCTTCATTTTTTATCTTCTTACTAGCTATTATTTTATTATTTAACAAAAGGCTAATGAAAATATGAATAAGAAATTAAACAAAAATTATATCGATTCAATATTAAGAGTAGATCACGCTGGAGAAACCGCAGCTGCCAAAATATATGATGGTCAATTGGCAGTACTAAAAAACACACCGGTTGGCCCAACTATTCAGCATATGAAAGACCAAGAACAAGAACACCTAGATACATTCAATAAACTTTTATATGAAAATGATACTAGACCTACAGCATTACTTCCACTTTGGAATGTCATGGGCTTTGGCCTTGGTGTTGCTAGTGCTGTGATGGGTGAAAAAGCAGCTATGGCTTGTACTATTGCAGTAGAAGAAGTAATTGGGGAGCACTACGCAAAGCAAGCAGAAACGCTAAATGATGATCATAAAAAACTTAAATCAACATTAATGAAATTCAGAGATGATGAGTTAGATCATCTAGAAATAGGTGTTGAACATGATGGGGAAAATGCACCTGGTTATGAAATAATGAAATCGATTGTACAACTTGGTTGCAGAACAGCTATTAAAATTTCAGAAAAAATTTAATTCAACTTAACTTTCTAGTTCTGTATCCCAGTACAAAAAATCTCGCCATGATTCATGTAGATAATTTGGAGGAAAATGCCTTCCATTTCTTTTAAGCAAATTGGTTGTTGGAGCTTCAGGTTTAATTATTGGAAACATATTAATTTCCTTTGCATTTTTACTTCCCTTTTTGAAGTTACAAGGTCTACATGCGGCTACCACGTTTGTCCAATTAGTCTTTCCACCCTTGGATCTAGGTATCACATGATCAAAAGTTAGATCGTGCGACTGTTTAATTACACCGCAATACTGACAAGAGAATTTATCTCTTAAAAAAACATTAAATCTTGTAAACACCGGTGACTTTTGATTTTTTACATATTCTTTTAAAGAAATAACGCTTGGCACTTTCATAGAAAACCCAGGTGATCTTACAATTTCATCATATTCAGATACTATGTTTACCCTATCAAGAAAAACAGCTTTTATCGTATCCTGCCATGACCATAAAGATAATGGAAAATAACTTAGAGGTTGATAGTCAGCATTTAGAACTAAAGTAGGAGAGAATGAAGAAATAGTCATAAAATTTAATATTCAATTATCGTTAGATTTATTATAACTCTAACAATATTACAGTTAAATTAAACAAAAATTTTATTTAAATTAATTTAGTGACTTTAAAAATTCCATTCCTTTACTGATTCCTTCAGGATCAATACCATGAGCAAGATTTTGTCTAGATAAAGTTTGAACATTAAAACCAATTTTATTTAAAAGAATTTTTGACCTTTCTAATGATTGAAATGGTACAACTTCATCTTGTTCTCCATGAACAAGTAATATTGGCGTATCTGAAAATTTGTGTTTGCCATTTAAAATTTGATCATTTGCAGCATCTATATTTTCTTCTCTCAATGCACCAGAATATCCAATTATTGCCCCAAGTTTTTCATGATTAATTAGCAAACACTGCATACTCATCATAGCTCCTTGTGAAAAGCCGATTAGTATCACATCTTTGAAAGTAAGATTTAATTTTTTTGCTTCATTTTCAATTAAATTAAGCAAACCAAATGAGGCTTTAATAGCACCCTTTGGAATTTCTTCTATTGGGAACCATTGCCTTCCTTGGGGAGACATTTCACATGGATGAGGAGCATCAGGGGATATAAAGCTCGCGTTTGGTAAGGCCATTCCAAAAGGCTTAGCTAAATCAATCAAATCTTTTCCATCTGCACCATATCCATGAAGAAAAACTACTAACTTATTTGCATTTCCACCAGCAGGTGGATTTTTTCTATAAATATTATAATTATCCATTTTCACCTAAAATATTTGTATCAAATTATATTATAAAGACTAAAAAAAAAATTGTTATTTAAATTTGTAAAATTAGAGTATGATATTATACCTTGGGAGATATACAAAATACATTGATATGAATAAAATAATTAAAAATACACATAAATTAATTGATCCTTTTGGAAGAACCGTGGATTATTTAAGAGTATCTGTAACTGACAGGTGTGATTTTAGATGCACCTATTGCATGGCAGAAGACATGCAATTTCTTCCTAAAAAAGATATTTTAAGCCTTGAGGAATTAGAAGATATTTGCAGAGTTTTTATGAGACTTGGAACAAGAAAAATTAGATTAACAGGTGGTGAGCCTTTAGTAAGAAAAGGTATAATGCAAGTTATAAATAACTTAGGAAAAGAAGTTGGAAATTCTCTTGATGAATTAACAATTACGACTAATGGTAGCCAATTAGAAACAAAAGCTGAAGAGCTATTTAATGCTGGCGTTAGACGAATTAACGTATCATTAGATCATCTTGATCCTGATAAATTTAAGGAAATAACAAGATGGGGAAACTTAGAAAAAGTCAAAAGAGGTCTAAAAAAAGCTCGCGAAGTAGGGCTTAAAATTAAAATCAATACAGTAGCGATAAGTAATTTCAATCAATATCATTTACCAGAAATATTAGCATGGTGTGGAGAAGAAAATTTTGATATGACAATAATTGAAGTAATGCCAATGGGTGATATAGGTGGAGATACTCGATATGGACAATATCTTCCATTATCACAGGTTAGAAAGGACCTTGAAAAAAAATTTACTCTTACTGATCTTCCAGAAAGAACCAGCGGTCCTGCTAGATACGTTTCTGTTAAAGAAACAAGTAACAAACTTGGTTTTATTACCCCTCTAACTCATAACTTTTGTGAAAGTTGTAACAGAGTGAGGCTTACCTGCACTGGAATTCTTTACATGTGTCTAGGTCAAGATGACAATGCTGATTTAAAAACTGTATTACGAGATAAAGGTTTAAATGTGCTTGAAGATGCCATAAGAAAAGCCATAGAAAGAAAACCAAAAGGTCATGATTTTGAAATTTCACGCCAATCACCAAATGTATCAGTAAATAGGCATATGTCTCTGACCGGGGGATAAGCCCTAGATCGCCTTTATTTCTCTTGGATTAATAAACAATATACTTAGGAATAAAATAAATATGGGTATCGATGTATAAAACATCATTATTTCCCATCCCAAATTATTGTGTAAACTACCTGCTAAAAAAGATCCTGATGCAACAAATATATAAATAATAAAGTCTGTGATACCTTGTACTTTAGCTCTTTCTTCTGGTAAAGCAGATTTGGCTATTATGTCGCTTCCTCCTACATAAAGAAAATTCCATCCCAAACCGCATAAAAATAATGATATCCAAAAATATTCAATGGTTTGACCCATGACGCCAACACAAATTGATATTACGTACAACAAAACACCCATCAACATAACTTTGCGATTACCCAGAAAATTTATAATTAATCCTGTAAAAAATGAGGGTGCAAACATAGCAATTACATGCCACTGAATAACAGTTGCGCTTGCACTATCTCCCAATTTACAAACATTTACAATCTGTAAAGGGGTCGCAGTCATGATAAAACTCATTAAAGAATATCCAATTGAAGCAGCTAAAATTGCTATAATAACTGTTTTACGCATTAAAATTTTACTTAAGGGCCTTATTGAATTATTTGTTGGTTTTAGTTTTTTTATTTTAACAAAAATTAAAACGCCAAAATTAAGTATTTGTATTAAAGCAGCACATATGTAAGTTGCTAAATAAATATAATCTGGGAAAAGCCCAAAGGAGTATCTAGAAACCTCTGGTCCTACTATAGCAGCAATTAGCCCTCCAGCTAAAACTAAGGATATAGCGTTACTTTTTAGCTTTGTTGATATATTGTATGCTGCAGCATAACGATAAAATTGTTGATTAGCTTGGGAAAAACCTAACAAAATTGACCCAATAATAAACAAAGAAAAGACCTTGTTAAAAATTGAGTAGGCTATTATTGAGCATCCGATAAAGGCTGACATTGCTCCAATCAAAAACATTGGCCTTCTTCCTATTTTGCCCATCAATAATGAAACAGGTATAAGAGTTATGGCTATTGTCAGAAATTGCAGTGACAATGGAAGGGTCGCATAAGACGGCTCTGTTGCAAGTATAGAACCAACTAAACCAGTATTAATCATATTAATATTTGTGGTTGTAATAGATAAGCCTTGTGCAACCGAAAGAACTAAAATATTTTTTTTTCTTGTTCCAACTATTTGTTATCTTTATTAGGAGATAATATTAACGTCATTTAATAATCATTATAAATAAACAATGATGGAGAAAGATAAATAATGGATCCTGCCCCCGGAATTAAAAATCTTATTACAGATATACCTGGAATTCAAGTAGGTCATGCCGAAGATAATAAAATTGGAACAGGTGTAACGGTTATAAAAGGAGATAACCCTTTTTCAGCTGCTGTAGATGTCAGAGGAGGAGGCCCAGGCACTAGAGAAACTGACATGTTAAGTTTAGAAAACTCGATAGGTCGCGCTGATGCAATTGTACTCTCTGGTGGATCAGCATTTGGGCTAGATGCCTGCTCAGAAGTTCAAGATTTATTAAGACAAGATAATAAAGGATATAGAGTAGGTAAAGCTATTGTTCCACTTGTACCTGGGGCAGTTATTTTTGATTTAAATATAAATGATAAACCTCATGTTAACACTATTGGAGAACAATCCCCTTGGAGAAACCTTGCAAACAAAGCATATAAATCAGCAAGCGAAGATTTTTTCTTAGGTTCTTTTGGTGCAGGGTACGGTGCGACTACAGCCACCCTTAAAGGTGGGCAAGGTTCTTCATCATGGTCACAAACTTTTTCAAATGGTAAAAAATATACGGTTGGAGCAATTGTTATTAACAATGCTGTGGGAAATCCGTTGCTTAATGAAGGACCACACTTCTTATCTGCTTACCTAGAATTTGGTGACGAATTTGGTGGATATGGAGTTTGTAATGATAGGTATGACAATATATTAAGAGCAAAACGGTTACCGAATTCAATTGGTAAAACTGCAATTTTTGATAAAATTTCTAACAATACAGTTATTGGTGTTATAGCTACAGATGCACCTTTATCTCGCGCTAATCTTAAAAGATTAGCTATTATGGCACATGATGGTATAGCAAGATCCATAAGTCCTGCTCATACACCAATGGATGGAGATACAATTTTTTCAATAACAACAAGTCAAGATATCAAAGAACAGGTACTAGAAAATGTTGATATATTAGCTTTAGGTTCTAGAGCAAGCGATTGTGTTGCTAGAGCTTGTAACAGAGCTATCTATGAAGCTGAGGCGATTGGAAACTCCAAACCAGGGTGGAAGAACTTTTTTAAATGTAAGTGATTTATTATTAAGTTTTGAAATTAAGTGCCTCAGCTTTTTTTTTCAAACGTAAGTAGAAAATTGAAGCAAAGGGAATACTTACTAAATAAACTAAAACTAAAATAATAAAACCTTTAATAGGATTACTAATAATCGCATTGCTGAGAAGAGCTAAGATTATTAGTAAAGGTATCACAAAAGATTTTGGAATTTGGAATACTTTACCAGAAAAAGTAGGTAGATTACTTACCATTGCAATTGAAATAAAACCAATCCACAGGGCTAAAATATCAAAAGACTTTAGATTGTATGACATTAAAAATTCATCAATAGCAATAGGAAACAACATTAAAAAAGCTGCAGCAGGAGTGGGTACACCAGTAAAATAATTCTTTGCATAATTAGGTCGTTCAGATAACTCTGAATTAAACCTAGCCAACCTTAATGCGGCACAAATCACATATAAAACTATTATAATCCAAAAGAAATTACCTTGAGGCTTATCCATCCATAAATAAATTGCAAATGCTGGAACAGCTCCAAAAACCACAAAATCTGAGAGAGAATCAAGATGCATACCAAATTCACTTGTAGATTTTAATAACCTAGCTACCCTTCCATCTAACATATCAAATACCGAGGCAATTATTATCATTACAATTACATTGTCCCAATTATTAAAAATTGCCTGATACATTGCCTGCAAACCAAAAATTAAAGCACATATAGTTAAAAAATTAGGCAGCATCCAAATTACAGAAAAACGTCTTGGTCTAGATTGAAAGGCTTTTTTGGCAAGTTTAATGCCTCTATTTTTCATCTGTAATTTCCTTTACAGGTTTGGCATTTTTACTAAAGTCACCAATAATTGTTTCACCTGCAATCATTTTTTGTCCTTTTAAAACCATGACAGAAACTTCTGAAGGGAAATAAATATCAACTCTACTTCCAAATCTAATTAAACCAAAAATTTCTCCGACCTTAAGTGAATGACCAATATCAACATCACATATAATTCTTCTGGCTACCAAACCCGCAATTTGAACAAATGCAATCTTTTTTCCATTTTCAGTATCCATATTTAAAACAAGTCTTTCATTTTCTTCAGATGCTTTTTCTAAACTTGCATTAAAAAAAGACCCTGGAAAATATTTTTTATAAGTAATTAGACCTGACATTGGTGATCTATTTACATGAACGTCAAAAACATTCATAAAAATACAAATTCTTGTCCACTGTCCTTCTGGTAACCCAATATCTTCAGTTGGATTAATTTTTGAAATTTCTATGACTGTTCCATCCGCAGGAGATATTATTAGATTATTCTTGTTTGAACCCGACAATGATGGAGTTGTTCTAGAGGGGTTTCTAAAAAAATATATACACCATACCGTTAAAGTAAATCCAATATAATATAGAGGTGCCCATAACCAACCTATAATGATAGTCAAAATTAAAAAAAGAGCTATAAATGGAATACCTGCAGGATGTATTGGAGTTAAAACAGACGTTTTAATCGAATCAATAATGTTCATTTATTATCCTATAGAAATTTACATTGGAATTATTATACTTAATATATAGCATCTATCCAAAAAAATGTTATTATACATTAATGTATTCTCATATACAATAAAGATAGTTATTAGAAAGTTGGATTTTAAATTGAGTAAAATTAGAGAAAAAAAACTTAATTCAATCAAATCAGAGATGGAAGAAATTAAGAGATTTATAGTATCAAGTAAAGATTTAAGTAATACTGAAGAAAGTAAAATATATTATTCTAATATTAATGATGAGAATACCGTAACATTAACTAAAATTGTTAATAAAGAAAATAAGCTTGATAATGACAATAACTTAGTTGAAATTAAAAAAGAATTACAGGAATTAAAAAAAGCGATTAATATAAATAAAATTCTTCTTAGTGAGATTTTATCAAAAATTAAATAAAGTTATTATATGAAAATCTTATTTTTAATTAATTTAGTTAAATAAACTTATTAGAATGTTTTAGTGAATTAAAAAAACTGTTTCTTTTTTGGTTCTGTGATATATATTGTTTGCTAGTTATTAAGTTAGTGGAGGTTTAAATGCGTTTTATTGGAGACAATCTCTTACTATTGACACTTTGTGTGATAGTTGGAATTGCAACGCTTGATTCCAAAAATGTTTTAGCAGGTGGTGATCCTTCAATTAAGGATAGTAAAGTAAAAAAACAAAAGAGTAATATTAAACAACATGATCACGACAAACTTTATGTTGATAAACAAAAAAATTTATCATCTACCGATAAGAAAAATATATCAGATAATAATTTAAATAAAGATGAAAATCTAGAAAATGCTGGTTTTGCTGCCATCGAGGATGTTCCTTTAATTATAGATCTTTCCTCTGTAACTGACTCAGACGGAATGGGCTCTGTAAGTGTACAGTGGCAAATTTCATCAGACAACAAGAAATGGACAAATATTAGTGGTGCTACAAACCAATCATTTACTCCAAGAGAGATTCACGTTGGCAATAGATTAAGAGTTGCAATTTCCTATGTTGATGGTCAAGGTAACTTAGAGCCACTTATAAGTCCTCCTTCTACACCAGTAAGGAATGTAAATGATAAACCTACTGGATCAGCCCGTCTTATTGGTTCAGCTGTTGAGGATAGTGCCTTAGTAGTTGATACTTCAAGTATTGCTGACGAAGATGGTATTGGTGGATTTGACATTACATGGCAAAGATCTTCTTCTAAATCCTCATGGG
>CACBXG010000004.1 GCA_902543145.1 uncultured SAR116 cluster alpha proteobacterium | reverse complement strand
ACCTGAGCCGGCCATAATACCGCCATACGTTAAAGTAGTACCAGAATTAACGTCTATTATCCCATTACTTGCGCCAAGAGCAATGCCTCGATTTGAGTTTAATGTAAAATCAGCAGAAGATTCTAAAGTTCCTCCATTTAAGGTGAGATGACCTGCTGATGCTGAACCTGGTGCCGCTCCTAATCCGCTGTCAGTGCTAATACTGAGCTTGCCAGCACTAATTGTCGTTACTCCAGAGAACGTATTTGTTCCAGATAAAGTCAGAGTTCCAGAACCAGCCTTAATTAAGTTACCTGATCCGCTTATTACCCCTGAAATTTCTCGGTCTGTTGTATCACCAGTAGTTAATGTTATACTGTTAGCTAATTCAATACTACCTGCACCTCTTAAAGTTTGGATTGTATCACTTGAATCAACATCGTAAATAGCTCCTGAAGATACAGATACATCCGTTGTATCAGCTAAAGTACCAGTCATCTGTAAAGTACCTGCAGAAATATTTGTGTCACCCGAGTAACTGCTTGCTCCTGATAGTAGGAATGTTCCTAAACCTGATTTTGTTAGATTTCTAGTACCTGCAATGATGCCATTATAAGTTAATGTAGCTGTATCAGCCACTTCTACAGTTGAATGATTATTTAAATTTATTCCCCTATTGCCATTTAATGCAAAAGTAGAATTAGCTAGTAATTTTCCACCATTTAAAATTACGTGACCAGCTGTTGGCGAACCAGGAACAGTTCCAAGTCTATTGTCATTATCAATGCTTAATGATCCAGAACTAATAGTAGTTGTACCTGAATAATCATTTGATGTTGTTAATAAAAACACACCATTACCAGATTTAGTTAAATTACCACTTCCTCCAATATTGCCAGCATAAGTAAAAGTAGTGCCTGAATTTGTCGAAATAATTCCATTATTTGCACCTAAATTAATACCTCTGTTAGCATCTAGAGAAAAATTCGATAAAGTTTGAAGCCCACCTCCATTCAAAATTAAATGCGAAGAGGATACTGTACCGGGAGCGGTACCTAAATTATTGTCTGCGCTAATGCTGATATAACCTTGTTTAATTGTTGTTGATCCAGTTATTGTATTAGCTCCAGACAAAGTTAAAGTGGCAGAGCCATTTTTTACAAAAGTACCGTCACCAGATAAATTTCCAGAAAATGTTGAATTACTACTGGCATTTGAGGTTAAAGTCATACCAGAAGGTACAGCAATAGTTCCTGCTCCAGATAATGATCCAACTGTGTCATCATTATCAAGTGTATAGGTTGCACCTGATGATATAGAAACATTTGTATTATCTGACAAAGTTCCCTTTACTATAAGTTCACCTGCAGAAATTGTGGTTGTCCCAGTATGTGTGTTATTATTCAATAAAGTAAAAGATCCTGAACCATTTTTTGTAAATCCTCCAGAACCAGACATAATTCCACTAAAACTTTGATTAGAACTATTATTTAATGTTAAAGTTCTTCCAGGTGAAATTGATATACTACCGCTACCAGATAATCCGGATAATTCTACATTACTATTTACATCATAGGTTCCTCCATTTGATATCAATGTATGATTTGATGGAACAGAATTTGTGCTACTAACCCTCAAAGTTCCAGCATCTACTTTAGTTGATCCAGTATAAGAGTTAGATCCACTTAAAATAACAGTTCCACTTCCAGTTTTATTTAAATTTCCTGATCCAGATATAGATCCTGAGTAAGTTCCATTTCCAGTGAATTCAACATCACCTGAGCTACTTAAATTAATATTCGGATTAACAGTTGTACCAGTAGAAGTTGAAATACTACTTCCTGCGGCTAAATTTATTGTCCCAGATCCATAAACATTATTTGAATCAGGTTCTAAAATCAGGCCTCCACTGCCAGATCTTGTTATATTTTGATTTATATAAATATGTCTGTCAGCGTCTAAGGTTAAATCATTAGAACTACTTGAAGTGATTGAAGCATCAACGGTTATATCACCGTTTTGAAATCCTCCACCAGCTGTAGTTACAGTCACATTGCTCGATGACAGTGCGGTTTCTAGAGTTCCAACGTTTATAACTGCATCATTATCAGAAGCTGAAAAAGACCCAGAGATATTTGTGTCACTTCCCGAGCTAATTGTAATATTATATGGGTCAATTAACCACTGACCATCTACACCATCGGTTGATTTTGTTGAGATTTTTATATCATCTATGTCAAGAGTACGTCCTGAAGTTTCAATTCTGCCTCCATTTCCTTTGATTTTACCGCCTTCTGCTTTCAAGGTCCCTTTCACTGTTGTTTTTGAATTTGAATTATGGATATTAGACCAAACAACTATTTCACCACCATCACCCATATCAAAAGCTGAAGCGTCAAGTATTGTACCTTCAGCAATTGTTGTTTTGGTTGCTTGGAAAACGTCTTTATTACCATTCTGCCAGCTTCCACCAATCTCAATTAATCCACCAGACTTCTTTCCAACGGTTGAAATTTTTGAGTTCTCATCAATTTGTATATTTTCGGCTGTTACTCTTATAGAACCGCCTTGGTTTTGTTGAGAATTAGCTGCAATTACACCAGAATTTAATACCTTTCCATTGCTTGCAGACAGGTATATTTTCCCGCCTTTTTTTGTAATACCGTCAGCTCTTAAAGATCCAGAGTTTTTTATGACTGCATTTTTAACTTCCTTAACACCTTTAGCTGATAAAATTATCGTTCCATCATCGACTTTAAGTGCTTGTTTATTGTCAATTAGCGCATTTAATACACCTCTTTCAATTGAATATTGAATTAAACTATTTCCGTTTAAACTTAACTTAACTTTTTCACCGGAAATAAGGGCTACTGTCCCATTTTTAGTTTCAATTTCTCCTTTGTTTTCAACCTGTGGAGCAATAATTGCAATCGTGCCTCCTTCAAGAGCTTTTATGTCTCCTTGATTGTTAACAACACCAGAAAATCCATTTTTTTCAAAGACATATTTATCGTCAATAAAATCCTTATCCTTTAAATTCAAAGTCGATGCGATGATAGATCCCACGTCAACTCTAGCCCCATCTTTGAATAAAACTCCGTTTGGATTAATAAGAATTATTTTGCCATTAGACTTTAAACTTCCGTAGATATGAGTTGGATCATTAGAATTAACCCTGTTTAGGGCTGTCGAAGTGATATTTGGTTGTTTGAACTCAACTTTATTTTCCTTTCCAATGTTAAATGATGACCAATTTGTGATTAATTTATCGCTATTTTGATTAATAGTTAGCTTATTACCATCTTTGTTAAAATTTGCAGATCCACTAACAATATTAGGGTTTTGAGGCAAATTGGTGTTTTTTTCTGCAAACCCTGATACTGGTACACACACTAATCCCCAAAATAAAACACCAGTGATTATTTTAGGAATTTTCCTCATTTTTTTAAAATTTATATGAAAGCAACAACCACGCTCTTGAGTCATCGTCTCGGCCGTCACTATTCATCCCTGTATTTGATTTTCCATCGTTGCTTCCTAGTGTTTTGGAAAATACAAGACTTAAACTGAAATCCTGATTTGGATTAAAGTCAAACGCTACACCCCAACCAGATAAAGAGTATTTGTTTGGTGTAGTAAGGGTAATGTTTGATGGATCTTTGTATTGTTGAATACGCCCATAATCATAAAACAAGGTTGCTGAAACATCATTATTTAAAAATTTAGAGAGATTTGTTTGTAATTCTGCAGTTAACTTATAACCCTGATCTCCTGATGCTTCCCCAGATGGATAAGCCCTTACCCCAGTAACACCCCCGAGTGATAATTGCTCAGAACTATCAAGATTTTTATTTGAAAATTGAGCTAAACCGGAGGTTTTAAAATTTAAATTTTCGTTTATCCATTGCGAGTAATAAAAATTAATCAAAGTTTTATCAAATGATCCATGCCTTTTTGGTCCTGAAGATGCTTGGTCATTATTGAAATCGACAGAAACCTTGGAAAGATCTAGGTCTCCGAAACTTTTATCAATTGAAAAAAGGGAGATGTCACCATTAAGAAAAATATCTCTTTTTTCAAATGTTAATCCTATATTGAAGTTTTCTATAACTTTATCATTAGTCACAGACCCTGAAGTTTCATTATAAATCTCTTTCCTTTCAAATTCTGTTTTTAGAAAAATTGAATCATTGGCGGTATGTTCAATTGGGTAAGAAAAACTAATACCGCTAGTTGATGCCTCTCCTAAAGATACAGGACTTGTTCGAAGCTCTTTTCCAATTTCAAATTCCAATTCACTGTACGTTAGTTTACTTTTCAATCCAGAGTACAAAATTGGAAATTCATAAGAAATCTTAGAAAAATCATAATTTGTAGATGTATTAACTATTTTTTGGAATGATAGTTGATCCCCAAAATTAGATGGATTGTTCAAATCTACAGAAATATTTGTTCTTTGTTTGCCTGTGTAACGATTACCATAATTATCAAATGATATAGATCCATTAATTAAATCGTCTTCAACTAAATTAACTACTATTTTTGAGGTGCCTTCTTCATCTCCAGCTTGAATAGTTGAAGTTGCGCTTAAACCAGGTAATTTATTTAAGTTTAATAATGCACGTTCTAAATTTTGTGAATTAAGCCCCCCACCCAAAGCATCATTCAAATAATCAGAAGCAATGTCATCATATAAACGAACATTATCTTTTTTAACAATGTATGGGTTATTTTTGTCTAATTTACCCTCATTAATCTCAATTATAACAATTTGATCAGATATTTCTTGTTCAGGTAAAAATACTTGAGCTAAAAAGTATCCATTTTCTAAATAAAGATTTTGAATTAAAGACGCTGCTTCTTTCAATTCTTCAAATGTATTTTCTCTATTGGTATAGTTTTTGAGGAAATTATTAAGATATTCGATATTAAATTTGTCTATATCACCTAAAAATTTGAATTGTTTTACAAAAATCCTATTTACATTCGAGCTTTCTTTCTTTTTCTTTTCTTTTTTTGGCTTCTTTTTTGGTTTTATTAGTGGATCATTGTAATATTTATAGATTTCTTCTTCTTGTTTTAATAAACTTCCAGCATCAGGAGCAGCAAAACTTTTGTTATTTACTAAAATAAATAGAAAACACGACGTAAGTAGTAATGGAGCATTAAATTGATATTTCATATTTACCTCAAAATAAATATTTTCTCTTTTTTTAAATTGGGTTTGAAAACCAACATGTTAGAAATTAAAATTAGTCAATAAAATTAACACCAAAATTATACAAAGCTTCATTTTTTTTTAATGTTTCTAGATATTGATTCTTTAATAGAATCAGGGACAATATATTGATTAAAAGCTTGTCAAAAATTTGAATAAGTGAGGTTTTTTCGAATCAAATTAGAATCAAATTAGAATCAAAAAAAGTAATGCTTAGTCAAAGATTTGACACATTAAATTCATTTATTTTTATATTATTAAGCAAAATGATTTAACCAAATAAATTTCATTTAAAGAATTATTTTGATTAATTGAATTATACTTATTAAAAAACCAACAAAAATGGATTTAGAGATTACAAAAATTATTTTAGGAATTTTCCTATTTAGGATTTATCCTAACATTTTATTGGCAAATACTAGGCAGTAATTCTAGTTGAATTTATATTAAAATATTGTTGTTTTTCATATACTTAAGGAAGTTTAGTCTAATCATTTTTTGTTTGATGATCTTAATGAATTATATTCCCATCTGTAACACTTTGAAGATATTCAACAGTTATATTTTCATTTAGCTGAATTACTTTAAACCCGTCATCTGTTATATCTAATACTGCATAATCAGAGTAGACTCTAGAAACAACGCCTGCTCCTGTTAGTGGCAAGGTGCACTTTTGCACTAATTTAGGCTTTCCTTCTTTGGTTAAATGCTGTGTCATTACAAATACATTTTTGGCTCCAGCAACCAAATCCATAGCACCACCCACAGCTGGTATCCCTTTGCCAGTTGACCAATTTGCAAGATCTCCTTGGACTGAAATCTCCATTGCCCCAAGCACACAGTAGTCAATATGCCCTCCTCTAATCATAGAAAAACTGTCTGCATGATGACAAAAACTTCCTCCTGGAAGAATGGTAACTGGCTTTTTACCTGCATTTATAAGATCTAAATCAATTTCATTCTCATTTGGTGATGGCCCCATGCCTAATAAACCATTTTCAGAGTGATATATTATTTCTCTATCCTCCTTAATATATTGAGAAACTAACTCAGGCATTCCTATACCAAGATTTACATAGGATGAATGCGGCAAATCATCGGCTATTTTTGATGCAATTGTGTTTCTATCCCAACCTTTAATTAAATCATTTGAATTTGTCATGGATATGTCATTCCTTCTTCAATAGCATTTGTTTCAATTATGGGGTTCTCAACTTTAATAAGCTTTTGTACAAAAATACCAGGCGTTATTACATGTTCTGGGTTCATTTTTCTCGGTTCTAAAATACTTTTTACCTGAACTAATGATGTTTTTGCAGCCATGCACATTATAGGATTAAAATTCCGAGCTGTTTTGTTATAGGTAAGATTTCCATATCTATCTGCTGTTTCTGCTTTTACAAAAGCAAAATCTGCTTTTAAAGCTTCTTCTAGAATGTATTTTTTCCCATTAAATACTTTTTCTTCTTTACCTTCAGCTAAAGGTGTGCCAACACCAGTTGCTGTATAAAATCCCGGTATACCCGAACCAGCTGCTCTAATTCTTTCCGCTAACGTCCCTTGTGGAACTACTTCTAATTCGATTTCACCTTTATTATATAATTCGGGAAATGTAATCCCTTTGGCAGATCTTGCAAAAGAACATATAACTTTTTTAACTTGCTTTTGACCTATTAATGCACCAAGCCCCACTCTTCCATTTCCTGAGTTATTTGCAATTATTGTTAAATCTTTAGCGCCATTATCAATTAATCCATGTAATAATTCAATTGGACTGCCCGCCTCACCAAAACCACCAACCATAATTGTTGCACCATCAAAAACATCAGACAAAATTTCGGTCATGTCTTTTTTTATTTTGTTGATTTGCATTCCAACCTTTCATATTGTTATTTCATCGTTGAATGTTATAACAAACATATATACTAATATTGTATCAAACTGAATGGTAATTAAAAATGAATTTTGAATATTCTGAAAAAGAAGAAAAATTTAGATCCGAAGTAAGAGAATGGCTAAAGGAAACACTTCCAGAATACTTGTCTGAAAAAGTTAAAAAATATCAAAGACTAACTAAAGAAGACTATGAATTATTTATGAATAATTTAAGCCAAAAAGGCTGGTTAGCATGGCATTGGCCCGAAGAATACGGTGGAACTGGTTGGAATGCTATTGAAAAACATATATTTGAAGAAGAAATTGTAAAAGCATCAGCGCCTAGGATTGTACCATTTGGTGTCAATATGTTAGGCCCTGTTTTGATTGAGTTTGGATCAGAAGAACAAAAAAATTATTATCTTCCAAGAATACTAAACAATGAAGATTGGTGGGCTCAAGGATATTCAGAACCAGGCGCAGGCTCCGATCTTGCTAGCCTAAAAACGACAGCCGTAGACAGAGGCGATCATTATTTAGTTAATGGACAAAAAACCTGGACAACTCTGGGACATCACGCTGATAAGATTTTTTGCCTTGTTAAAACTGATCTAAACGCAAAACCACAATTGGGAATTTCATTTCTTCTTATTGATATGGACTCTCCAGGTGTAGAAGTTAAGCCAATAATAACACTCGATGGCGAACATGAAGTTAATGAAGTTTGGTTTACTAATGTTAAAGTACCTAAAAAAAATTTAGTTGGGAAAGAAAACGAAGGCTGGACCTACGCAAAATATTTACTCACTTTTGAGAGAACCGGAATAGCCGGTGTTCCTAATTCTAAATCGGCTTTAAATCACTTAAAAATGGTTTCAAGAAAATCAATGAAAAATGGAAAGCCATTAATTGAAGACCCAATGTTTTCTTCAGAAGTTGCTGAATTAGAAATAGACCTGTTAGCCATGGAAATTTTTAACCTTAGAACTGTAAGTGCCGCAGCTGAAGGCAAAGCTCCAGGTATGGAAAGTTCTTTACTTAAAATTAAAGGAACACTTGTAAGACAGAAAACAACCGAATTACTTAGAAAGGCCCTTGGACCTCAAGCTTTACCATATTTACCTGAACAATTTGACGAAGGTTGGAATGAAATGCCAATAGGACCAGAATATGCCGGCCCAATTGCAAAGCAGTACTTTAATATGAGAAAAATTTCTATTTATGGCGGATCTAATGAGATCCAAAAAAATATAGTCGCAAAAGCATCCTTTGGATTGTAGGAAATAAAAATGGACTTCTCATTATCTGAAGAAAGAAAAATGCTTCAGGAAACTGTGGCTCGTTTTTTTGAAAATAATTACAAAGATATAAATAAAAGAAGCAAGTACCTAGAAATGAATGATGGCTTTTCAAGAGACTTTTGGAAAGAGAGTGCAAATTTAGGTGTCATAAGTGGCTTAGTTTCTCCAACCTTTGGTGGCCTGGGGGGCTCAGGGGAGGATATTAGTATCATATTTGAATTAATCGGAAAATCTTTATGCATAGAGCCATTTTTATCCTCTGGACTATTATCAAGCACAGTTTTGTCTTCTATAGAAAATCCTCAAACTGAATTAATAAATCAGATTGTTGATGGAGAATTGTTAATATCATTTGCTCACATGGAAATGAATAATAGATATGAAGATCATTTTGTAGAGACCAAAGCCTTTTTGGAAAATGATAATTGGAAACTTAATGGCAGCAAATCATTTGTAATTAATGGCGACTCTGCAGATAAAGTAATTATTTCTGCAAGAATTGATGGAGAAATAAATGATAAAAATGGCATTGGTTTATTTTTAGTTGATAATAATCAAATTAAAAATAGATCCTATAATACAATTGATGGTTATCGAGCAGCTGAGCTAAACTTTGAGAATATTGAAGCTGAATTATTATGTAAAAATGATCTAGCTCTTGAGTGCATTATTAAAACAAATTCAGCAGGTGCACTTGCTCTTTCTGCAGAAGCTATTGGTATAATGCAAGTATGCTTTGAATTAACACTCGACTATTTAAAAACTAGAAAACAATTTGGTAAATCTATTGGAGCTTTTCAAAGCATTCAACACAGGATGGTAGATATGATGCTAGAAATTGAGCAAGTAAGGTCTGCTGTAATGCTTGCTTCTTCAACATTTGAAACCAATTCATCGACAAGAGATAAGAATGTATCTGCTGCAAAAAATTTAGTTGGAAGAGTTGGAAAGCAAATAGCTGAGGAGTCAATACAACTCCACGGAGGCATTGCTATGACATGGGAATACTCTGTTGCACATTATGCCAAAAGACTAATTATGATTGATCATTTAATGGGTGATGCTGATTATCATAGAGATAGATTTAAATTACTAAGCTTAAATTAATTATTTATTACTAATTTAGAAGCCTTGATCCTAAAATCTTCTGGAACAACCAGTGATTTCCTTTTTTTTAAGTCAAAAAGAACTGCAACTATCTCGATATCCATTATTACCTCACCAGTACTATCATCCACCATATGATGAATAAATTTCAATGATTTGTTTCCAATCTTCGTAAAGTTGGTATGCATCGTAACAGCCATACCAAGTGGCGCATCTTTAAAATATCTTACAGAATAATCTAATGCAGCAGACCCTATGTCATATTCATTTCTCCAATGAAAATCTGCTCCGCAATATGTAAACAAGTGAGTTGCCGCATCAGAAACACAACCTATTTTAAATTGGCTTGATCCCATTTCCTCATAATCTAAATCCCAAGTATTTACTGCACTTTTACAACTAATAAATGCATATTTAGAATAATTTTGCGGCGGCCTGTTATCTGTTAATGGTCTTAGGTTTGAAAATTCTAATTCATTTAAAAATGTAGTAGTATCTAATAAAAATAAGTTTAAAATTATATTTTTAGTTTTTTCATTTATATCCAATGATATAGAAGTCTCAAAGTAAGCTGAAACGTTTTCATGGTCTATACTATAGACTTTGCTTAACAATAAAAGTTCGTTATTTTCAATTGATTTAACTTTAAAAACTATCTCGAGTGCAGAGTTAAGATGAACTTCACGGCTAAAAATACATCTTTCTTTTAAAATTTTATAATCAATCTTATTTATAGAAAAGCTATTAATTTTGTTAAAAAGGCACTTAATTGCATCTGCGTGCTTCCCAAAATAATATTGTACATTCATATGTGACATTTGGTCACAATCTTCTTTTCTGACCAAATCTTTAAAAGCTGAGTAAATTCCATTTGAATTACTTAGATTAATCTTCAATGATTTATCAATATTTTTACTACTAAAAATAAGGGATTGCTTTGATATTATTTGATCTTCATCATTATTATCTTTATTTGATAAAAATAATTTGTGGGAAACTTTAATTTTATATTCAGATTTTAAATTCAGATTGGTTCTGACATAAACTGTCATATGCTGTAATATTGATGTATCAAAATATTCAGATTCTAAATAATTTTCGCTTTCTATTATAAAACTTCTCAAAATCACTTTTGTAAAACGAGTAGCATCTTCAAAAAATTTGGCAGAACTAGATCTTTTTAAAAGCCCTAATGCGCTAATATCACTTGGTTTTACAAGAACTCTCAAGGTTTCCATTTCTAGAATATCCATAAAAAATTAAAATTAGGAAATTTACTAACAGGAAAATTCCTAATTTTTATCTCTCATTTCTAGCTTTGCAACGCTCATTCTGTGAACTTCATCTGGACCATCTGCGAGCCTTAATGTCCTTGCATGTCCATAAGCATAGGACAATGGAAAGTCTGAGGAAACCCCACCTCCACCATGAACTTGTATTGCTCTATCAATTATTTTAGTTGCCATATTTGGAGCAACTACTTTTATCATTGATATTTCTTTTCTAGCAATCTTGTTTCCAACTGTATCCATCATATGAGCAGTTTTAAGCACTAATAATCTGGCTTGTTCGATTTCAGCCCTACTTTCTGCTATCGCGTGCATTACCACACCTTGTTCAGAAATAGTTTTACCAAATGCAACTCTTGATTTTGCTCTTTTTACCATTAATTCTAATGCTCTTTCAGCTTGACCAATTAGTCTCATACAATGATGTATCCTACCTGGCCCTAATCTACCTTGAGCGATTTCAAACCCCCTACCTTCTCCTAAGAGAATGTTACTTACTGGAACTTTAACGTCTTTAAAATCAACTTCGGCATGGCCATGAGGAGCATGGTCGTATCCAAAGACTGGCAAATGTCTCAAAACTTTAACTCCAGGTGTATCAATAGGAACTAAAATCATTGATTGTTGTTTATACTTGTCTGCGTTGGGATCAGTTTTACCCATAAAAATCATAATTTTGCATCTAGGATCCATTGCACCTGAAGTCCACCACTTTCTTGCGTTGATCACATATTCATCACCTTTTCTATCAATACTAGCTTGTATATTAGATGCATCTGAAGACGCTACGTCAGGTTCAGTCATTGCAAATGCAGAACGAATTTCACCATTTAGTAATGGTGTTAACCACTGATTTTGCTGTTCTTTAGTACCATATCTTACTAGAACTTCCATATTACCAGTATCCGGAGCAGAACAATTAAAAACTTCTGCTCCAATTGGTGAACGCCCCATAATCTCACATAAAGGAGCATATTCGGTATTTGTTAATCCTGCACCTAAATCGCTTTCAGGAAGAAACAAATTCCATAATCCTTGCGCCTTTGCTTTTGACTTCATATCCTCCATAACTTTGGGCACACACCATCGACCACCTTTTTCAACTTCTTCTTTATAAACAGCTTCATTTTTATAAACATGTTCGTTCATAAAATTTGTAAGTTTATCCTGAAGATCTTTTACTTTGTTTGAATATTCAAAATTCATTTTATACCTCTAATTAAAATTAAAAACTCCATTTGCTCTATTGATTAAAGCCTCTATTCTCTTACCAAAATTTGCAAACCTCATATCCTGAGTTTGCCCTTTTAGAAATCTTACGTAAATTTGTTGAATAATTACAGCTAATTTAAATGCTCCAAAAGCATAATACCAGTCAACATCTTTTATGCTAAAACTAGTTTTTAAAGCATAATGATCAATGATTTCACTTTTTTTAGGATATAAAATATTTTTAACTGGCATCGAAGTAATTAAATTAGCTTCATAATCGTCATCTTCATCTATCCAATAATTTAACAAATGACCTATATCCATCAATGGATCTCCCCTAGTACACATATCCCAGTCAAACACAGCTACAGGTAAAAGAGGGTTATCAACATCCCACATAATATTATCTAATTTAAAATCATTATGCAAAATGGTAGCCCCTTGAGGCTCTGGAATATTGGATCTTAAGTACCTTACAAGTTTATTAAACCTATTTTCTTTGATTTTATCCTCAGATGCTTTTTTCCACCTATCTTCCCAACCATTAAGCTGTCTTAAAACAAAACCATCAGGTCTTCCAAAGTCACCTAAACCAACCTGTGAGGGGTCTAGCTTATGTAATTCAGCTAAAATATCAATCATTTTAAAACTTAATAATCTAATCTTATTTCGAGATCCATCTAATTCCGATCGCATCTCTTTTCTAATTACAATTCCTTTTTTTCTTTCAATTAAATGAAACTTACTTCCAATAATTTTATCATCTTCGCATAAATGAATACTTTTAGGAGCTAAAGGAAATAACTTATTTAAACTATGTTGAACCATGTGCTCTCTAGCCATATCATGAGACGAAGGTGCCACAGGCCCAAGTGGGGGTCTTCTTAATACAAATTCTTTATCATTAAAACTAATTAAATACGTTAGATTTGCGTGCCCACCACTGAATTGAAGTATATTGATTTTATCAATATCAATTTTCAATAGCTCATTTAAATAATTTTTAAGCTTATGCAAATCGATTTGTTCATCTTGTCTAATATTTATTAATTCATTATCAACCATTTTGTATCCAAAGCACTAAAAATTAAAAATAAAGATGATAAGTTTTTAAATTTTTACTAAACTAAATAATAATATAATAAAAAAAAATTAGTAATTAAAATTTCGATATTTGAGGAAATTATGGAAAATTTATTTGATATTAATGGTAAGGTAGCCCTTGTAACAGGTGGATCAAGAGGGATAGGCGCAATGATTGCTGAGGGTTTTGTAAAAAATGGTGTCAAAACATACATTACATCAAGAAAATCAGATCAATGTAATTTAAAAGCAGAGGAACTATCAAAATTTGGGGAGTGTATTTCTATACCCACTGATCTAACTGACATGAATGAAATGGATAAATTAGTAGGGCATATTGAGGAAAATGAAGAAAAACTTAATATTTTAATTAATAATGCTGGTGCTGCATGGGGAGCACCTTTTGATACTTTTCCTGAAAATGGGTGGGATAAAGTAATGGACACAAATGTGAAAGCCGTATTTTTCTTAATTCAAAAATTAATCAAAATGTTAGAAAGTTCTGGAAACAATTCTGATCCATCTAGAATAATTAATGTTGGATCTATAGATGGAGTTGGCATACCTAGAGCAGAAACATATTCTTATCCTGCGTCAAAAGCTGCAATTCACCAATTAACTAGAGTTTTAGCAAATAGATTGGCTAAAAGGAACATCAACGTAAACGCTATTGCCCCAGGCCCATTTCAGAGTAATATGATGGCTCATTCCTTAAAAGAATATGGTGAACAAATCAAAAAATCAGTACCACGGGGAAGAATTGGCATTCCTGAAGACATGGCTGGGACATCCATATTTCTTTGCTCAAAAGCAAGTTCTTATATTACAGGTTCAATTATCCCCGTAGATGGTGGTTCTCTTATAGCAAGAAGACATATGGAGTAAACGAATTAAATAAAAAATTAAAGTGTTTTTCAACAGGATAGCTATTAATGTTTGTGTAGATAACTCTTAAAACCAAACAAATTCACACCAATTATTCTTTAAACTTAAATCTTGATAAAACTTAGTGTAATTCATTTTTTCCGATAATTTTAAATAAATCGTCTATTATATCTTTTTTTATATTTTTAGTAATAAAAACTAAACGTGATTGCTTATCATCGCTAGGCCATTTTTCTAACCATTCTAAAGGATGAAAAACATGCTGAACACCATGAATAACAGCTGGACAGCTCTGTCCTTTAATATTCAAGATACCTTTAATTCTAAGTATATTCTGACCCATCTGACTCATAAGCAATTCCAGAAAAAAATTTACTGAGGTCATACTTACTGGTTGACTTGTTACCATTGCAAAAGTCTCGATGTCGTTACCATGACGATTTACGTCATGTTTGTGATTATGATCATGATGATTATGCAAATGATTAGAAGTTTTATTTTTTTCAATCTCAAGCCACTTTATTACGTCCCAGTTTTTATTTAGTGGGTTATAATCATTAAGTCCTAGTAACTTTGAAACTGGTAAAGAGCCCTTGTCACTTTTAATTATAGTAACTTTTGGGTTAATTGAATTTATTCTCTTTGTTAGATAATCTAATGTTCCTTTATCTGCAATGTCAGTTTTACTTAATATAATTCTGTCTGCAAAAGCTGTTTGCTTTACCGCTTCTTCATGTGAATTGTATGTAGCTTCAGCATTTATTGAATCAACAACTGTAATAACACCATCTATTGAATAAATTCTTTGAAGATCCAGTGAAGTCATTAGAGTATGAATTATAGGAACAGGATCAGCCAGACCTGTAGTTTCTATAATCACGTGATTAAAAGGTGAAATCTCCCCCTTTTCCATTTTCTTTAAAAGATTAAGAAGTGTTGTTTTTAGATCATCTTGGATTGTGCAACAAATACATCCATTTTGTAATTCAATTACATTTTCATCAGTAGTTTCAATTAAATCATGATCTAAACCAACCTCTCCAAATTCATTAATGATAATAGCGGCATTAGCCATTTGTTTTTGTTTTATTAAAGACTTTAAAATAGTGGTTTTTCCACTTCCTAAAAAACCTGTTAAAACTGAAATACCTATATTTTTTGGAAAAAATGACATTGTTAATTTAATAGTTTGCTTTAAAATTATATATATTGTTATGTTATAACATTACTAATAACCAAAAAAAAGTGAGCAAATGAAAAATAAATCTGATAACTCTAATATAATTAAATTTAATCCAAATCCTTCTCGTGAAGAAGCTATGAACGCAGTCAAAACACTTATTGCTTGGGCTGGAGACAATCCCAACAGAGAAGGGTTAATTGAAACTCCTAAAAGAGTTGTGGATGCTTATAAAGAGTTTTTTGAGGGATACAGTCAAAACCCTCATGAGATTTTATCAAAGACTTTTGAAGAAGTTGAAGATTACGATGAGATGGTACTGATAAAAAATATTAGATTAGAATCTCATTGTGAACATCATATAGTTCCAATTCTTGGCATAGCTCATGTAGCATATATGCCTAACAAACGAGTTGTTGGAATAAGCAAATTAGCTAGATTAGTAGATGTTTATGCAAAAAGACTTCAAATACAAGAAACATTGACTTCACAAATTGCTGAGACAATTCAAAGAGTTTTAGAACCCTTAGGAGTTGCTGTGATTATAGATGCATCTCATCAATGTATGACAACTAGAGGGGTTCATAAACCTGAATCTAGTACAGTTACCAAACGGATGCTTGGAGTATTTAAAAATGATGCAGAAATAAGATCTGAATTTATGAAATTAATTACTTAGAAAAAAATTAAATTTGATCTTTAATCATCTTGATTCTTTTTTGTAAAATTTTTTGAAGATTTTTTATGTCGTAAGGTTTGAGACTTTTCCATTTTCTAGTCTCATCCCTAGTTCGACCACATCCTAAACACCACCCATTTGGACCAATAAATTTACAAACATCTATGCAAGGACTTTTAGCTTTTTTCATTTTATTTCGATCTAAACAAACTTTTAAATTAAATTATTATTTATTTTCTTCTCAAAAGCCATACAAAAAAAATTCCTCCTACTAATCCTGTGACAATGCCAATTGGCATATCCTCAGGAGGCATTATTGTTCGAGCAGCAATATCTGCCCAAAGTAAAAAAATTGATCCCAGCAATGCTGAAAGAGGCAAAACTCGAACATAATCTCCCCCAATAAAAATTCTTACTATATGAGGAATCATTAAACCAACAAATCCAATTATGCCAGAAAACGCTACCATAACTCCAGTTATAAGAGCACATACTACAAAAATAACAAAACGAAATTTAGTTACGTTTATTCCAAGAGTTGAAGCTGTCTCGTCACCAACAGTCATCGAGTTTAATATCCTAGCTTGACTAGAAAGCCAAAGCCCACAAATTAACAAAACCATTAGGGGATAAATCAATTGGTTCCATTGAGCTAATCCTAAGCCTCCTAACATCCAAAAAACAACTGTATGAGTAGCTTTTGGATCACCAAGAAAAATCAAAATATTGGCACATGACATAATTATAAAAGATACTGCCACACCAGCTAAAACTAAACGATCTGCACTTGTAGAACTTGTAAATCGTGAGACTATCAATACTATAATTGTTGCAAAAAGTGCACCTAGAAATGCTAACAGTGGAACAGTCAACAAACCAATAAATAATCCAGTATGCAAAAGAGCTAGAATTGCTCCAAAAGCACCACCAGAAGAAATGCCTAACAAATGTGGGTCAGCTAATAAATTACGTGTAACTGATTGCAAGCTAGCACCAACAATTGCAAGTCCTGAGCCAACCATTATTGCTAATAAAGTGCGAGGAAACCTTATATCCCAGACAATTGCCTCTTTTCCTTTTGACCAAGTTTGTTCAATAAGACCTGGTGAAAATTTATTTAATACAATTCCCCAAACAGTGCTGGTATGGACAGAAACAGCGCCTACTGATTTTCCAATTGATAATGAAATAATCAAAAATACAAACCCCCAAACAGAAAAATAAAAATACTTTTCTGTTTGGTTTTATAATTTCAAAATTTACTACTTTTGAGGCCAAACTAACTAGTTCCTAAATGTCTTAGCTAATTTTTTAATTGCCTTAATGTTTCGTGGCCCTGGTGTAGCTTCCACATATTCTAATGTTACAAAACGATTGTTTTTGACAGCATCTATGTTTGCAAAAGCTGGGTTAGACATCATGAAATTTCTTTTTTGTTCTGCTGTAACTTTTCCGTAATTAATAATAACAACTACTTCAGGGTTTCTATCAATAACTTCTTCCCAAGTGACTGTGCCCCAACTTTTTTGAAAATCATCCATTATGTTGCTTCCTCCTGCAGCTTCAATAAGAGCTGTCGGCATAGCATAGCGTCCAGCTGTGAAAGGAGTGTCTTCGCCACTGTCATAAACAAAAACCTTCTTTGCAGGTATGGATTCAAGTTTTTTAGTAAAGTTATTAAGGTCTGATCGATATGCATCAACTAATTTTTTAGCACGATTTTCAATTTGGAATATACGACCCAAATTTAAAAGATCATTATACATGTCATCCATACTAACTTTTTTCTTAGTCATTATGTGGATACAACTTTCAGTTAATTCATAAACATTAATTCCAAATGGTTTTAATGTTTCTGGTGTAACATCTCCTCCAACCTCCATACCATAATTCCAGCCAGCAAAGAAGAAATCCGCATCTGCTCCAACTAAAACTTCTTTTGATGGGTACTTTGGTGATAATTCTGGTAATTGCTTCACCCCTAAACGCATTTCTTCGTCTAATGTTTTCCAACCAGATATACCAGTATATCCAACCATCTTGTCAGAGAGACCAAGAACAAGCATCATTTCTGTTAAATTAACATCATTAGATATTGCCCTTTGGGGAGGACTATCAAAAGTCACAGTTCGATTACAACTATCTACTGAAACTTTACTTGAAGCCAAACTATTAAAACTTATTATTAGAAAAAAACTCAAAATAAATATTTTTAATTTAGAAGCTAAATTCATAATTTTCTCCTTAATGTAAATGAAAAGTTATTTGTCTGGAGTTACTTGGTGTCAATAATTCGTGACACGCTTTCACCCTAAAAGCTTCTGAAATGTTACTTTCAGAAAGAATAAGATTTGGTTTACCAAACCCTAAAGCGCAACCATCCTTCAATAGAAGGATTTCATCGCAATTACTTCTAGCCATATTCAGGTCATGAAGAGATGTAATAACAGTAATAGATAAATCTTTTAAAAGATTTAAGATTTCAAGTTGTTGACGAATATCTAAATGATTAGTTGGTTCGTCTAAAATTAATATATCAGGTTCTTGAGCTAACGCTCTAGCAATCATTACACGCTGACGTTCACCACCAGATAAAGTATTTAAGTGTCGATTTTCGAATTTATTTAGAAAAAGACGATCAATTGATGATTGCACAATTTTTTTATCATTTTCACTGTTTGAATTACTTAACCATTTAGAATAAGGAGTACGCCCTAAATTAATAATTTCTCTCACAGTTAATGAAAAATCTGAGGAATTTTCTTGTAAAACTGTAGCAATAGAACAAGCTACCTGCCGAGAAGTCAATTTCCATATATCAATACCATTAATTTTAACTTTTCCTGTTGTTGGCTTATAATAACGATACAACAACCTTAAAAGAGTTGATTTTCCTGCACCATTTGGCCCTACTACGCCAAGTATTTTTCCTGGGCTTAATTTAAACTTAAAGGATAGAGAATTTTATGTTTTTTTTGTTTAACTGACCAACTTACATCATCTACAGTAATACCCAAACCTTTTTGCATTTTCTTAACTTTTATATAAATATGTCACTAGATCGGAGTTACTTACGATAGAAGGAAGCCTTCCAAGTATGTTAGATCTGAAAAGTTGAGGTCTTTCTCCTCTTCTTAAAAACCCATTAGGGGAGTTTGAATATCTTCTTATTAAATCAAATAATTCAATTGTAAATTCTTGATTGTCAGGGATTATATCACCAAAAACATAGGTAAAATTATTTTCTGATGTTAGAGAAATTACGCATGGTCTTTTACACTGACTCATACAAGCAACTGATCTAACTTTTAAATTTAGTATTTTATCATTTTTTATTTTATTAAGAAAATTATCTAAAAATCTCTGCCCACCGCGACTTTTTAGATCATCCTCTTTGCCATCTCGGCATCTATTACAGATTGATAATATTGTTTTATTCGTATTCATGATTTCACTTATGTTATGTTATAACATTACATTTATTATTTAAAAGTCCGGCTGTCAATAAATTGTTATGTTATAACATTGCAATATTAACAACGAGTTGATATATTATCCTCAGAGCTATCAATATTGAGGGTCAATTGATGTCAATAACAAATAAACGTTTAACACACTCGGATAGAGTTTTTAATTTTTTGAAAAAACAAAAACAACCATTAACAGCCTACGAAATTTTAGATCTTTTAAGATCAGAAGGTATCACAGCTGCTACAACTGTTTATAGAGCATTAGACAAATTACATAAAGATGGACTTATTCATCGCATTGAGTCATTAAATGCTTGGACAATATGTTGTGGATCTCATAAAAACAAAATCCCAGTGTTTGAAATCTGTAATGATTGTGGCGATGTTAAAGAACATCTAGATCAGAAATTAACAGATAATATCAAAAATCTCTCTGATAGAACAGGATTTAAAGCTTACAATCCGGTTTTCGAAATACATGGCCTATGTGGCAATTGCTCATCAAATATATAATTAAAAGGATAAAGACATGAATAATACTTCTGAACAAGTCCCAGTTACAGTTTTGACTGGATTTCTAGGAGCCGGAAAAACAACTCTTCTTAACAGAATTCTGACAGAACAACACGGTAAGCGCTATGCAGTCATCGTAAATGAATTTGGAGAACAAGGTATTGACAATGATCTTGTCGTTGATGCTGATGAAGAAGTTTTTGAAATGAATAATGGATGTATTTGCTGCACTGTTAGAGGTGATTTAATTCGTATTCTAGGTGGACTTATGAAAAGAGCTGATAAACTAGATGCTATTATTGTGGAAACAACAGGACTGGCAGATCCTGCTCCAGTTGCGCAAACCTTTTTTGTTGACCAGGATGTATCTGATAAAACTAAATTGGATGCAATAGTCACCGTTGCAGACGCAGTGCATCTTAGTAATCAGCTTGGTGAACACCATGAAGCTGAAGAACAGATAGCATTCGCTGACATTGTTTTACTTAATAAAATTGATCTTGTAGATGAGAACTCAATTGATAAGGTTAAAGCAAGAATTAAAAAAATTAATCCATATGCAAAAATTGTCAAAACTAATCGTTGTGATATTCCACTTAATGAAGTTTTAGGACTTAATGCATTTAGTTTAGATCGTGTTTTAGAAGTTGAACCTGATTTCTTAGATTCTGATCATGACCACGAGCACGATGATGATGTAACAAGCATGTCATTTGTCTCTGAAACACCCCTAGATATGGATAAATTTCAAACTTGGTTTGGTAATTTATTGCAAACACACGGACAAGATATTCTGAGGTCAAAGGGCATATTAAGTTTTGAAGGTAAAGACGACCGTTATGTTTTTCAAGGTGTCCATATGCTCATGGATGCATCTCCAATGGGCACTTGGCCTGAAGGAAAAGAGCGCAATTCAAGAGTAGTTTTTATAGGTCGTAATCTTGAAAACATGGGTCTTGATGATGGTTTTGAGGGATGTAAATTGAATTAAATAACTATAATTTACTTCAATAATAAATTCAAAATGTCAGATAGAGAAAAATTTTTAGAGCAAAAAATATCTTACTTAGAGCCTGAAGAAACAGAACTAGAAGGTAGAGGTAAGGAATTAGAAATAAATGCTCCAGTTACTGGTGCAGTTACAATTCCTGAGGCTGTTGTTGCAGGATTTGGTGACGGTACTGTAAGATTTTTTAGGTCAGAAGAAACACCAAAAATAATTGATGCGCATGATGGTGTGGTACTCTGTATAGCCACAAATGGTAGTGAGGTGTTCACTGGTGGTGATGATGGTCGATTTTTACAAATATCTCCTGATGGAATAATAACTGAAATTGCTAATTTTGGAACTCGATGGGTTGATACAGTAGCGGCAACAAAAGATAATATGGTTTGTTCGTCAGGTAAAAATGCTTATTTGTGGTCTAGTGGTAATACAAAAGAAAAAATTTTGGAGCATACAAGTACTATAGGAGGCATGGCATTTGATAGAAGTGGAAAACGTTTGGCAGTTGCCAGCTATGGAGGAGTTACTCTTTGGGAGCAAGGTAACAGACGATGGAAATCTTCACGGCTTGTATGGAAAGGATCTCACAGTAAAGTAAGTTTTAGCCCTGATGGAAAATATATCGTGACTACCATGCAAGAAAGTGAACTTCATGGATGGCGTATACGAGATAAAGTAGATTTAGCTATGAGAGGGTATCCAGCAAAGATAAAAAGTTTTGCATGGGTAGGAGACATTCCTCACCTTGCGACTGCTGGTGATCATCAAGCAATTTGTTGGCCGTTTGATGGTAAAGACGGACCACTTGGTCGAGAGCCAGTTTGTGTTGCTGATTGTGGAAAAAAAATCTCAACTTTTATAGAACCTTTAACAGGAGAAAAGGCTATTTTTGTAGGCTTTAATGATGGTACAGTTTTATTATCAGAAGTAGATGATAGAAAAAATCCATTTGTTGTGAGAAATCCTAAAGGTTATGAAATATCTGCAATATCACTTTCATCTGATCGTTCTTATATTTTGATAGGTGACTTAGGTGGAAATATATTGTGGTCACCTCTATGGGCAAACTAAATAATGAGTGATATGTTTAATCAAAAAAAAGCTAAACCTGAAAATATAAGATATCTAAAAGAGGTAATTTCTAAAGAATTGAAATTACCTGAAACAACAATATTAAGCATTGCTGAACTTAGTTGTCATGAACCTGGTTGTCCTCCAAAAGAGACAGTAATAACTGCTAATGCATTAGATGGAACGAGTAAAACTTGGAAAATCGCAAAGTCAATAGATACGATAGATAATTTTGATATTGAAAGTTTATTTAAGGATTAGTATTTAATTCATAAATATATAACATAAACAATGTCTTGATCTAGGCAATTTTATTAAGTAATAAATTTACATTCCTCCTCTCATAATCAAAGAAAGTAAGTATCGATGGCTTGAATTGCCATTAACTTCAGCTATTGAAGAACTCACCAAGTTCAATAATGATTTGTAAATTTATTTAAAATAATTTTTTATTTTAACTTATCTTATGTCCACCAAATTGGTCTCTAAGTTTGTTTTTTAATATTTTTCCAGTGGCTCCTAAAGGAATATTATCTGTAAAAATAACATCATCTGGTATCATCCATTTTGCAACTTTGCCATTATACATTTTTAAAATCTCTTCTTTTCCGGGTGATTTACCTGGCATTGGCTGAACAATTACTATGGGTCTTTCTTCCCATTTTTCATGTGGCACAGATATAACAGCAGCATTAGCTACGTCTGAATGTCCAACGCAAATATTTTCTAAATCAATTGAGCTTATCCATTCTCCACCAGATTTAATTATGTCTTTTGTTCTGTCTGTTATAGTCATAAAACCGTGTTGATCTATTTTTGCAACATCACCTGTATCGAACCAACCACCATCAAGGAATCTATCTTTTTCAGTATTATCTTCAAAGTACTCTTTTAAAACCCAAAAACCCTTTGATAACAATCTTCCTTGGGTTTCTCCATCTTCTGGTAAATCATTTCCTGCATCATCAACAAGTTTCATTTGGTGTCCAAAAATTGTTCTTCCTTGAGGTAATTTTTGATCGTAATACTCTGTTCTATTTTTTGGCTCTTGTCCCAATGAAGGCATATTGACTGTTCCTAGAGGGCTCATTTCTGTCATACCCCAGGCATGTATTACTTCTGCGCCAAACTCATCTTCAAACCCCTCAAATAATGTCCTAGGGCATGAGGATCCACCAATTATTAATCTTTTAACTGTATCTATTTTTTTACCAGAATCTCTCAAATAATTTAGTAATAAGAGCCAGATTGTTGGAACCCCAAGAGAAATAGTAACTTTTTCTTCATTCATTAGATTTGTTAAACTTTCACCATCTAATTTAGCACCAGGGAAAACTAATTTTGTACCACACATTGGTGCTGCATAAGGTGTCCCCCAAGCATTAACATGAAACATAGGTACTACAGGAAGCACAACATCTTTAACACCATAAGGAACCACATCTTTTAAATTCATCCCGTAGGCATGAAGAACTGTTGAGCGATGAGAATATAAAACTCCCTTTGGGTTTCCAGTGGTGCCAGATGTATAACATAAAGACGATGCTGTTCTTTCGTCCATTTGAGGCCATTCAAATTGATCTGAATGATCTTTAATAAAATCCTCATAACAAATTACTTTAATACTATCTTTAATATTAGGTTGAACCATATTCTTATTATCAGTCATTATAATAATTTCTTTGACTGTTTTAAAATTTTCAGATGCTTTTTCAACTAATGGTAAAATATTTAAATCAACACATAAAACTTGGTCTTGTGCATGATTTACAATGTAAGAAACTTGATCAGGATGAAGTCGTGGATTTATAGTGTGGCAGACTAGTCCACTTGATGAAGTTGCATAGTAGATCTCTAAGTGCCTATAACCATTCCAGGCTAAAGTTCCTACTCTATCACTTTGTTTCAAATCAAGAGACTTAAAAGCATTAGCTAATTTCTTAGTTCTTTTTCCCCAATCAAAATAGGTATATCTATGGATACCACCTTCAACTGTGTTGGAAACAATCTCTTGCTTGTTATAGTTTTTGATAGCATGTTCAAAAATGTTTGAAATTAACAGAGGGTGATCTTGCATTACACCAAACAAATGACTCTCCTATTAAATAATATTTAAATATATAATAATCAAAAATAAATTATTAATAGTACTATTTCAAAGTAAATAAACATTAATTTATATCTTTTTATGTATATAAGTTGTGTTGTATTTTTTAGATAGATATTCCCCAGCAATAATTTTATCTTTTTTTGATATTATTGTGTCATATTGTGGATTGAAGAAAAAAGGTATAGATAATCGCTCCTTATTATTTCCAAACACTCGGTGAGGTGTAGCCTTTATTTTTTTCTTAGACCAAAATTCTAACATATCTCCAAAATTGACTATGACTTCACCTTCCTTTGGGGTTACCAATTCCCACTCATTTGAAGGATTTTTAATTTCAAGTCCAGGATTATTGTCCGTTAACAAAATTGTCAAACAACCATAATCAGTATGAGGTGCTATACCATAATCTTTGTTCGATAATGATGATTTCCTTGGTGGATAATAATTGCATCTTAGCAACGACATTGGATTTTCAAATTTATCTCTAAAAAAATTTTCAGATAAGTCTAAAGAACGTTCAATGAATGATAAAACATGCATCCCAATTTCAGTACAGAGATCATAATAATTATTAACAGTATTTTCAAACAATGGTAATTGTTCAGGCCAAAGATTTTTAGCGTAATAAGTTAAGTCTCTAAATTCATCCTTAACTTTTTGATGAGGACCAGTATCAAAAATCTCTTTATAATCTGGGTTGTAATCTGGGTTAACTTGTTCTCCTTTTGGAGCACCCCATCCTCTATTAGAAGAGGTTAAATCCATATTTACTCTATTTTTTTCTTCAAAAGGAAGATCAAAAAAGGCTTTATAAGTTTTGAAGATATTATTTTTTACTTTCTTATCTATTGGTGTGTTTTGTAATAGCAAAAAACCATAATGAGAAATAGCATAATTAAATTTTTCTAATTCAGCATTAAAGGACGCATCTACTTGATTTGAAATTATCTTATAATCTACTTTTGGTATTGTTATTTGCATATTATTAAAGTCATAATAAATTTTTAAAATTCAAGATTTGATTTTATAATATTATTATTTAATTAAGTAACTTTAAGTGTATATTTGAAATTAATAATATAAAAAAAGGCATTTAAAATGATAGTAATAAATAATCCTTCTGAAATAAAAAATTTTATAAACAAACCCCTTACACCTAGTGAATGGTATCACGTTACACAGGAGAAAATAAATAAATTTGCTGATGCAACATCAGATCACCAATGGATACATGTTGATGAAAAGAGAGCAGAACAAGAAATGCCAGACGGAAAAACAATTGCGCATGGATATTACATGGTCTCTCTTCTTCCAAAATTAGCTGCTCAAAATGCACAAATTCAAAATACATCCAAAACCCTTAATTATGGATCTGATAAAGTAAGATTTATAAACATGGTTAAAGTGGGTTCTCAAGTTAGGTTAAACAGAACAATAATTTCTTGCGAAGAAATGAAAAATGGAGGCTTCAGGGTAGTAAATAAATGTGAGTTAGAAATTAAAGATGAAATTAAGCCTGCTTTCATAGCAGAAACAATATCATTAGTATTCCCATAAATTAAGGACATAACATGAAAGCTATAGTTTGCAACGATTTTGGTCCAATAAAAAATATTAAGTATATGGATGTGGAAGATCCTGTAATTGATGATGAAAGCATTCTAATTAATGTAAAGTCAGTTGGAGTAAATTTTCCTGATGGTCTACTTGTTCAAGGTAAGTATCAATTAAAACCTGAAACACCATTTATTCCAGGAATGGAGGTCTCCGGTGAAATAATAGAGATTGGATCAAAGGTTGCAGATTTTAAAATTGGTGATCGTGTTGCTGGATTATCAAGACTTAGTGGATATGCTGAAAAAGCAGCAGTGAAATTTTCGTCTGTATATAAAATTCCAGATAGCATGACATTTGATGATTCTTGCGCCTTGTTATGTGCTTATGGAACATCCCATTATGCTCTAAAACAAAGAGGCCAACTAAAAAAAGATGAAACTTTAGTTGTGCTGGGTTCATCAGGCTCTACAGGAATAGCAGCTATCCAAATAGGCAAAATTTTAGGTGCAAAAGTAATTGCTGTCGCTTCAAACGCTGAAAAACAAAAAATAGCCAAAAATAATGGAGCTGATTTAGCTATTGGATATGATAATTTAAAAGAAAAGTTAAAAGAAATTTCTGGTGGAAGAGGCATAGATGTAATATTTGATCCTGTCGGTGGAGATATTTTTGATACACTAGCAAGGTCAATGGGTAGGAAAGGAAGACTATTAGTTATTGGATTCGCTTCTGGGTCAATACCTAAATTGGCTGTAAATTTAGCATTGGTGAAAGAATTTAGTGTGGTTGGTGTTTTCTGGGGAGCATTTACAAGATCAGAACCTAAAGAGTATAAAAGTAATATGGTCGAATTATTTGATTGGTATAAAAAAGGCTTGTTAAAACCCTTAATAGAAGAAAGTTACGCTCTTTCAGAAGCTTCTGAAGTATTGGAAAAAATCCTTGCAAGAGGTGCAAAAGGAAAAATTATTTTAAAGCCATAATTCTTATTCATTTTTTGCTATTAAACCAAACATATGTGATACAAAAAATAATATTGAACTGACTACTACAATAGATGGACCAGAAGGTAAGTCCATTTCAACAGATAAATATATCCCAAAAACTACAGAAAAAATTCCTATTAAAGTTGCAACGATAACCATTCCTTCTGGTGAATTTACTAACCTTCTCGCTGTTGCAGCAGGTATTATTAACATTGCTGTAATTAACAATAATCCTATAATTTGAAGAGATAATGCAACAACGATAGTCATAATTGTTGTTAATAGAATATTAACATATAGAGGGTTAATGCCTTCAGATTTCGCTAAATCTTCATCAAGGGTTACTAATAGCAATGATGACCAATTCGATAATATTAATGTAATTGCTATGAGTACTCCAATATACATTCCCCAGATATCAGTAATACTAACAGTAAGTATATCTCCAAATAAAAAGGCATGAAGATCAATTTTAATTTTATTAAATGAAATGACAATTATTCCCACTGCCAATGCAAAGTGAGCTAAAACACCTAGAAGTGTATCTGATGACAAAGCTTTGCTTTGTTGTAACCATAAAAACAAAATACCAAATAATAAACAAATAAAAACAACTCCAAAATTAATACCAATACCTATTAATATTCCAATGCCAGCACCTAGTAAGGAACTATGAGCTATTGATTCTCCATAGTAAGATAACCTTCTCCAAACAACAAAACATCCAACTAAACCAGATATTAATGCCACTGCAATACCAGCTACTATACCTCTTATTATAAACGGATCAGTAATGATTTTCTCCTAGCGGTTAGTTGTTTTCAAAATTTTCTTTGTTGGAATGCTGATACACTGCCATTACTTCTGCCATATCTTTTCCAAACATTGACAAAAATTTAGGATCATTTGTAATTTGTTGTGGTTTACCACAGCAACATATGTGATTTGAAAGACATATAACCTGTTTTGTTGAAACCATCACTAAATGCAAATCGTGAGAAACCATCAATATACTTAAACCCCTTTTTGAATAAATTTTTTGCAGAAGTTTATAAAAAAGCGTTTGACCAGAAACATCTAAATTTTGAGCTGGTTCGTCTAATATCAATAATTCAGGATTGTTCAAAAGACTTCTTGCAAGCAAAACTCTTTGCATTTCTCCACCAGATAAAAATGATAGTTGTTTATCAAGTATATTTTCAATTTGAGTTTCTGAAATTACTTTTTTTAGAGAAATTTTATCAAATTTTTTTTTAATAGTAATAAATAGTTTGGCCTTCATTGGAATAGTTTTAATTACGTCCAAATTTTGAGGCATGTAACCAAATTTTAAATTTGGTTTTGTTTTTATGGCCCCAATGTTAGGTTTATAAAATCCCATCAAGCATTTTAGAAGCATAGATTTCCCAGCACCATTAGGACCTATTATTGTAATGAAATCGTTTTTGTTGATATCAATACTAACATCATTTAAAATATTTTTTCCTGACTTAATAACACTAATATTTTTAGCTGAAATTAGAGCGTTCATTATGTTTTTTCCAAATAGAGTATTTTTATTTAATCACATGTTTATACTACATTGCTCTTGACTTTAATAGTTTCAATTAATAAATATGGTATGTTATAACATTACATTCCAAATTTAAATCAATAAGAGGTTATTTATGACAAAATTCATAGTTTTTTTAACAACATTTTTATTTTTGAACTTTCAAGCTTTAGCTTTAGAAACAAAAGGTGTGATCACAACTATACAACCAATCAATTCTTTAGTTAGCGCGGTAATAGGAAATACAGGTAAAACTATTTCGTTGATACCAGCAGAGATTTCACCACATGAGTTTAAACTAAAACCCTCAGACGCAAAAAAAATGCAAGAAGGTAATATAATTTTTTATATATCGAAACATTTAGAGAGTGATGTTGTTAAGGTTTTTGATAATCTACCCAAAAACATCAAAATAGTTGATTTGTTGGAAGAAACTGGTATCGAACATCTATCAATAAGAGATAATGAAGCGTGGGAAAGACATGATCATCATGGTCATGATGATCATGACGATCATGACAAGCATAGTAAAAAACATGATGATGATGATCATGATCATGATAAACACGCCAAAAAGCATGATGACCACGATGATCATGACAAGCATGGTAAAAAACACGATGATCATGACCATGATAAACACGCTAAGAAACATGATGACCACGATGATCATGACAAGCATGGTAAAAAACACGATGATCATGACCATGATAAACACGCCAAGAAACATGATGATCATGACGATCATCAAACAAAAGACGATGTTCACATATGGTTAAGTCCTGACAATGCTATTAAAATAATTAATAAAGCAAATAAAGTGTTGAGTTTATATTATCCCCAAAATGCAAAAATTTATGACGAAAACACAAAGATAATGATAGACAAGATTAATAAATTAAAGGCTGAACTTACCAAGGATTTAGCTCCTATAAAAGACAAACCATATGTAGTATTTCATGATGCATATCAGTATTTTGAAAAAGCATTTGGACTAAATGCAGTTGGATCTGTCGCATTAGAAGGTGATATTGCTTCATCTCCAAAGCAAGTTTCATACATAAAAGAAAAAATTGTAAAATTAAAAGCATCATGTGTATTTCAGGAACCTCAATTTGACAGTAAATTAGTAAAAATTGTAGTTGAAGGTACAAACGCACAAATAGGCACACTTGATCCACTTGGTGTTGGTATCAAAGATGAAAAAGATTTTTATTTACAATTATTAAGAAACATGGCTAAAAGTCTTAAGGAATGCTTAGGATAATAATTATTAATGCTGAAATGTGAAAATATTTCGTTTGATATTGACGGACATAACTTATTTTCAAACATAAATTTAAATCTTAAAAATCAGAAGGACCTTTTAATAACAGGTCCTTCTGGTATTGGCAAAACAACATTACTAAGTATTTTGTGTGGGCTTCAAAAGCCTACTAATGGAAACATAATCTACAATGACATTGACCTTTATAATCTAGCCGAGTATGAAGTTGATAACTTTAGAGGTAAAAACTTAGGTATTGTTTTTCAAAATTTTAACTTAATAAATTCTTTCACCGTAAAACAAAACATAGAAATAGCTGCAAATGCGATTGGAACTAAAAGTTCAGATCAATATTTTAATCTTCTTGATCGAGTTGGGTTGGCAGACAAGTCACATATAAAAGTTGCAAATTTAAGCATTGGTGAAAAACAAAGACTTGCAGTTGCTCGTGCTTTTGTTGGAGAACCACAATGGATTTTTTGTGACGAACCAACATCATCTTTAGACGATAAAAACGCCAATATTATTGCAAATATAATTAAAGAAGAAAGTTCACGCTGTAGAGCATCACTTGTTCTTATAACACATGATAGCCGTATACAAACTTTAATTAATTTCTCTAAAATTTTAAGATTAGGAGAAGAGTCATAAATATTTTTTATATATCGATTTTATATCTTAAATCAAAACCATTGAACTTTTTGCTAAGTGTATTTTTAATGATTGTAGGGATTACAATTATAACTGTTTCTATTTTAGTAAATCAAATTACTAAAGAAACATTCAGTAAAAACAATCCAGGTTTAGATGCTGTAGTAGGCGCAAAAGGAAGCCCACTTCAATTAATTTTATCATCTATTCACCATATTGACATTCCTACTGGAAATATAAGCTATCAAAACGCAAAAAAAATTATTAAACATCCAGCTATTAAAAGTGCAATACCAATTTCATTGGGTGATAATTTCCAAAATTTTAGAATAGTTGGGACTAACAAAAGTTTTTTAAAGTTATATAAAGCAAATTTAAATTCAGGAACTGCATGGTCAAAACCAATGCAGGCTGTAATTGGTCATAATGTTTCTAAAGTCACAAACTTAAATATAAATAAGTTTTTTGTTGGTTCACACGGCTTGATTGACACAGGAGATGTCCATGCAGAACAACCATATAAAGTTGTCGGTGTTTTAAATAAAACAGGGACTATTTTAGATAATTTAATTTTAACAAGTTTGGATAGTGTTTGGAACTTACATTCCGATGTAAATAAAGGTAAATTGGAAATTACTTCATTATTAATAAAATACAAAAACAAAACCTCTGCTTTCACTTTTCCTCGCTTAATTAATAAAGGCACAAATATGCAAGCGGCAAGTCCCAGTTTTGAGATTTCAAAACTACTAAAACTCACTAGTAATGCTCACAAAATTATTGATTACTTAAGTGTCTTAATAATATCATTATCCTTAATAGGTGTCTTTTTCACATTGTTAAATAATATAAATGAACGCAGATATGATTTAGCAATTTTAAGAACACTTGGATTTTCAAGATTGAAATTATTTTCCATAATTTTATCAGAAGGAATGATTATTTCTATTTTAGGTAGCACTATTGGTCTAATATTTGGATATGTAGTTTACGAAAGCATGTACTATCTTTCTATTGTAGGTAAAAGCTTAGAACTGGGGCAGCTAAATTTTTTAAATGACTTATTTTTAATTTGGATAATCGTAAATATAATTGCCTTTATAACGTGCCTAGTTCCATGTATAAAAGCTTATAAGCAGAATATAAGATCTACTTTATTAAATAGTTAAAATTTATATATTTATGACGTAGATTTTAATGAAGGAGAAATTTTTGAATTTGAGGTTTCTATTTATAATTGTTTTTACATTTTTTTGTAATAAAGCATTTGGGTTTGAAAAATTTAACCTTAATGATATTGACCCTTATGAAAATATTATTGTAGAGGATATGTTTGAACCATTAAAAGTCACGGGAGATGCTTTGCCATGGCAATTATTTGGTAAGACTAAAGAAGTAGAAGATTGCACCATTGATAAAGATGGTTTTGATTACTGTCTTATCAAACCAATTTATGACGATAAAATTAAAAAATATAATGGGGAAACTGTAACTATAATGGGATATATGTTTCCATTAGAAGAATCTGAAAAACAAAGAAAGTTTTTAATAGGACCGTACCCTTTAAGTTGTCCTTTTCACTACCACGTTGGGCCTTCTCAAGTGATTGAGATAAAATCAGATAATCCAGTTAATTTTTCATTTGATCCAATAACTATTAAGGGCAAACTCAAGATAAAATTCAACGAGGAGACTGGTTCATTCTTTTATCTAGAAACTATTAAGTCTTAATTTATAAAGTATCAGAAACGCCCCATATATTTGTTACCTGACTTGATAAAACTCCACCATTTCCATGAGCAACAGATAATTTAGCATTATCAATCCAACCACCATTTAGTCGTTGACCAACATCATCTCCTGAAGCATTTCTTAACTGCCTTAAAGCTTCTAAAGTTACAAAAAGACCGTACATTCCAGGATGGACACATGATAACCCACCACCATTAGTGTTTACTTTTAAGTTTCCAGCAGGTCCTATATTATTATTTTTTACAAGTTCTCTAGCTTCTCCTTTTTTACAAAAGCCTAAGTCCTCTAGGAACAAAAGAGTATTTATTGTAAATGCGTCATATAATTGAATAGTACTCATATCATTCGGTTTATAACCAGACATACTAAATGCTCTTTTTCCACTTTCAATGGCTGATGTTTGAACCAAATCAGGCATTTCAGAAATCATACGATGGTGATGTTCCATTGCTGCACCAAGAAGATAAATTGGAGTGTTTTTGGTATCTTTTGCCCTATCTGATCTAGTCATTACAATAGCGGCACCTCCATCTGTTACAAGACAACAATCTAATTTTCCAAGAGGATCAACAATAGGCCTCGCAGACAAAACATCATTTATCGTTAATGGACCATCTTGATGAGTATAAGCCCTAGGATTTAATAAAGCCCAATCTCTTGCTGAAACTGCCACATTAGCAAGATCTTCTCGAGTTGCACCAAACTCATTCATGTAACGTTTGGCTGATAAAGCATATGCAGTTACAGGCATTCTTGGCTGATATTGAGCCTCATAGGGCATAGCTTCGGAGATTGTTTTAAACCCACCTGCACTTTTTTGATTAGATCCGTAGGCAACAACAGCTACATTGATCAAACCTGCATCAAGAGCCATTGCAGCAGTTAGAATGTGAGATAAAAAACTTGACCCACCTATTTGCGACCCATCTGCAAATTTTGGTTTTACACCCAAATACTCAGATAATGACATTGCAGCCATAGAATGAAAAGCAGTTGCAGCAAATACTCCATCTACTTCTTTTAATTTTATTCCTGCATCGTCTAAAGCATCATGAACAGCACTTGCCATTATTTCCATAGCACTCCAACCAGATGCTAATCCACATCCACTCTCTGCTAAACCTACGACGGCAGTTTTACCCCTTAATCTATTTATGTCATTTTGATCCATTAATTTTATCCTTATACAATATCAAAAATTACTGCTGGTTCTCCATTTAACGAAGAAATTCTAGCTTTAACCTTTTGACCAATTTCAACTTTATCTGGATCTATACCCTCAACTCTTGCCATCATCCTTGGACCTTCTTCTAGTGTAATCAAGGATAAATTAAAGTCTCCACCCTTTTCAGGTAATCTTCTATTACAAGAAGAACTATACACTTCTCCATTTCCAGAGGCTTCAACCCACTCAAGATCACGCTCACCACTTCCAGGAAATGCTACACGAGGATGAAAGAAAAATTTATTGAGACTTTTACATCTTTGAATCATAAATTTACCCTCCGATAAAAAATTCTTAAATTGCTGTTCTGGTCCTACTGTACCTGCTAAGTTTTCTGCCATTTTATCCTCCGTCTTATTTTTTTATAATTAGTGCATCAAGGGCTATCACTTCAGTTTCACTTACTAGAATTGGATTCATTTCTACTTGATCAACTTTATCTGAATTAGCTGCTATAAAGTTTGATAAATTTATAATTGCATTTAACAATGAATTAATTTCGATAGGTGGCTTTCCCCTTGCACCATAAAAAATATCTTTGCTTTTTAGTGATAAAATCATTTGCTCTGCCTTTTGTTCACTAACAGGAGCTTCTGCAAACACAATATCTTTCATTACTTCTGCATAAATTCCACCGAGTCCAAACATTACAATTGGTCCAAAAACTGGATCAATTTTAGCGCCTAAAATACATTCAATATCACCATTTTTCATTGGTGAAATCATTATTCCATCTATATGAGCATTAGGTGCACTATCTTTTACATTTTTGAAAATATCTTGGTAAGATTTTTTTGCTAAATCTAAGTTATCTATATTCAAAACCACACCACCAATATCAGTCTTATGTTGAATATCCGAAGACACTATTTTCATGACATATTTATCTTTGCCTTCTTTAAAGTAAGAGGATAAGTCTTCAATATCTTTTATAAGAATTGGTTTTAATATTGGCAAACCAGCAGATAAAAGCACTTCACTACAGTCAATTTCGTTTAAATTTTTGTTTGGTATATCAACTTTGTAATTGTCTAAATTAATTTGGTTACTCTTATGTTTTTCATTAAATTTTTCACCAAAAAACATAAGTGCGGACATTGCGACAATTGCTCTCGTAGGATCTTCAAGGCAGGGAAATCCCTCTTTTTCATACATTTTTATATATTCTTCAGATGCTACCATACAGTTTATGAACAGTTTATCTTCATATCCCTTCATAGCTTGTTTTAACGCAGAAAGTAACGGTTTGGACAAAACAGGAGAACCCGCAACTGAAGTCCAAAAACCTATCAATGCATCATAGCCACCTTTGGAGAGCATTAAATCTGTAAATTTAGGTATTAATGTTAAATCATTAAAAAACTGGGCTGTTACATCAACAGGATTCATTGGAGACGCGAAGGGAACAAGTTCTTTTAATTCATCTTGTGCGTCTTTTGGCATTGGGCCTACAATTAGGCCTTCATCTTCAGCTGCGTCTGCCATAATTACTCCACCACCCCCAGAAATAGTAACTAATCCTAAATTTTTTCCAGCTGGGAATATTCTGGGCATCGTTGAATACGCTACATCTAACATTTCTTCTGTACTTCTTACTCTATATGCACCATGCGCTCTCAATACTTCGTCGTAAACTTTGTCTTCACCTGCTAAAGAGGCTGTATGAGAGTTAGCAGCTGCCGCTCCCACTTCAGATCTTCCTACCTTCATAAAAATTACCGGTTTTTTTTCAGATCTTGCGGTGTCTAACGCATCAGTAAATTGTTTACCGTCTTTAACACTTTCTGCATATGCCATGATTGTGTGTACATCTGGATCTTCTGCCATAAGCTTAATGGTCTCTCCAACAGAGAGATCAACCTCATTACCAGTTGTCATCCAATATCTAATTCCAAGTCCCCTTTGATGAGATACCATATAAATGTGGCTTCCATAAGCTCCTGATTGACTCGCAATAGAAATACCACCTGGTTTAGGAGTTGCTCTATCTATAGTGGAAGTAAAAGTAGGATAGAAGTTTTTGGCTGAATTAAAAAGACCTAAACAATTTGGTCCAATAACTCTGAGACCACTCTCTTTGCTGATTTTTTTTATTTGATTTTGAAGAACCTCACCTTGACCTCCAATTTCTGCAAACCCAGAGGAGAAAATTAAGGCTGTTTTAGCCTTTTTAATTACTGCTTCTTGTAAAACTGATACAACAATATTGGAAGGTACTGCAACTAATATGAAATCTAAATCATCTTTTACATCTAATAAACTTGGATACGCTTTTATACCTTGTACTGTGTCCCTATTAGGATTAATTGGAAAAATACCTCCAGAAAATTTTTGTTCTATCATATGAGCAAGTGGACGCCCTCCAATCCTCGCTTTGTTGTCTGAAGCGCCAACAATAGCAATAGACTTAGGAGACATAATTTCTTGCAATGTAATCATATTAACCTTCTTTAAATTCTTTGTATTTAGGTATATTTACAAAATACAGAATAAATAATTTACTTCTTAAATCAAACTTTATAATTTTAGTTTGATGTTTATTTATAAATTACCAAAAATTTTAATACTAACATGTTTTATTCAAATGATTTCTATGGTTGGGTTTGCTATTTGGCCAATATACTTAATAGACCTTCAAGCACAATGGAAGTTATCTAATAGCGAAGCAGGTTGGATAAGTGGTTCATTTTACATAGGTTATGTAATCGCCACTCCATTTTTAGTCAGTTTGACTGATACTTTTGATTCAAGGAAACTTTATGCTATTTCATGTTTAATAGGATCAGCAGGACTATTCTTTTTTTCTATTTTTTCAACAAATGCAATTAATGCCTCAATTTTCTGGTCACTTGTGGGGGTTGGACTTGCAGGAACTTATATGCCAGGTTTACAAATACTAAATTCTAGACTAAATCAAATTTCTAGAGAAAAATACGTTGCTGTGTATACTTCATTTTTTGGACTTGGAACTGCTTTTTCTTTTTCTCTTTTTGGAATTTTAAAAAACTATAATGTTAGTTGGGAAAATGCTTTTCTTTTAGCTTCAGTTATACTCTTCTTATGTTCTTTTCCTCTTTTATATTTTTCTGGTGATGAAATCGAAGAGCGTCAGAAAAAAAAATATCAGGGAATCATCAAAGTTATTGTTCCTATTTTAAAAACTTTCAAAAATAAAAAAGCATCTCCTTTTATATTAGGATATGGAGGCCATACATATGAATTATTTGGATTTAGGAGTTGGACATTTCCTTGCATCGTCTTTCTTTCAAGTCACTTCAAAGTTTCTGTAAGTGACGCTTTCATTGCGAACAGTATTGCTTTAATGGGTTTTATTGGAATTTTTGCTTCAATATTCGGAGCAAAATATTGTATTGGCAAAGATAGAGCAAGAATAGTTTCCAATATGGGAGTTCTCTGTTTTTTTGGCTCGATATTAACAGCAATCTCTTTTCTATTTAGCTTTTGGTTGGCTCTTTTTATGCTTTTTTTATATAATAGCTTAATAATTTTAGATTCTGGTTCATTAACAACAGGTACAGTTGTCAATGGAGAACCTCATGACAGAGGTGTTAGACTGGCACTGCACTCAATGGTTGGTTTTTTGGGAGGAGCTATAGGCGGACCAGTTGTAGGTTTTGTTTTAGACAATTTTGGAGGACAGGCAAGTCATTTGGCTTGGTTCATGTCTTTTTTATGCTTAGGTTTAGGTTCGCTTCTTTCAGCCTTGACATTTAGATATTACTTTTTCAAATTTAAGATATAGTATAAACTTATCACAACCTAGGAGATATGTATGAATACTAAAATTTTACTTAATGAAAGACCTGTTGGAGAACCAACATTAGGTAATTTTAGAACAGTTCAAGAAGACATAGTTTCTCCTAAAGAAGGAGAAGTGCTTTTAAAAACAATTTATATGTCCTTAGATCCCTATATGCGAGGCCGAATGAATGATGCTAAGAGTTATGCAAAACCAGTCGGTATAGGTGAAGTTATGGAGGCTGGTGCTTTAAGTCAAGTTGTGGAAAGTAAATCTGAATTATTTAAAGCTGGTGATTTTGTTGAAGGCAGAACGGGCTGGCAAGACAATCCAACTGTAAATGAAAAAAAATTAAGATTAATTGATCCAAAAATGGCACCCCTATCAACTTCTATTGGTGTTTTGGGCATGCCAGGTACAACAGCTTACGTTGGTATGCACAATTTTGCCAAACCACAAAATGGAGAAACTTTAGTTGTTTCAGCAGCAAGTGGTGCGGTAGGAGCGACCGTTGGTCAAATTGGTAAAATTTATGGATGTAGAGTTGTAGGAGTTGCAGGTACCGAAGATAAATGCGAGTTTACTAAAACTGAACTTGGTTTCGATGAATGTGTAAATTATAAGGATCCAAATTTTAAAGAAAAACTAAAATCTGCTTGTCCTTATGGTGTAGATATCTATTGGGAGAACGTAGGTGGTATTACTTTCGATACTGTTATGCCTCTCTTAAATGATTATGCCAGAATACCAGTTTGTGGCCTTATTAGTTTGTATAATGCTACAAGTCTAAAAGGTGGAGAAAAAGATAGATTGCCCTTATTATTTAGGCAAATACTTACAAAAAGAATGATGATAAAAGGTTTTATTGTTTTTAATCATTATGATCAAAGAGAAGAGTCAATCATAGCTCTTTCAAAATGGATAAATGAAGGCAAGATTAAATATAAAGAAGATTTTGTAGAGGGCTTAGAAAAAGCTCCTAATGCTTTCATAGGATTATTAAATGGTAAAAATTTTGGAAAGTTAGTAGTTAAAGTTAATCCCGACCCTACTAAGTAGTTATAGATAATTAAATTTTAATTTAAACTGTCAAAATTTTTGTTTTGTTTAACTAAATCTTTTAATAGCTTAGGAGGAGACCAAAATCTTGGGTCTTCTTCTGAATATTTTTGAATATTTTTCAATATTTTGTCTAATCCAATCATATCTGCATATTTCATTGGACCTCCTCTCCATTTAGGAAATCCATAACCATTAGTAAAGACAACATCGATATCTGAAGGCTTTAGTGCTATTTGTTCACTTAGAATTTTAGTCCCTTCATATACCATTGCAGCAATGTATTTATCTAATATCTCCTTATCATCAAATTTTTTTGGAGTTATTCCGGCTCTTTTTCTTTCTTGTTCACAAATTACTTCTATTTCTGGATTAGGCGTAAGAAAATCTACATTTTCTCCATATAAATAATATCCTTTAGAAGTTTTTTGACCAAACCACCCTCTTTCGCACACTCTATCTGGTATTTCTACATATCTGTCATCTTTATGTCTAAATGGTGCTTTTCTTTTTCTAGTTGCCCAACCTATATCTCCACCAGCTAAATCAATTACTTGAAAAATTCCCATTGCACACCCAAAATCTCTAATTACTTTATCTACATGAAATGGGCTAGCTCCATCCTCAACAATGTGATAGGTACTAACTAAATATTTTGATAGAATTCTGTTACCTATAAAACCATCACACACTCCAGATCTTACTGGTACTTTTCTCATTTTTTTAGCTAAGTCAAAAGCTGAAGCAACTGTGTCTGTTGAGGTTTTTTCTGCTACAACAATTTCTAGGAGTTTCATAATATTAGCTGGCGAAAAAAAATGAAGACCAATTACTCTACTTGGATCATCTACAACTGTAGCTATTTCATTAACGTTTAAGTAGCTGGTGTTAGTTGCCAAAATACAATTTTTTCTGCAAATTTGATTTAATTTGCTAAAAACCTCTTTTTTAATATCCATGTTTTCAAATACTGCTTCTATAATTAAATCTCTATCTTTGAGTTCATTAAAATCTGTAGTTGCAGAGAACATACTCATAATTTCAAGTTTTTGTTCATTATTAATTCTATTTAATTTTACGTTTCTGTCATAAGTTGCATTTATTTTTGCTTTTCCTTTTTCAATGGCTTCATCATTTTGTTCTATCATGATCACATCTAATCCTGCATTCATAGCAGCCATAGAAATTCCAGTACCCATTGTACCACCACCAATTATTCCAATTTTTTTAAGCTCTATCGGTTTGCCGTCTTTTAATTCTGGTACTTTTGTATTGGCTCTTTCAGCAAAGAAAGAATGAATTAATCCTTGTCTTTGAGGACTTTGGATACATTCCTCAAATAATTCTCTTTCATTTGAGATAGCCTCTGGAAAATTTAACTTAAGACCTTCCTCTACAGATTTAATAATTGCATGTGGTGAAAAAAGATTTTTATATTTTTTTGAGGCAGTTTCTTTAATTTTAATTAAACTATTACTTATTTCTTGTGTGTCACTGATCTTATTTTCCATCTGAGAAGTGGGTCTTGGTTTAAATCCATCTTTAATTAATTTTTTGGCATATTCGATGCCATTATCTATGGTGTTGTTATTTTTGGCAATCACATCTATGATACCTGCATCCAAAGCCTTTTTAGCTGGAACATGTTTTCCAGTAAGCATCATGTCTAAAGCCATAGAAACTCCACATAATCTTGGAAGTCTTTGTGTTCCCCCGGCACCAGGCAAAATACCTAGCAAAACTTCTGGCAGACCAACTTTAGTATTTGGAGCTGCAATTCTATAATGTGCTGACATAGCTACTTCCAAACCACCACCAAGAGGAGTTCCATGCAATGACGCAACAACTATTTTGTTTAGACTTTCAATTTTATCACAAATATTTCCTAAAATTGGAGCGTCTATTTTTTTACCAAATTCTTTAATATCTGCACCTGCAAGAAATGTTCTTTCAGGAGCAGTAATAACTATAGCTAATATTTTTTCATCTAAGGATAGTTCTTCAATAGTTTCTAAAAGTCCAATTCTAACTGCGGCACTAATAGCATTGACTGGTGGGTTTGAAACTTCTATGAGTGCTATTTCGTCTAAAATTCTATGTTTTACTACTGACATTTTATCCTCTACATAAGTTTACTTTTGGCTTCAACATACTCATTGTTTATCCTTTTGACCAAGTCTTCAGCTGGTAAAATACTTTTTACAGCAGAAATACCTTGACCTGAACCCCAAATTTCTTTCCAGCTCTTTGGTTTTGAAGTGCCAGAACTAAAATTCATTTTACTTGAATCACTAACATCAAGATTGTCTGGATCTAGCCCCTGAGCCACTATAGACCCTTTTAAATAATTACCATGAACCCCAGTAAACAAGTTTGTATATACAATATCGTCGGCAGAAGATTCTGTAATCATTTCTTTATATCTTTGATCGGCATTAGCCTCATTAGTAGCAATAAATGCAGAGCCTATATAAGCCAAATCAGCTCCCATTGCTTGTGCAGCAAGTACTGCACCACCATTAGCTATTGAACCTGATAGTAAAAGAGGACCAGAAAACCATTCACGAATCTCTTGAATTAATGCAAATGGTGAAAGTGTACCTGCGTGACCGCCTGCACCAGCAGCAACTGCTACCAATCCATCAGCACCCTTGTCAATTGCTTTTTTTGCAAAAAAATTGTTTATAATATCGTGCAAAACGATACCTTTAGCCTGATGAGCTACTTCATTTACCTCAGGCCTTGCACCCAAAGAAGTTATCCAAACAGGAGCTTCCCATTTTGCACAAATATCAATATCTTTTTCTAATCTAATATTAGATTTATGAACAATGTGATTAACTGCGTAAGGAGCTGCAGGATTGTCAGGATTATCTTGATTATGTCTATCTAATTCTTCATTTATTCTTTTTAACCATATCTCTAGCATATTGGGTTCACCCTCACCTTCTCTAGCATTTAAGCATGGGAAAGAACCAATTATACCTGCCTTACATTGAGCTATAACTAAATCTGGATTTGATATTATAAATAGTGGAGATCCTATTACAGGAATTTTTAATTTATCTAGGGGTGAAATAAGCGACAAACTTGTCTCCTTTTAATAAAATTAAATATAAATAAATATTTAACACGCTAATTATGATGACTTCAATTATTTTAATTACATTATTATAATTTTTTATATATTATAATTTTTAACGTGATTAGGGAGGAATAAATGCTTTTAAACAACAATGATTTAGAAAAATTTGATAAAGATGGTTATTTATTCTTTCCTGAACTGTTTAATTCTGATGAAGCGGCATTATTAAAAGAGGAAGCTGACAAAGTATATTTAGAAAATAGAAAAGAAGTTTGGAAAGAAAGCACAGGAGTTGCAAGAACTGCTTTTGCGGCACACACATACAACGAAGCTTTTAAAAGATTAGCTGCTCATCCTAGATTAATTAATCCGGTATCTCAAATACTAGATGGTGATGTCTACATGCATCAGTTTAAATTAAATGCTAAGGCTGCGTTTGATGGAGCTGTCTGGCAATGGCATCAAGATTATGGAACTTGGAAAAGAGATGACGGGATGCCAGAGCCAAGAGCTATGAATATTGCTGTATTTCTCGATGATGTTACTGCGGCAAATGGTCCTTTACTTTTTATACCAGGCAGTCACAAAATAGGAGTTATTGATGCAGGTCACGATTTAGAGACTACAAGTTATCCACTTTGGACTTTAGATAATGAAAAAGTTTTAGAGTTAGCTGAAAGAGGTGGATGTGTTGCTCCAACTGGAGCAGCTGGTAGTATGTTGATGTTTTCTTCTTTGCTAGTTCACGCAAGTCCTCCAAATATTTCTCCATTTGGCAGAAGTATTGTCTATCTATCTTTATGTCACGTAGATAATCATATACAAAAGTTTAATCGAGAAGAATGGATTGCACATAGAGATTTTACACCTATTACAAAGCTTGATGATAATTGCCTTAATGAATTAGTAACCATTGGTGTTAGCGCAGCTGAATAGTAAAGCATTTTAAAACAAGGAAAAATTTTTTGATCTCGATTGATTCAGTTTCAAATTTTAGAGACGTGTCTATTGGCTCTAAAATGAAAAAAAATTTATTATTTAGATGTGCTAAACTTAGCACCCTAAACGAGCGAGATATTAGAGTTTTAGAAAATTTAAAACCTCACGCTATAATTGATTTTCGTGATCCCAAAGAAATTGAAAAAGCACCAGATAATTTATCAAGTAAACTTTTAGAAAAGTATATCAACCTCCCTATATCAGCAAGCACTCTTAGTAGAATGGTTGCACAAAAAGAAATCGATGGGGATAGTGTAAAATCTTATGAAAAAGTTATGGAAGATAGTTATCGAATGTATATTAATAATCATAAAGAGGTTTGGACAAAATTTTTTGAAATTCTGCTTCAATCAAGGGAACTTCCAATTATTTTTCATTGTTCTGCTGGCAAAGACAGGACTGGTATAGCAAGCTTTATGATACAAAGTATTTTCAAAAACCCTATGGATTTAATTTTTGAAAATTATCTTATTTCAAATGAATTATTGACTATTAAAGCCGCAACAGCTGAGCAAAGTACTAGCTCTTCAAATCAGGACTCACTAGTTACAAAAAATATGTTAAGCACACTTGGTAAAGTCCAACAGTCTTATTTAAATGCAGCTATTGATGAAGTAGACAAAAAATACAGTTCATTAGAAAATTATTTCATTTCACAGCTAGGACTTAAAGTTAATGATATCCAAAAATTAAAACAAATATTTGGGAATAATTAGGATATGTTTTTACAAAGTTTGATTTCACAAAGAATAGATAATAATGCACCTGTAAAAGTTGCTTTGATTGGAGCTGGAAAGTTTGGTTCTATGTTTTTAAGTCAAGTGCCAACCACCCCTGGTCTAGAAGTTGTAATTATTGCAGATCTTATTCCAGATAACGCAAAAAAAGCTTGTAAAAATGTTGGTTGGTGCGATGATCTTATTTCTAATACTAAATTTGTCGACACAGGAATTAAAGCAATAACAAAGTCTGAAGTTGAGGTTGTTGTAGAGGCAACCGGACATCCATCAGCTGGGATTTTGCACGCTCAAACAGCATTTCAGAACGGTAAACACATCGTTATGGTAAATGTAGAAGCAGATGTATTGGCTGGTGCGTCTTTAGTTAAGGAAGCTAAATCTGCTGGTGTTGTTTATTCTATGGCTTATGGAGATCAGCCTGCTCTTACAGCTGAAATTGTTGACTGGGCTAGGTCTAATGGCTTTTATGTAACTGCTGCTGGTAAAGGTACTAAATATCTTCCTGAATATCATAAATCGACACCTGAAACAGTATGGAATTATTATGGATTAACAGAAAAAGAAGCAAATGAAGCCGGAATGAACTCTAAAATGTTTAACTCTTTTCTTGATGGAACAAAATCAAGTCTAGAAATGGCAGCAATTGCCAACGCTTGCAATCTTAAAGTGCCCTCTAATGGTCTACTTTTTCCTCCTTGCGGTATGGATGACCTAGCAGAGGTTCTTAAGCCTAAGAATAATGGTGGTGTGTTAGAGTATGATGGACAAGTTGAGGTAGTTTCATCTCTTGAGAGAGATGGTAAAGATGTATTTAAAGATTTAAGATGGGGAGTTTACGCTGTTCTTAAAGCACCAAATGATTATGCTGCCTCATGTTTTAAACAATATGGTATGAACACTGATAGTACTGGACAATTTTCTGCTATGTACAAACCATTTCATTTAATCGGTATGGAACTAAATATTTCAATTTTTAGCGCAGCTTTATTAAATCAATCAACCGGGCAAACACAAACTTTTTCAGGTGATGTGATTGCTACATCGAAACGACCCTTGAAAAAAGGTGAAATTCTAGATGGAGAAGGAGGAGCTACTGTTTGGGGTAAATTGATACCGGCAAAAGACTCCCTCTTAAACGAAACTCTGCCAATAGGTCTGGCACATGGAATAAAACTTAATAAGGATTTAAACGAAGATCAAATTTTAACATGGAAAGATGTAGATTATTCTTTGGATGATCCCACTGTTGCATATAGAAGGTCAATGGAAAAAAACTTTAGATCTTTATTGGATTAATAGGTCCTTTATCTAATCTCCAAACAAAACCAGACATTCCTTCTTTAGGGAAAAAGTCTTTAACTAAAGGATCATGTCCTGGAACAACTAAATCATCACTTGTGGCCAAGCTTTTAATTAACTTAAAACCATTTAGCATATCTTCTAAATCAACAACAATGGGAAAGGGTTTAGCCATTAGAAAATTTTCATAGAAATGTGTGGCATCAGAAGCTAAACATAAATATCCATTTTCAGTTTTTACTCTTACAGATTGCAAACCTCTTGAATGACCACCTATTAAATGTACAGTTATTCCACTTTTGATTGATCCAATACCATTATAAAAAATTACCCTGCCAGAATATAGGTTTTTAACCATCTGACATACATGTTCGCCTGTAAAAGGCATTTTAATAGTTTCATGACACATACAAGGACCAGTTGCGTAGGCCATTTCTGTTTCTTGAAGATGAAATTTTGCATTAGGAAAATCCTTTAATCCACCTGCATGATCATAATGAAGATGAGTTATAATTACGTCAGTAACATCACTAGCTTCAACGTTAATAGCTTTTAAAGCCTCAGACGGAGCTCTTTGTATAGGCCTATCTCTTCTTTTAGCTTCGTCGTAATCATATCCTGTGTCTACAACAATAATATCTTTATCTGATTTCAAAACCCAAATAAAATAATCAATAGTGTGAGCTTGATTAGAATGATCGTCGAAAATGAAGCTGTCACTCCGAGTTCTATCTGCTCTTTCAGCATATTTTAAAGCATAAACTTCCCAATTTTTTTCTATTGCTGTATCCAAGAGATTTCCCTAATTAATTGTCACTGACTTCTTCTAATCTATCAGTTGCAGGAGCAGGTGTAGGACTGATATTAGATATTAATTTGTAAGTTTCATTATCTAATGAAATTTTAACTGAATCTAGGGAAGGTTTTAATTGTTTTAGATTTCTGGCACTTATTATTGGGGCAGTTACCGCATCATTCTTTAAAACCCAAGCAACTGCTAAAGAAATAGGATCATAATTTAAATTATTCGCTAAATTTTTTAAAGAATGTGCTGCTTTGTACATCCAATCTTGTCCATATCTAATTTTATATTTTTCATTTTCATGAAGTCTTCCAGATGTATTTTTACTTGATGTAATTGATGCGTCATATTTGCCTGTAAGAAGTCCCCCTCCTAAAGGACTATAACTTATTACACCAATATCTTCTGATGTTGCCATAGGAAGAATTTCTACTTCGGCTTGTCTTTTAACAATATTATACATGGGTTGCAGAATATCTACTGATGGAAAATTATATTTTTGAGCAATCAAATTTGCTTTCAAAACTTGCCAAGCAGCAAAATTAGAAACACCTAATTGAAAAAATTTTTTTTCTTCTTTTAAATTTTTAAGTGTTTCAAATGTTTCTTCTAATGGCACATTATCATCCCAATGATGTAAGAAGAAAATATCTACATAGTCCTGATTTAGTCTTTTAAGACTTTGCTCTAATTGTGATCTAATATTTTCTCCACTTGAACCTCCAACTGAACCTGCTTTTGTAATTAGAATAATTTTTTCACGTTCTTCTCTAATTAAATTTCCAAGAATTTTTTCAGATTTACCTTCAGTATAAACAAATGCAGTATCAAAAAAATTAATACCATTTTCTCGACATGCCTCATACATTTCTTGGCTGTCGCGTTCATCTGCCCCGTCTCCAAACTGCATTGTTCCAAAACACAATGATGAGTTTTCTATTTCATTAGGACCATATTGTCTGATTATTTTCATTTAAAAATCCTTTAAAAATTTTTATTTAAAATTATCCATCCAAGCAATTCCTTCATCAGTCGTGGTTCTTGGCTTATATTCTGCTCCAATCAGCCCTTTGTAACCTATTTTATAAATTTCTGGAATAATGTAAGAAAAATCTAATTCACCTTTGTCTGGTTCAGATCTACCCTTTACTGAAGCTATCTGCACATGACCAATGAAAGGTAAATTATCTGCAAATCTATTTATGACATTACCTTGATTGATTTGAACATGATAAAAATCAAACATAATTTTTATACTATCAGAACCTACAAGCTCACATATCTCCTTAGCCTGCTCCACTCTTGTTAAAAAATATCCTGGATTATCATTTAGGTTTAAAGGTTCAATGACTAAACCGATATTACTTTCTTTGACCAATTCTTTTGCAAATTTTAAATTATCAATAAAAGTCACAAGAGATTTTGTTGATAAATCTGTGACGCCTGCCATTGCATGAATGTTTTTTGATTTAATTACTGTTGCATACTCAAATGCTTGTAATAGTGCGTCTCTTGCCTCGGACACCCTTGAAGGTACAGCTAATAGACCATTATCACCTTTTTCAATATTACCTTTAATTGTATTAATACCTATAACAGGTAAGTTTACATCATCCAATGCTTTTTTAATTTCTCGAGAATCATATTGATAAGGAAACTGAAATTCTACTGCATCAAACCCTTTATCTTTAGCTTTATATATAGCGTCGATTTGAGACATTTCTGTCCATAAAAGACCTAAATTAGCCGAAAATTTATACATTGTCCTAATCCCATTCTATGTTAAATTTAGACACTATTTTATCTATTTGAGATGTTTTTAATTCTATTGCATCTGACCCTCTTAATATAAGAGCTAGTTTAGCAGTAGCTTCTAATTCTTCAACAGCATTAACCGCTGATTCCAAATCTTTACCAGAAACAACAGGACCATGATTAGCAAGAAGAACGGCAGATCTTTTTCCAGCAAGACCTTTAATTGCATCACCCATTGCAGGATCTCCTGGCACGAAAAAAGGAAGTAATTTTACCTTTCCTAATAACATGACAGAGTAAGGTGTATATGAGGGTAAAACATTATCTTCATTAATTCCAGGCATCATTGATAAAGCGACTGAATACGTAGAATGAAGGTGTACTACTGCGCCAGATTTCATGCCTCTTGTTTCATAAAAAGCCTGATGAAGTGGCAACTCTTTAGTAGGTGTTGTAGAACCAGTAATTTCACCAGATTTTGAAACTTTTACTATTTGGTTAGGATCCAGTCTTCCAAAAGAGGATCCAGACGGAGTTACTAATATATTATTATCATCCAAACGTACTGAAATATTTCCCGTTGAACCATGTGTTAATCCTCTATCAAAGATAGAAGTTGCTAATAAACATATTTGCTCTCTTAATTTATTTTCATTCATTTTTTATACTCAATACGTATATCTTAATTTAGTAACCAAATATCTGATAAAATCCACCGATAGGTGCACCTATAGCAATATGACTTCCAACTGCTAATGAACAAGCCATAAGTGGTGACGGTGTCTTTGTTCCTAATAAACCTTTACCTAAAGCTGGCATAAAAAAAAACCAAGGAACAATTACACTTATCAAACCAAAAATAATGCCATTCATAAGAGATGCACTACATATTTCATATTCTAATGAAATAAAAAAAAATACTGAATACATAATTGCAACGGAATAATGAACCATCCAGCCAATTATTAATTCATTTTTAATTGGATCTTCTTCATCGATAGTAGGATTATAAATTTTTCCTCTAGACATTACTAATAAAAACCATCTTCCAACCACACCCCAATCAGAAGGATTTATATCATATAATAATTTAAGTAGCCTCTGCCACATATCCATTGCAAGACAAGATACAATTCCAATAATGACTATGTGAAATATTTCCATCAAACTTCCTCTATTGTTAAAATTTTTCTAGCATTGGATAGTTGAACGATATAAAACACTATAAGTGTTTATATGAAATATATCTATTGTTAATATATTCTTATAATTCAACCAAATCAAATACAGGGGGTGTTTATGGCTAATTTTAATGGACAAACTGCAATTATTACTGGTGGAGCTCAAGGGATTGGACTAGCAACTGCAAAAAGATTTATTAATGATGGCTGTGAAGTTATGATTTGGGATGTTGATAAAAAGTTGGGTATGGACGCTGCAAAAGATCTTAATTGCCATTTTTTAGAAGTTGATCAAACTGATAATAAAGTTGTAGAACAAGCTACGGCTGAAACAATTAACCAGCTAAAAAAAATTGACATATTAGTATGTAGTGCAGGTATAGCAGGTCCGACCTTTTCAACATGGGACTATCCAGTTGAAGAGTGGTCAAAAGTTTTCAACGTAAATGTTAATGGTGTGTTTTATTGCAACAAATATGTTGTTAAAACTATGCGAGAAAACGGATATGGTAGGATTATTAATATAGCATCTATTGCCGGAAAAGAAGGCAACCCTAATGCTCCTGCTTACTCAGCATCAAAGGCTGCTGTTATTGGATTAACTAAATCTCTTGGAAAAGAAACGGCTGATCAAGATATTGCAGTTAATTGTATTACTCCTGCAACGGCAAAAACAAGAATACTTGATCAAGTATCACAAGAATTTATTGATTACATGCTGTCTAAAATACCAAGAAAACGGTTCGTAACCGTTGATGAGATTGCTTCTTTAATTGCTTTCTTAGGTAGTAGGGAGAATAGTTTTACTACAGCTGGAGTTTTTGACATATCAGGAGGTAGAGCAACATATTAATGGTGAGGATTTTAAGGAGATCCTCTGCACCTAATTTAAACTAATCACTAGGGAGGAATGTATTAGTTTGAGTACAATTAAACGGGGGAGTTCATTGAACATTTAATTTTTGTATGTCGAATCGTTAAATAAGTCGTGATCTATTTTATTAACCAAAAAACAAAGAATATATTTGCCAAAAATTTGAGCAAAAAAAATAGCCAAATTAGTAGGTGATTAATATTTGATCATTTTATATCTCTGAATTTAATTCCATGAAAGCAGAAAGGACAACAACTGCAAACAAAGCCAAGCCCATTCCCCTATTTACCCAAATTTGTTTATTAACACCTAATGACCATTTTTTTAAACTTATTCCTAACCAAAGCCATAATAAATGTATTGGTATCCAAATAGAATTAACAATGATAAATTTTACAATAATTTCAATATTGAATGATGCCAGTCCCAGAGATAAAACTACAAACAAATGACCTTGCACAACATAAGCTTTAGGATTAACAAATTGTAAAAAAATACCTTCATACAATCTAGGTGCTTTAAAACTCTGCTTAAACCCAGTTTTGTTGTCAGACGTAGCTATTCGCCAAGATAGAAAAGATAAATAAGATAAAGAAAGAAGCAAGAAAGTAATTTCAACACCATCAATCTCAAATAAAAATTGTTTAAAGCCTAAAACTACTAATAGTGCAACTCCATTAGTTCCAAAAAATAAACCAATGAGGTACATCATACCAACTTTCCAACCAAAGCCTGCACCAACACCAGCTAATGATAATACACCTGGGCCAGGAGTAACCATCATTAAAAAACTAATAATTATGTATGTAATCATCTGAACTTGTAGAAGTTTCTCTACACCTTGAACTTAATGAAAAATAACCTGTTAACCATACTATGAATGATGTTAATGCAATATTATAGGAAAAGTTTTCCTGGGTTCATTATTTTATGAGGATCAAAAGCTTCTTTTACACTTTTCATAACATTTACAGCATTACCTAACTCTTTAAGCATATATTTTCTTTTACCTTGGCCAACTCCATGTTCACCTGTGCATGTGCCATCCATTCTTATAGCTCTCTCAGATATTCTTACTAAAAATTCATCTAACTTATCTAACTCATTTTTGTTATTTTTATCAATTAAGAGTGCAACGTGAAAATTTCCATCTCCTGCGTGACTTACTATTGGACCTATTAATTCATTTTGTTCCATATCCTCAATAGTTTCTGTGATGCAATCCGATAATTTTGAAATAGGTACGCAGACATCCGTAGAATAAAGTTCTGCCTCTGGCCTTACAGCTCTACATGACCAATACGCATCATGCCTTGCTTTCCATAATTTATTTCTGTCCTCATTGTTAGAAGTCCATTCAAAATCTTTACCTCCAAAATCAGATGATATCTCTCCAAATAACTCCGACTGTTCATCAACAGATGATTGACTTCCATGAAATTCTACCAACAACAATGGAGCTTCAGGAAGATTTGTTTTGGAGTAATTATTAACAGCCTTTACCTGTGCTGTATCCATAAATTCTATTCTAGCAACAGGGATACCAGCTTGAATAGTCATAATAACCGCATCAGTTGCATTTTTTACTGTTGGGAAACTTACTCTTCCACCAGCTATAACTTCTGGGATACCATAGAGTTTGAGAGTAATTTCTGTCGTTATACCCAAAGTCCCTTCAGAACCAACCATTAGCCTTGTTAAGTCATATCCGGCAGAACTTTTCCTTGCCTTATTTGCTGTTTTAATTATCTGACCGTCTGGTGTAACAACTTCCAAAGCTATGACATTGTCTTTCATTGTACCATACCGAACTGCATTTGTTCCTGAGGCTCGTGTAGCAGTCATTCCACCTATTGAGGCATTTGCCCCTGGATCAATTGGAAAAAATAAACCTGTGTCTCTTAGGTATGTATTAAGCTGCTCTCTCGTTACACCTGGTTGAACAACAACTAGAAGGTCATCTTGATATACCTTCAATATTTTGTTCATATTATTCATATCAATAGAAATTCCACCAAAAGGTGCATTGAGATGCCCTTCGAAGGAAGAACCAACACCAAATGGTATAATTGGGCACTTATATTCTTTACAGATATTTACAACTTTTTGAACATCCTCTTTTGTTTCAACAAATACAACACCATTTGGTAATTCAGATTCGTGTATTGTCATTGTATGAGTGTGTTGTTCTAAAATACTCTGGCTATCTGAAAATTGCTGTCCAAATTCTTCTTTTAACTTTTTTACACATAACTTGATACTTACAGGATCATAATTATCCGAAGACCAAATTGAAGTATTACCATCCATATTTAATGCCTCTAAAATATTCGATTTTATTTCTACAAAATTTTTCCGGGATTCATAATACCTTTGGGGTCTAATTCTTCCTTAATTAATTTCATAAAATTTACCGCAGAACCTAGCTCCTCAATTAGATACTGTTTTTTACCCTGCCCTACACCATGTTCACCAGTACATGTGCCATCCATACTAATTGCTCTATGAGCTAATCTTTCTAAGAAACCATTCGCAACATCAATTTCATTCTGGTCTTTGGGATCAATCATTAGTTGAACATGAAAATTACCGTCTCCAACATGACCAACAATAGGACCAAATAATTTATTTTGCTCCATATCTTCAATGGTTTCTGTAATGCATTCCGAGAGTCTTGAAATAGGTACACACACGTCTGTTGCAATATAATCTGCCTCTGGTCTACATGCTTTTACAGCATAATAGACATCATGCCTGGCTTTCCATAATTTATTTCTTTCTTCAATATTAGCATTCCACTCAAAATTATTCCCTCCAAAATCTTTAGAAATCTCGTTAAATAATTCTGACTGCTCCTTAACAGAAGATTTGCTTCCATGAAACTCTAAAAGCAACAAGGGTGATTCTGGTAAACTCAATTTAGAATAATTATTAACTGCTTTAACTTGTGCAATGTCTAATAGTTCAATTCTAGCTACTGGTATACCAGCTTGTATCGTCATGATAACTGCATCAGTTGCATCTTTAACAGAAGGGAACGTGCACCTGCCAGCTCCAATTTCCTCAGGTATACCATAAAGTTTAAGAGTAATTTCAGTAATTACACCCAAAGTTCCTTCAGAACCAACAATTAATCTTGTTAAATCATATCCAGCTGAAGTTTTTCTTGCTCTACTGGCAGTTTTTATTATCTCACCATTTGGCATAACAACTTCAAGAGATAAAACATTGTCTTTCATTGTACCATAACGAACAGCATTTGTTCCAGAAGCTCGTGTAGATGTCATTCCACCAATTGAAGCATTCGCACCAGGATCAATAGGAAAAAATAAACCTGTATCTCTTAGATATGTATTAAGTTGTTCTCTTGTTACACCAGGTTGTACTACAACAGTAGAATCTTCAGGGTGAACTTCTATAATATTATTGAGATTGTTCATATCTATTGAGATCCCACCAAAATTGGCATTTAGGTGCCCCTCCAGAGAAGAACCTGCACCAAAGGGGATAATTGGGCAACCATGTTCGTGACAAATTTTTACAGTTTTTTGAACATCTTCCTTACTATATGCAAAAACAACACCATCAGGTAGTTCGGGTGTATGAACTGTAGTTGTGCTAGTATGTTGTTCACGAACGGATTTAGATATTGAAAATTGTTGACCAAATTCTTTTTTCAATGCCTCTATAGCTTTTTCAACATTATAATCAAATTTATTATAAAATGAGTTGTTGTTTATATCTAAGATTGTCACCAATAAACCTCATATTTTCCTAAGTTACTCTACAATAAATATATTTTAAAATAAAGATTGAGTAAATTATTACATTTTAATAATTATAGTAACCATAAAATTTATATCTTAAGGATACTTATGAAATGCAGAAAAAAGCTATCTTTTTAGGGGAATGCATGATTGAGCTAAACGGTGATATATCCTCTTTAGGAAATTCAAATTCACTGATGGAGATTAATTTTGGAGGTGATACTTATAATTCTGCAGTTTATTTTTCACGATTAACAAATAAGGAAACCAATACTTTTTACTGCACAGCTCTTTCAAAAGATAGTTTTTCTAAGAAAATGATCGAGAGATTCAAAATTGAAAAACTTAATTGTGATCTTATTAGGACAGATGGAAAAAATCCGCCAGGATTATATTCTATTGAAATCAATGAAAAAGGAGAACGAAGCTTTTCCTATTGGAGAGATCAATCACCATCTAAAAATATTTTTTTTGGATTAAAAGGAAAGCATCTCTTAGATAATATAAGCAACTCAGATATTTTTTATTACTCCGGTATTTCTGCTGGCATACTTGATGAAAATCAAAAACAACAACTAATTAAGGTTGGAGCTACAGCTGATGTTTGTGCTTTTGATTTTAATTTTAGACATCAACTACATTATGACAAAAATAGATCTCAATCACTATTTATAGAAATTAATAATTATGTAAATATTAATTTTGTCTCTTATGATGATGTTAAAGATCTATTTAAGATTAAAACACCAAATGAAATCTTTAATCTATTGAATAATGAAAAAAATCTGATTTTATTGAGATATAAAAATTCAATCATATTTAAAAACCTTGATCAAGATATAAAATCCATTACTGTTCCGCATGGTGAGGTTGTAGATACAACTGCTGCAGGAGATGCTTTCAACGGCTCATTCTTGGCATTGATGAACAATGGTAAAAATACTAGCATTGAAGAAATTATATTAAAATCTCATGCTGTCACCAGAGAAGTCATCAAATATAAAGGGGCGATTATCAAAAAAAATCAGATGCCTAAATTAAGTATATAAAGGGATATTTTGAATGAAAAAAAACTTACTAATAATGACCGAAATGCCAGAATATTTTGTTTCGCTTGCTGATCAAAACTTTAACACACATAAGTTATGGAAACAAAAAGATGAAGATAATTATTTATTTGAAGTTAGAGAAGATATTGACGCAATAGCAGTCATGGGAGGTTATAAAATTACCCCTGATTTAATGAAAAGTATGCCTAATTTAAAAATTATAGCGTGTTATGGTGTAGGGTATGATGCTATTGATGTTAATTTTGCTAAAAGTTTAGCAATAAAAGTCACCAATACACCAGAAGTTCTTAATGATGAGGTAGCTGATACAGCTATCGCATTAATGCTATGTGTTTACAAAAAAATCGTTGAGGCTGACAGTTTTGCAAGAAACAACAAATGGATTGAGGGTGATTTTCCACTAACTAAAAAGTTTACAGGAACCAAGCTAGGAATAGTTGGAATGGGAAGAATTGGTAAAGCTATAGCTAAAAGGGCAGAAGCATTTAATTGTGAAATTTCGTATCATTCAAGAAATAAAAAAGATGTAAAGTATAGATTCTACAGCGATTTGAAAGAATTAGCAAAAGAAGTTGATACACTTTGTATAATTACACCTGGTGGAAAAGAAACAGAAAAGTTAATTAATAAAGATGTTCTAAATAATCTTGGAGAAAATGGCGTACTTATCAATGTGGCTAGGGGATCGGTTATCGATCAAGATGAATTAATACATTGTCTAGAGAATAATTTGATATTGGCTGCCGGATTAGATGTTTATACAAATGAACCAAATATCCCTGAAAAATTGATGAAACTGAAAAATACAGTTTTGTTACCTCATATTGCGTCTGGCACAGTTGAGACAAGAAATGCAATGGGTCAGCTTGTATTTGATAACATAATAAATTACTTCGAAGGAAAATCTCTAATTTCAGAAGTAAATTAGGAATATATTTAATACTTAGTTAATTCGATACCTGCATTACGAGCATAAATTTTAGCTACAGCAGCATCATCTTCGTGCCCCAAACCAATACCAGCAGCTGCAAGAAATTGTTGCATTGCTGTTGCAGTTAAAGGTGCAGAAAAATTTGATTTTTTTGCTATATCTAGAACAATCCCTAGATCTTTTGGCCATATATTTATCGATGATTTTGGTGAATAATCATCATTTATAATATGTGGAGCTCTATTCTCAAGCATCCAGGATGTTCCGGCACATTCAGAGATAACCTCTAAAAATTTCTTAGGGTCTATGCCTTGAGTTATTCCAAATGTTATTGCTTCTGCCATTGCTGAAATATGAATACCTGCGAGCATTTGATTAACTGCCTTCATTGCAGACCCAGCTCCGACAGATTGGCCAAATTTAAAAACCTTTTCAGAGGTTGAATCTAAGAGTGGCTTGGCTTTTTGCAGAGCTTTTTGACTTCCAGAAATCATATAAGACAATTTGCCTTCTAATGATTTTTTTGATCCACCAGAGATAGGTGCATCTAGATATAAAAGTCCTTCTTTAGCACACTTGTTATCCATTTCTTTTGCAAAATCTGGAGAAACAGTAGTGCATACCATTATCAATGTGTTATTTTTTAATTTATTGGAAATCCCCTCCTTACCAAAAATAATCTCTCGAGTTTGCTTTTCATTTAAGACAACTATTACTACTGCTTCTAATTGGTCGTATGGAACCTTACCTTCAAAACCTCCATCTTGAAAAAATTTTTTTTGTTGGTCTGGGTTTTTATCTTGACCATAAACCTTATACCCTGCGCGCAAGAGCGATTTTGCTATCCCATAACCCATTGAGCCTAGACCAATTACTAGAATATTTTTATTTTCTGTCATTATTTTAATGATTATCCCTTGGTAATTTTTTTCTTACCTTCTGAAATTTGATAGCATTCTCTAGTACAGCTCCGTCAGAAAGTTCACCTACTAAATTTCTTTGAATTTCTTGCCAAGGAGTTTGACTTTCAGGATAAGGCGGTACACCATCTTTTTTCCTGAGCTTAATCTCTTCATCACTTACAAGCATGTTAGCTGTATAATTATTCAAATCAATTACGACAGTGTCACCTGTCCTCAACCAAGCTAATCCGCCTCCAGTCGCACTCTCAGGTGAAGCATTAAGTATTGATGGACTTCCTGAGGTTCCTGATTGTCTTCCATCACCTATGCATGGTAATTCTGTTATTCCTTGCTTAATTAATTCATCTGATGGTTGCATATTTACGACTTCAGCTGATCCAGGCCAGCCAACAGGTCCTGCACCTCTAATAACTAATATAGAATTTTCATCCATATTTAAACTTTTGTCATTAAGCCTGTCATGATAATCTTCAGATCCTTCAAAGACAATAACTCTACCTTCTAGAACACCTTCTTTTCCTGGACGTGATAAAAATTTATCTTTGAATTCTTTTGAAATAACTGAGGTTTTCATTATTGCAGAGTCAAATAGATTTCCTTTAAGTACTATAAAGCCTGCTTTTTGTTTCATAGGTTTTTTAAAAGGGGTAATGACTTTTTCGTCCTTAATTTTGATTCCTTTCAAATTTTCAGACATTTTTTTTCCTGTGACGGTCATTACATCCCCATAAAGCTTTGAATTTTCAAGGAGCTCTGACATTATAGCAGCTGTCCCACCTGCTCTGTGATAGCTCTCACATAGGTACTCGCCTGCCGGTTGTATATTAGCCATCAAAGGAATGTCATAACCAACATTTTGCCATGCAGCAGTTTCTAATTCTACACCAACATGCCTTGCTATTGCAGTAATATGCCATTGAGCGTTAGTTGATCCACCAATAGCAGAATTTACAATGATTGCATTCTCAAAAGACTCTCTAGTCATAATTATAGAAGGAGTTAAATCATCCTTAACCATATCTACAATTCTTAAACCTGTCTTATATGCCATTTGCCCTCTTTCTCTGTAAGGTGCTGGAATATTAGCATTTCCAGTTAAGCTCATTCCAAGAGCTTCAGCTAGTGAATTCATTGTAGATGCAGTTCCCATAGTGTTACAATGACCGTCAGAAGGAGCTGAGCTAGTAACAATATCAATGAATTGTTCATAATCTATTCTGCCAGCTGCTAACTCAACTCTACTATCCCAAACAGCTGTTCCCGAACCAGCAAGCTTTCCATTATGCCATCCATCCAGCATTGGACCTCCGTTTAGTACAATAGCTGGCAGATCTACAGTAGCAGCTGCCATTAAACAAGCTGGAGTTGTTTTGTCACAACCGGTCATTAGGACAACACCATCAATAGGATAACCATGAAGAATTTCAACTAATCCTAAATATGCTAAATTTCTATCAACAGCAGCGGTAGGTCTCTTTAATGTTTCTTGAATGGGATGAACAGGAAACTCAAAAGCAATACCACCTGCTGTTCTAATTCCTTCTCTTACTCTTTCTGCCAGTTTAAGATGAACCCTATTACATGGGGATATATCCGATCCAGTTTGTGCTATTCCAATAATTGGTTTTCCAGATCTTAATTCGTCTGGTGTCAGCCCAAAATTCATAGATCTCTCTAAATACAATGCCGTCATGCCAGGGTTAGTTGGATTATCAAACCACTGTTGACTTCTGTATTTTGGATTAAAATTTTTAGCTGACATGATTTTCTCCCAAGTAAAATTTAAAAACAACAAATAGAGTTTATAAATTATTTTAAAAATAGTATTAATAGAACTTAATATATTTTAAGATCAATTTAACAATCATACTTGATTTAAAAAAAATCAAAAGATAATTTCAGTTTTTTTGCTTTTTATTAGTTGGGAGATAATAAAAATGAATAATGTTGAAAACTTAACAGTTAAACTTAATGAAAATGACAATGTTGCTACTGCATTAAGAGAAATAAATGCTGGTGAAATAACTCAAGATCTTGCGAGTAAAAACATTATTCCTAAAGGTCATAAAATAGCCTTAAAAAAAATAGTAAAAGGTGAGAAAATAATTAAGTATGACCAATTAATAGGTATTGCTAGCAAAGATATTTTACCAGGTGAACATGTACATGTTGAAAATACAAATTTTCAATCAACTGATCATGATTATGAGTTTTCAACATCTGTTAAATTACCCAACATAATTGAACCTGAAAAAAGAGCTACTTTCAAAGGATATAAAAGACAAAACGGAAAGGTTGGGACAAGAAATTATATTGGCATACTAACTTCTGTAAATTGTTCTGCAACAGCTGCAAAAAATATTGCAGAAGCGTTTAATAAAGAAAAATTATCTAAGTACCTAAATGTTGATGGAGTAGTTTCATTTACTCATGGCACAGGGTGTGGAATGGCAGATTCAGGAGACGGTTTTGACGCTCTTCAAAGAGTCCTTTTAGGGTATATTCAACATCCAAATTTAGCTGGTATATTACTAATTGGATTAGGATGTGAGGCAAATCAAATCAAGTTTTTAATGGATGCTTTCAACTTAAACGAAAATCCATTTTTTAAAACTATGACCTTACAAGACATGGGAGGTCTTAGAAAAACAATTAAAGCTGGAATAAAATGTATTGATGATATGCTACCTAAAGTTAATTCCATTGAGCGAACTGATCAATCCGTCGAACATTTAAGTGTTGCTCTTCAGTGTGGAGGATCCGATGCATGGTCTGGTATAACCTCAAACCCTTCACTTGGTCATGCTGCAGATTTAATTGTAAAAAATGGTGGCACTGCAATTTTGGCAGAAACACCAGAAATTTATGGTGCAGAACACATGCTAACAAGAAGAGCCATTTCTCCTGAAGTAGGCAAAAAACTTGTCGATAGAATTCTATGGTGGGAAGATTATGTAACAAGAAATAAGGGAAGTTTAAATAATAACCCTTCCCCAGGTAATAAAGCAGGTGGATTAACTACAATATTAGAAAAGTCTCTAGGTGCAGCTGCAAAAGGAGGAACCACACCCTTAAATGATGTTCTCCTATATGCACAGCAAGCAGAGAAAAAGGGTTTTTTATTTATGGATAGCCCTGGATATGATCCAGCATCAGTTACGGGTCAAATTGCTAGCGGTTGTAATGTCGTAACTTTTACTACAGGAAGAGGTTCATGTTTTGGTTGTAAACCCTCACCTTCAATTAAAATAGCTACGAACACCGAAATGTATAATAATATGATTGAGGACATGGATGTAAATGCTGGAAAAGTAATTTCAGATAACAAAAGCATTGAGGATGTCGGACAAGAAATATTTGATTTAATTGTACGTGTGGCATCTGGCGAAAAATCTAAATCTGAAATTCAAGGTCTTGGTGACTTGGAGTTTGTTCCTTGGCAAATTGGAGCAACTATGTAAGGAGTTATTATGATTAATCTAAAAAATAAGACCGCACTTTTAACTGCTTCTGGACAGGGAATTGGTAAAGCAACGGCTGAAGCTTTCACAGAAGCAGGAGCATATGTAATTGCCACAGATATTAATCACAAAAGTTTATCTTTGTTAAAGGATGTAGTTAACGAAACTCATATTCTTGATGTAACAGATTATAATAAAATAAAAAAATTAGTTAGCTCGATAAAAGCTCCAGATATTCTTTTTAACTGTGCAGGTATAGTTCATAATGGAACAATTTTAGAATCTACAGATGATGATTGGGATTTAGCGTTTAACCTAAATAGTAAATCTATGTATCATATGATAAAGGAGATTCTTCCTGTTATGATTAATAAAGGTGGTGGATCTATAATTAATATTGCATCAGTATCATCTTCAACAAAAGGAATACCAAATAGATTTATATATTCAGCGTCTAAAGCTGCAGTATTGGGAATAACTAAATCGATAGCAGCTGATTATATCAGCCATGGGATTAGATGTAATGCCATTTGTCCAGGAACAATTCAAAGTCCATCATTAGAGCAAAGACTTTTAGATATGGAAGATTATGAATTAGCCAAGAAACAGTTTGTTGCAAGGCAACCAATGGGAAGATTTGGTGAGGCAGAAGAAGTCGCTAATCTTGCAGTTTATCTGGCTAGTGATGCATCAGCTTTTACTACAGGTCAATTCCATATAATTGATGGTGGAATATGTATGTAATAAATCAATAATAAAATTTTTAATTATTTTAATTAAAGAAAGGAAGTAAAATGAAATTATTACGCTACGGAGAAATTGGAAAAGAAAAGCCTGGTATTCTTGGCCAGGATGGTAAAATAAGAGATTTATCTAATCATATTACGGATATCAATGGTGACAATATTAGTGAAGAAGGCTTGAATAAAATTTCTATGATTGATGTTTCGTCTTTACCAATTATTCCTGAAAATACAAGATTGGGAGCATGTGTTGGTAATATTGGAAAATTTCTTTGTATTGGATTAAATTATTCAGATCACGCTGCAGAAACTGGAATGCCTGTACCAAGTGAACCAATATTATTTTCAAAGGCAACATCTGCTGTAGTAGGTCCAAATGATAATGTTGAAATACCAAGAAATTCTAATGAAACTGACTGGGAAGTTGAACTTGGCATCATAATTGGAAAAAAAGCTAAATATATTAATGAAGAAGATGCAGAGGAACATATCGCTGGATATTGCGTAGTTAATGATGTTTCAGAAAGAGAATTTCAACTAAAAAAAGAAGGACAGTGGACTAAAGGGAAATCTTGTGACACTTTTGGACCAACTGGACCATATTTAGTTACTAAAGATGAAGTGTCTGACGTTCAGAACCTAAAAATGTATCTAGATGTTAATGGTAAAAGAATGCAAGATGGTTCTACAAAAACCATGATATTCTCTGCAAAATACATTGTATATTATTTATCACAATTTATGAGTTTAAATCCTGGGGATATTATTGCTACGGGTACTCCACCTGGAGTTGGTGGTGGAATGAAACCACCTGTTTTTTTAAAAGCGGGCGATAAAATGAAGTTGGGTATAGAAGGTTTGGGTGAACAAAATCAAACATGTTTCCAAGGTTAATTGGATTTTAAGTTAGAACTTTTCGTATAAAACTTAATTAATTTTGAACCTTAACTATGCAGGGAGTTTCAGTTTTTTGATTAATGTCAAAAATTGACCTTCCTGTATGATTGAGGTGTTTTCCATATGTATGTATAGAAAGAGCTATCTCACGACCATTATTCCATACACTATGTATGTCTTCAGGCAAACAACAAGTAGCATCTCCTGCGTATATAGTCTCTTCATTTGTTTTTACTAGATCCGCAAAACCGTCTGTAGTTCCATCATCTATTCTTTTGTAAGTAGTTTCATGTTCTTGTCCTTGAATACCGGCAACAACAGCCCATGTTTTGTGATTATGTGGCGCAAGTCCCTCTCCAGGAGCCCACGCAATTGCAAAAACAGCTAAACTATGATCTTTTTCTTCGTGCAGTAAATGCAATCCAAATCCCTGTTCTTTATCTACATTAAAATATTCTGGCTTAACCCAACTTTTGTTTGCTGCTATTTTTTTTGATAATGGTTTTATTCTATCGATTATCTTTCCCTCGTCAGTCTCTTCTTTTACAACTAAACGAATTTCAGTTACATAATCCTCAATTGAATATTCAGTCATTGCTTCCCCCAAGTTTTTAAAAACACATAAAACTAATTCTTAAACATAATGATAGACAAATCGAAATATTTTACAAAAAATTTATTTATTATTGATTTAGAACAAACAGGAAATTATTTTGACAAACTACTTGCTAACAAAGCTCTTTTTGTAATTTCTTTGTAATCTCTGCTTCCAGGTGGAATTATCCAACTACCGCCTACACATATTACATTCTTTTGACTAAGCCATTCATGAGCATTATTTTGGTTAATACCACCTGTTGGGCAAAACAAAATTTCAGGAAATGGCCCACTTAAAGATTTAAGATATTCAAGACCACCTGCGGCTTGTGCTGGAAAAAATTTGAAAAATTTATAATCTAAATTCATTAAATTCATAATATCACTAGAATTTGAAACTCCCGGCAGGAATGGAAATTCTTTTTCTAGGGCATGTGTTGCAAGGGAAATTGTAGAGCCAGGACTAACAGCAAATTTCGCTCCAGCATCTTTTACGGAATTTAAATCTTCATTGCTTAAAACTGTACCTGCTCCAATTTCCAAAGAAGGAAATTTTTTAGACACAATATCTATTGCTTTTAGGGCACAATCCGTTCTTAAAGTGATTTCAACTACCTTAAGATTTCCGTTTATTAGAGCCTCAAATAAATATTCAACATTATCAATATTATTGATTGTCAATACAGGCATAACAGGAGACATTGAAAGAGTAGATTTAATATAATTATGCATCAATTTATCAAAAATTTATTTTTTATTTTTACTTTCTATTTTAATATGTTGTTATTCAAAATTCTTCAATCAATAAATTAATAAAGAGGGTTTTATGAAAATTTTAATAATGGGTGGAGCTGGGATGATTGGGCAAAAACTGCTTAATCTCTTATTAAAAAAAGAAAAATTAAATAATCAAAAAATCAGTGAAATCACATTGTTTGATATTATAGAAGCCCCCTATCCTAATAATACTAATATTCCAATACAATCAAAGTCAGGTGATATTTCAGATATAGATGTCAGTAAAAATCTTATTTTATCTAAGCCAGATATAATTTTTCATTTGGCTGCTATAGTTTCAGGACAAGCTGAACAGGAATTTGATTTAGGTTGGGATATAAATGCAAAAGGAAGCTGGGGTTTATTTGAAGCAATAAGACATCAAGGAGAAAATTATTGCCCAAGATTAGTTTTTACAAGCTCAATAGCAGTTTTTGGCGCCCCATTCCCAGATAAGATACCCGATGATTTTTTTACAACTCCTCTTACATCTTATGGAGCCCAAAAAGCTATATCTGAATTATTGTTGGCAGATTACTCAAGAAAGAAAATGATTGATGGTGTATCAATAAGATTACCAACTATTTGTGTAAGACCTGGCAAACCTAATCTTGCAGCTTCAGGTTTCTTTTCTGGAATTATACGTGAGCCTTTAAATGGTCAAGAAGCAATTCTCCCCGTTAATCCTGATGTTAGACATTGGCATGCAACACCAAGAGCTGCTGCAGGTTTTCTAGTTCATGCTACAGAAATTGATACATCAAAATTAAATGATAGAATAACATTAAACATGCCTGGTTTATCTGTAACCGTTCAAGAACAAATAGACGCATTAGAGAGAGTTGCTGGCAGTGATGTTGTAAAACTTATTAAACATCAACCAGATCCAACAATCCAAAAAATAGTGAGTGGATGGGCAAGAGATTTTGATACAAAAAGATCTATTGAACTAGGTTTCAAGGCAGAAACAAATTTTGATGAGATAATCAAAACGTATATTGAAGACGATTTAAAAAAATAATCTTACTTATAAACATAATAATGGCAGAATAATATGTGGCAATTTTGGATAGATAGAGGTGGTACATTCACCGATATAGTAGCAAAAAAACCTGATGGCAAAATAATAATTGATAAGCTTTTATCTGAGAACTCTGATGCTTACAAAGATGCTGCAGTTGAAGGTATAAAAAGAATTCTTGAGCTCAAAAAAGAAGACAAAATTCCTACAGATATTATTTCTTCAGTAAAAATGGGTACAACCGTTGCAACTAATGCCCTACTTGAAAGAAAAGGTGACAGAACTCTACTGCTTATTACAAAAGGCTTTGGAGACTTATTAAGAATTGGTTATCAAAATAGACCTCTTTTGTTTGATCTAAATATCAAATTACCAGAGTTGTTGTACGAAAGAGTAGTAGAAGTATCAGAAAGATTAAACGAGAAAGGTAAAGTAGTTACTAAATTAAATGAGGAGGAAGTACGTAATTCACTAATCAAAGCAAAATCGGATGGTATAAACAGTGTAGCTATTGCTTTTATGCATTCATATATAAATCCAGATCATGAAAATAAAATTGAACAAATTGCAAAAGAAGAAAATTTTAATCAAATTTCAGTAAGTCATAAAGTATCTCCACTAATTAAATTAGTTGGTAGAGGTGATACTACCGTAGTTGATGCTTATTTATCTCCAATTCTTAGACGGTACGTAAATCAAGTTTCAGAGGAACTTAAAGATACTAAATCTACTCAATTAATGTTTATGCAATCCAATGGAGGCCTAACAGACGCAAATCTTTTCCAAGGTAAAGATGCTTTATTATCTGGCCCAGCTGGAGGGGTTGTGAGTATGACACAAACCGGAAAGCAAGCAGGATTTAATAAATTAATTGGATTTGATATGGGCGGAACCTCTACAGATGTATGCCATTTTGCTGGTGAGTTTGAAAGATCTTTTGAAACTGAATTAGCAGGTGTAAGAATTAGAGCTCCTATGATGCAGATTAACACTGTGGCAGCAGGTGGTGGCTCAATTCTTTCTTATAAAGATGGTAGATTTCAAGTAGGTCCAGAGAGCGCTGGAGCAATTCCTGGCCCAGCATCATATGGTAGAGGTGGACCTTTAACTGTAACTGATTGCAATGTCTTATTAGGTAAATTAAATCCAGATTTTTTCCCAAAAGTTTTTGGGAAAACTGGTGATCAACCTTTAAATTTTGAAATTGTAAAGAAAAAGTTTATTGATTTGTCAAATATAATTTCTAAAGAAAAAAATGAACCTATAATGGATATTTTTAAAATGGCTGAAGGTTTTTTAAAAATAGCTGTCGAAAATATGGCTAATGCAATAAAAAAAATATCAATTCAAAAAGGTTATGATGTAACAAATTATATGTTGAATTGCTTTGGAGGTGCAGGCGGGCAACATGCATGTAATGTTGCTGATTCTCTTGGTATTTCAAATGTTATGATACATCCATATGCTGGAGTTTTATCAGCCTACGGAATGGGCCTTGCTGAAATTAGAAGTATTAGGGAAGGTCATTTTGAAAAAAATATCACAAATATTTTAGACGCTGAAAACTTAATTGAAATCTTGTCTTCACAAGCAAAAAAAGATCTAAATAATCAAGATATTTCTGATGCTTCAATTCTTCTCTTAAAAAATGCTTTTTTGCATTATAAAGGTTCACATCAAAATTTAGAAATCAAATTTGATACACCTGAAAATATGAGAAAATCTTTTGAACAAGAACATAAAAAACGCTTTGGTTTTTTTGTTGAAGATAGAGAAATATTTATTGAAATGCTAACTGTTGAAGCAGTAGGTAAAAAAAAAGAAAATTATAATTTTTTAAGTCCTAACACATCAACTACAAAGGCAAATCCTATTGCATTCAAAAAAATGTATGTAAATGGCTCAGAAATTAATACACCAATCTATAAAAGGGATGAATTAATAATTGGACAGAATATTTCAGGTCCAGCTATCATTGTAGAAGCAACAGGTACTAACATAATTGATTATGGTTGGTCAGGGACTTTAGATAAGCATTATAATTTGATCTTATCTAGAGTAGAAGAAAAGAAACTTCAAAAAGGAATAGGAACATCTGTAGATGTTGTGATGCTAGAAGTATTTAACAATCTTTTTATGAATATTGCAGAACAAATGGGAGCAACATTAGCAAACACTGCTTATTCAGTGAATATAAAAGAAAGATTAGATTTTTCATGTGCTCTTTTTAATAATGAAGGATCTTTAGTTGCCAATGCCCCTCATGTTCCAGTTCATTTAGGATCTATGTCAGAGGCAATAAAAACAGTAGTTAGGTTAAACAAAGATAATATTTATCCAGATGATGTTTTTGTACTTAACGCCCCATTTAATGGTGGAACTCATCTTCCTGATGTAACGGTGATAACTCCAGTTTTTGATAAAAATGGAAAAGAAATTATATTTTTTGTTGCTTCTCGTGGTCATCATGCCGACATAGGAGGTAAAACGCCAGGTTCTGGTCCACCAGACTCAAAGCATATTGAAGAAGAAGGTGTCTTGATTGATAATTTTAAGTTATTTGACAAAGGTATATTTCGTGAGAAAGAAATGAGAAAAATCTTATCGTCAGGTAAGTATCCATGTCGAAATGTTGAACATAATATGGCAGATCTTGCAGCTCAAGTTGCAGCAAACAAAACAGGTATTAATGAAATTAATTCAATGATTGACCAATATGGTATTGAAACTGTGCACGCCTATATGAATCATGTACAAGATAATGCAGAAGAAAGTATACGTAATGCCATAGTTAATTTAAAACAAGGTGAATATGAGTATGAACTTGATAATGGTGAGTTCATTAGAGTTAATGTAAAAATTGATCAAGAAAATCGTGAAGCTATAATTGATTTTACAGGCACAGCCCCTAAAAACCCTTTCAATTACAATGCCCCAATGGCTGTATGCTATGCAGTAATATTATATGTATTCAGAACTCTAGTTGGAAATAATATTCCACTTAATGAAGGTTGCTTCAAACCAATTCAGATAATTATACCAAATAATTCAATGATAAATGCAAAGTATCCTTCTGCGGTGATAGCAGGCAATACAGAAGTGAGCCAATTGACATGTAACGCGTTATTTGGAGCACTTGGAGTGATTGCTGGCAGCCAAGCAACGATGAATAATTTTATCTGGGGGAATGAAAAAATACAAAATTATGAAACCATTTGCGGAGGAACTGGTGCTGGTCCAAATTTTCATGGCACATCAGCTATTCAAACTCATATGACCAATACCAGAAGCACTGATCCCGAAGTATTAGAAACTCGTTTTCCAGTAAGACTTGAAGAATTTTCAATTAGAAAAAATTCAGGTGGTAAGGGTAAATTCAATGGAGGTGACGGTGTTACCAGAAAATTAAGATTTTTAGAGCCTATGACTGTTACAACATTATGTTCACATCGAAAAATAAAGCCTTTTGGTTTAAATGGAGGTTGTCCAGGAGACTGTGGTAGAGAATGGCTTGAAAAAGCAAATGGAAGTATAATTAGTCTTTCTGGCAACGATAGTTGTCAAGTAAAAATTAATGATCTTTTTGTTATGGAAACTCCGGGTGGTGGAGGATTTGGAAAAAAATAAATTTAAATTATACACCCTTTATAAATTCTAATAAATTTTTTCTTGTATCTTCACTTTGTATATGAAATCTATCTACAGTTTGGGGCCAATCGGTTTCTTTATATTCACTCTTTAAAACTTTATATTCTTTACTCATTTCTAAATCCTGTTTTAGTTGCGACCTAGAATATAGTATTAACGCAATAGATCTTGCGTCCATTACACTAATATCAAAACTTAATTCAACTACTTTATTATAATCCTCGGCAAAAAAATAACCAAGAATTAAGTCTTTTACTCTGTTATCTGAAGATGACTGACCTTGCGGAATAGGATCAAGCTCATATGCTTTATTAAGTAATTCTAAACCTTTATCAACCTTTCCTGTTCTTACTAAAACTTCACCATATCCAGATAGTACTCTTGGATCGTTTGGAACCATATTGAATGCCTTTCTTCCATGATCCTCAGCTAAAACATAATCATGATTACTTAAGTAAACTGCGGATAACATTCTATGACACTCAAAATCATTCTCATTTAATTCTAGAGCTTTATCTATATTTTGTTTAGCTTCTGTAAAAATTTCTTCAGGATTTTGATCTGAAAAACCTCTAAACATTGCCTGGCCTAAAGTACAACATTTCCAAGCATAGGCCTGAGCATTATTTGCGTCTGCTTCAATGGCTTTGTCGAAGTTTTTTAATGCTTCCTGACAAGCTTCTTTTGTAAATTTATGATGATTTTCTTTCCCTCTTAATAAATATTCATATGAACTTATATTTTCTGTTGGCTTTCTTTTCGATCTTTGCAACGAACTAATTTCAATCTCTCCAAGTAGGGCAATTGAAATTTTTCTAACTATTTCATCTTGTAAATCAAAAATATCCTCAAGAACCCTGTCATATTTGTTACTCCAGATAATACTATCATCTTTTGCATCACTTAATTCGATGCTTATTCTCACTCTTTTACCAGAAGCACGGATGCCTCCTGTCACAATAAAATCTAAATCGAATTTCTTCGAAAATTCTTTTATGTCTTGATTTTCATCTTTAAAATTAACAGTTGTTTGTCTTGAAAGTATCTCGAACTCACGCATCATAGAAAATTCTGTAATTAAATCCTCAACAATACCATCAACTAAGAAACCACTATCTTCATCTTTACTAGTATTCGCAAAAGGTAAAATTGCAAATTTTGGTTTTTTATTAAGATTTTTATTTGAGACATTTTTTATTTTACTTTTACCATCACCAAGTAAGGAAAAAACTTCGAAATTATTTGAAATATTTTTCAACTCAATTTTACCTAAAGGATAAATGGTCTCATCAATTTTGTTATGTATTTGCTGCCTTACTACATCTGAAATTAAAATTTCTCCAACTGGTGATTGACCCTCGAGACGAGCAGCTATATTGACACCATTCCCATAAATGTTATCACCTTCAATAATAATATCGTCTAAATGAACACCTACTCTCCACGATAATTTAGGATTTATATCCTCAATTAAATTTCTATCTTTTATGGATTTCTGAAATTCAACAGCTGCTTTTGTTGCCCCCACGGGACTATCAAATTCAGCTATTATTGAGTCACCAGCGGTATGGAAAATTCTCCCAGAAAATTTGTTTATTATTGGATCAATAATATCTCTACATTCTTTTAAACTGCTTAGTGTTTTTTCTTCTTGTGATTCCATATGCTTACTGAAATCAACACAGTCAGTTGCTAATATAGTTGCTAATCTTCTTTTAACTTCAGACATAAAACTTTACTAAATTATAATTTAATCTCATTTCGTGAATCATAATTAATATGACATTACATTACTATGTTACGATTTTTTTTTAATAATTGAAGTAAAACTTTATGAGTAATTATAATAAAATTAATAATCCATTAATCTGCTTAAAAACTGGATCAAATGCAAAAATAATTAGTTATTTTGATAAAGATGAAGTTCCTTATGTTAAAATAAGTATGGAAATAGAATTCGAAGACACGAAATTTCACGTACTAAAAACAATTCCAATAGACAATATTAAAGATCAATTTAGTTATAATAACTAATACCTGTATTTAAAAAAACGCTTGAATACCGGTTTGCGCTCGACCAAGGATTAATGCGTGAACATCATGTGTACCTTCGTAGGTATTAACAGTCTCCAGATTCATCAAATGTCGCATCACCTGATATTCAGCATGAATACCGTTCCCACCATGCATATCTCTTGAAAGTCTTGCAATTTCTAGAGCTTTTCCACAGTTATTTCTTTTAATGAGTGAAATGGCTTCAGGCGCTAAATTACCTTGATCAAATAATCTTCCAACTTGAAGTGCTGCACCTAAACCTAATGTAATTTCAGTCTGCATATCAGCTAGTTTTTTCTGAATTAGCTGCGTAGCTGCCAATGGTCTACCAAATTGTTTTCTATCTAATGTGTACTGGCGAGCTCTGTGCCAACAGTCTTCAGCAGCTCCCATAACTCCCCAGGCTATGCCATATCTTGCTCTATTCAAACAGCCAAATGGTCCTTTTAGGCCAGTTATATTTGGCATTAGATTTTCGTCTGGAACAAAAACATTGTCCATAACAATTTCACCAGTTATAGACGCTCTTAATGATAATTTTCCTTTTATTTTTGGCGCACTTAAGCCATTCATCCCTTTTTCAAGTATAAATCCTTTTATGGCGTCACCATGTTCTTTAGACTTAGCCCAAACAACAAAAACATTAGCTATTGGAGAATTAGATATCCACATTTTTGAACCAGATATTGAGTAGCCACCCTTAACTTTTGTAGCTGTAGTTTTCATAGAGCTAGGATCTGATCCAGCATCTGGTTCAGTCAATCCAAAACAACCAATAAGATCGCCTGAAGCCAAGCCTGGCAAATACTTTTGTCTTTGTTCTTCGCTGCCGTAAGTGTAAATTGGATGCATCACTAGAGAGGATTGAACAGACATCATTGATCTATAACCTGAGTCAACTCTTTCTACCTCTTTAGCTACTAGTCCATAGGATACGTATGAAGCACCAGCACAACCATATTTTTCAGGGATAGTAATTCCCAATAAACCAAGTTCTCCCATTTCCTTAAAGATATTTTTATCTGTTTTTTCTTCTAAAAACGCTTCCTCTACTCTTGGTAAAAGTTTAGCTTGAGCGTATTCATGAGCAGTTGATTTAATTAGAGCTTCTTCTTCAGAAATCAAAGAATCTAATAAGAGAGGATCTTCCCAATTGAAATTGGGTTTAACCTTTGACTTTGATTTAAGATCAACTACATTTTTTTGATCTATATCAATACTTGTATCCATAACATATCCTTAATTTTTTTGCATATTACTCAAATAATTTTTTAAAAACAATACTTATTAGTTCAATTCAGACTTATTAAGTGTCTTTCAACAAAATCTAACCTATCTTGTCCCCAATAAATTTGATCACTTATAATATATGTTGGAGCTCCGAAAACATTTTTTTTAATCGCTAATTGGGTATATTCTTCAAAAATTTTTTTACATTCTTCGCTTTTAGCAAACGAAATAATTTTTTTTGAATTTAAGTTCATAAGGTTCAAAATGTTTATAAGCACATCTTCATTGTCTACATCTTGATTTCTTACCCACAAACTATTCATAATATTATCGGCAAGCTCAAAATAATTTTCTATTTTTTGAATTTTTCCAGCTATGATTATTAATGACGGAAGAACAGATTTTGATGGAAAAAATTTTGGTTGTGGGTTTAATTTTATATTTAAAAATTTAGACCATCTCTTCAATTCTTGTAATCTCAAATTTTGTCTTTGAGGTGGTCTCTTTGAAACAGGAAGACCTCCTGAAATTGGGAAAATCTCCCCATAGTTTACTGGATACATATTTAAATTAACATTGAATTTTTTTATTAATTCCCCTAAACGACCATGTCCAAGAAATGTCCAAGGACTTCCATGACTCATAAAATAATCAATTGAAATCATTATGAACCGAAACCAGAACCAGCAGATTTGTAATTTTCTCTAGGAGGGCTAAAAACATCAAGGATTTTTGCTCCTTCTGGACCAGCTATAATACCATGTTCAACCCCGCCAGGCGTCTGCCAAAAGTCACCCTTTTTAATTTCTATTTCTTCGCCACCTTGAATTCTAATTCCAGAACCTTCAATCAAAAGTCCCCATTGCTCTTCTGGATGTGAGTGAATTTTACCTTTAGCATTTGGCTCAATGTCAACAAGAGATAGCATAGCTTGTTCACCACAAAAAATTCTTGTAGAAACTCCTTCTGCAAGTTCTCTTTTTATTCCTGAATCTAAGTCATTTATGTTATTAAAATATTTTTTTTGCGACAACTTTTTCTCCACTTTTTTGCTTATGACGGTTTATCTCCTGCAAAAGTAATTCTATGCATTAATCGTCTTTGTCCATGGTAATCATTTATAGGATTATGCATTGTACATCTATTATCCCAAATTGCCACAGACCCGGGTTTCCATTGAAATCTACAAGTAAATTCTGATTTGATTTGATGCTTGTATAAGTACTCTAATATTGGTGTACTTTCTTCCTCCGTCATGCCAATAAAATTGGTCGTATGAGCTTCATTAACATATAAAGATTTTCTTTTAGTTTCTGGGTGTGTTCTTACTACTGGATGAATAGCTTTTAATTCGTCTCCTTTTAGACCAACTGATGCATGTTTCATAATATCCGATCTGGTTTTAGCAACTCGTGATTTACCTGAAATATTTACTGCTTCAAGAGTATCTAAAAATTTTTTCATACCCTCAGATAAACTTTCATAAGCCATGTATTGATTGGACCACTCTGTATCTCCACCATAATCAGGTGTTTCGATACCATACAGCATTGTTCCCATGGGAGGTTCTTCTTGATAGGTAGTATCACTATGCCAAATTCCACCAAAATTGTTTGTGTCAGTTTCCTTTTTCAAAATTGGTGTTATCTCAGGAAAATTTTCTAAACTTTTTACAAAAGGATAAACTATTGGCTTTCCAATTCTTTCTGCGAATGCTTTTTGAGTGTCTGGACTAAACTTTTGGTCTCTAAAAAATATCACTTGATAAGCTAACAGTGCATCATAGATTTCAGATATAATTTCATCAGGCAGATTTTCAGATAAATCAATATTATCTATCTGAGCTCCAAGCGCACCTGCAATAGGATTTACTTTAATTGTCTTAAAATCAATATTCTGATTATTATTAATTTTCATAATATATTTAGGCTCCTTAAGGTAGTACTAGGAAAACATTCAAATTTTATTTGCACTTATTAAGTTAGTGTTAAATAATTTAAATTATAAATAAAAAATAAATTATTTTCAATTTCTACAGAGAAATTTAGATGAAAAAAATCAAATCACCTCACCTTGATGTGAGACCAAACTGGTTAAATAAATTAAAAGAACAGCCTTTACTTCCTGATCTGAATATTATTGATCCACATCATCATCTTTGGGATGTTGGATTTGGAAAATATTACGTGGAAGAATTATTGGAGGACATTGAGACTTCAGGTCATAATATAAAGGCAACTGTTTATATTATGAGTTCAACTAACACAAAGATATATTTACAAGATGGCCTTGAAGAATTCAGAACTCTCAGTGAAATTGAATTTGCTACAAATGAAGGCAAAAGAGCTGATCTAATACCGGATAATAAAGTTAAGGTAAATGCATCTATAGTTGGATCTCTTGATCTAACTTTTGGAAACAAATTGAAACCAGTTCTACAAAAAGGTTTAGAAATTAGTGAAGGTCGACTAAAAGGCATAAGAATGCTTTTAGCAGCACATTCAGACCCTAGAATTAAATCTGGTGCTGTAAATTCTGATTTATCCCTAATGTCACATCCAAAATTTGTTGAAGGTGCAAGATGCTTGCAAGACGCAGGACTTTCAATTGATTTTTGGATATATCACACACAACTAAGTGAAATGGAAAAAATAGCCAGGACACTACCAGAACTTAACATTATTCTTAATCATATTGGAGGACCCATTCATCTTGGTGAATATGAAGGAAAGCAAGCCTTAACTCATAGAGAGTGGCGAACGGCTATGATGAGATTATCAAGATTACCAAACATCAAAGTAAAATTAGGTGGATTAGGTATGGAAGTTAATGGTGCAAAATTTCATTTAAATCAAAATCCACCAAACTCCTCTCAATTAGCTGATATATGGAAGTCATGGATTTATGAAACAATTGATATGTTTGGCGTTGAAAGGTGTATGTTTGAAAGTAACTTTCCAGTTGATAAAGGCTCTTGCAGTTATGGTTCATTATGGAATGCGTTCAAAATAATTTCAGAAAACATGTCAGATAATGAAAAAAATAAATTGTTTTATGAAAATGCTGCAAAAACATATAAGATAAGATTATGATAATTATATTTAGGCAAATTCTATGAAAGTTTCAATTCTTGAACAATCAGTTTCAGTTGAAGGAAAGCCACAGTCAGTAACAATACAAGATAGTATAAATTTAGCTATAAAAGCCGAAAAACTTGGTTACAAAAGATTTTGGGTTTCAGAACACCATAACCATCCTACAATTATTGGGACTGCACCTGAAATATTGATGGCAGCCATAGCATGTAACACATCTTCAATAAGGATTGGAAGCGCAGGCATAATGTTACCTCATTATTCACCACTTAAAGTTGCAGAACAATTTAGAGTTTTAGAAGCAATAGCCCCTAACAGAATTGATTTAGGTTTGGGAAGAGCACCAGGTTCTGATGGAAGAACTGCATTAGCATTAAATCCAAACAGCAGGAGTGATAGTGAACATTTTCCAAGTCATGTAAGGGATCTAATAGCATGGGTTTCAAACGAAAAGTTAATCGAAGGTCATCCATTTAGACATTTAATCGCTCAGCCTATTTCAGATACTATTCCAGAAATTTGGATGCTTGGAACATCTAATTACGGTGCTCAGTTAGCAGCTTACTTGGGTATTCCATATTGTTTTGCACATTTCATTACAGATGGACAAGGACTGAAAGAAGCTTTAGATATTTATAGATCTGAATTTCGTCCGTCAAAAAAATTCCCTAAACCTTTAGTTAATGTATGTATGTGGGCCTTAACTGCAAATACAAATGAAGAAGCCAGATATTTATTTGCATCTAGAGCTGCATGGAAGATTGGAAGAAATTATGGTCAACTTGGATCTATTACTGATCCTGATAATGCCTTGAGTATAATCAATGATAATGGTTGGACTGAACAATATCAAAATATGTATCAAAACTCATTGGTAGGAAACGCAAATATAACAAAGGATAAAATTTCTAAACTAGTAGAAGAAAATAATATTGATGAGATTGCTATTTTAACTTGGTGTCACAACGAAAATCATCGTATTAAATCTTACGAAATTTTTGCAAATGCTTTTGAATTGTCTTTAAAAAGAGAGACTGAAAAATCTGTCGTATAAATTGAATTTAGAAAAAAAACTCTTATATAAGGCAAATAAATTGTGGAGTAAAAATTGTTTTCTGTTAGTCAACCTGTATATAAATTAAAAGTTTTTTTTATATTTATATTTATATTATTCTTAAGTTCTTGTAGTAAAATTGATATGAAACAATTTGAAAATAATACTCCTAAACTAGATTTGTTTTCTTTTTTTGAAGGTAAAACTATAGCTTATGGCATTTTTGAAGATAGATTTGGGAATTTAAAAAGACAATTTAGAGTTAACATTACTGGGAAGATAGAGAATAATACCTTAACTCTTGACGAAGATTTTTTATATGATGATGGTGAACAAGCAAATCGTATTTGGAAAATAAAAAAAATCACTGATAAAAATAAAGTCATATATCAAGGACAAGCTGATGATATCGAAGGTGAAGCCTCTGGATCTGTTTCGGGTAATACACTTAATTGGTCTTATGATATTTATCTAAATATCAAAGGTTCAAATATTAAAGTTCACTTTAACGATTGGATCTATAAACAAAGTGAAGATCTAGCAATTAATAGAGCTTACGTAAGTAAATTTGGTATTAATATTGGATCAGTTACATTAGTATTTTTAAGAGGCAATGCTATGAACAGCATTGGATCTTTAAATTTAAATAAATGGTAAATCTAAATGTTTAAAAAACATTTAGTTATAATTATTTTATTTTTTTTTAATATTAATATGTTAATTGCAGATGCACCTAAAAAACATTTTAATACTGAAACCCATAAAATAATAACAAAGTATCTACCCGAGTATAAAATAGTAGGTAAGGCAAACTATAGTTTTCTTATTTGGAATATTTATGATGCAACTTTAGTTACTAAGTCGGGTAAATTTAAAAATGATGAATTTGTCCTAGTTCTCAAATATAATAAAGTCATAAAAAAAGAAAGATTAGTTAATGAGACAATAAATGAGTTTAAAAAACAGGCAGAATTTAAAGAAGAATACTTAAATAGCCTTAGACAAATATTTAATAAAACTTTTAAGAAAACTAAAATTAACAGTGTTTTTGTAGGTATAAAAAGAAAAAAACAAGCTTATCTTTACTTTGAAGGTGAAGAGGTATTTAAATCGAATGATGAAAAGTTTATTAATTATTTTTTTAATATCTGGTTACGAGAAGATAGTCAAAATCCTAGTTTTACAAAAAAACTTTTAGGAAGATAAAAGGATAAATATTTATGAGACTAAGTGCATTCTTTTTTGAAATTATTCCAATTTCCGGCTTTTTTATAAGTGCCCAATATTATAATTTAATAGTAGCGGCAATAATTTCGTTAATATTAAGCTTGTTTGTAATTATTACATTCTACCTTATTGAAAGGCGTATTTCAAAATTTCAAATTTTTGCTATTTTTATGTCTAGTCTTATAACGATGTTTGCTTATTTATTTAATGACGAAACATTTGTTAAAATTAAACCGACTATTTTTAATGGATTTTTTAGTGCAGTTTTATTAATTGGAATTTTAAATGGAAAAGCAATGATGAAACAATTTTTTGGTTCTCAGTTTTTTTTAAATGATGAAACTTGGTATAAATTAAGTTTAAGATGGGGTTTATTTTTTTTATTTCTAACAATTGTAAATGAACTTACATGGAGAAATCTTGAAACAGATGATTGGGTTTTTATTAAAGTGTTTGTATTATCACCCTTAGTGGGAGTATTTATGTTATGCCAATTGCCAATTACATTAAAAGGAAGAATTAAGGCTAAATAAATTCAACTTGAACGAAGAGATTCACGGAGACATTAAATGGATATAAAAATAATTGATGTAACCGTCCATATCATTAAATCAGATCTAGATGTACCTTTTGCTTTCTCACAAGGTTGGGTAAAGAAAAGATCTGCAACAATTATTGAAGTTAAAACAAATGAAGGTATCGTTGGCTGGGGGGAAGCATTTTGTCAAGGATTAGAACCTCCCGAAATCTCAGCAGCTGTCATTGAAAATGCTCTCAAGCCTATTTTATTAGATCAGTCCCCATTGGATATAGAAGTCCTATGGCACAAAATGTACAATGCTACAAGAGATTATGGAAGAAAAGGATCTGTAGTATCTGGCATAAGTGCTATTGACATAGCATTGTGGGACATTGCTGGTAAATACTATAACCAACCTATACACCAACTGCTAGGTGGTGCATTTAGAAAAAAAATTAAACCTTATGCAACGGGTTTTTACAGAATAAAAGGTAAAGGTGAAGCAAGCAGATTAGCAGAAGAAGCTTTATATCACTTCGAAAATGGTTTTGATCATATGAAGGTTAAACTTGGTTTTGGAATAGACGACGACCTGAAGTGTATGGAAAGCATCAGTCATGCTCTGAAAAATAAAAATGTTACTCTTATGATTGATACTAATCACGCTTATGGAAGATCTGAGGCACTGACATTAGGAAAAAACTTACAGAGTTATAAATTACGCTGGTATGAAGAACCAGTTGTTCCTGAGGATATTAAAGGTTATGCAGAATTGAGATCTAAGTTAGACATTCCTATTGCAGGAGGTGAGAATGAGCATACTCTATTTGGATTTAAATCACTTTTCGAAAATAATGCAATTGACATTGCACAACCTGATATTGGGTCATGTGGCGGTATAACAGGTGCAAAACACATCATTAATTTAGCACATAGTTTTGGTGTAGAGGTTAATCCTCATGTATGGGGTTCAGCAATTGCTCAAGCTGCATCTATTCAAGTTATTGCCTCAATTCCAGTAACCCATTTCTCAATTTTTGCTAGAGAGCCTATTTTAGAATATGATCAATCAAGTCATCCCTTTAGAAGAAAATTACTTTCAAAACCCTTTGAGCTTGTGAATGGCATGATAAATATTCCAGACGATAAAGGTTTAGGAATTGAGGTTAATCTAGAAACTATTAAAAAATACAAAACTAATTGAAACAAATTATGATTGAACTTTTAGACCCAATAATCAAATCACATAATGTAGAGATCTCAAATGGTCTAAATGTTCATTATTTAGAGGTAAATTCAAACAAATCTCAAAAACCAACGGCTCTTCTTCTACACGGATTTCCCGAATTAAGTTTTAGTTGGAGAAAAATTATACCTTTGTTAGCTGCTGAAGGTTTTAGAGTTATTGCACCTGATATGAGAGGATATGGTCAAACCTCAGGCGGGGGAAAAGAATTTCATGCCGACATATCTGAATATCGATTATTGAACTTAAGCACGGACATAATAAGTCTTATGAGTTCTTTAAATCTTGATAAAATTGATTTATTAGTTGGACATGATGCAGGTTCATCAGTTGCTGCAGTATCTGCTATAATAAGACCAGACATCTTTAAATCTGTAGTTATGATGAGTGCTCCATACGCTGGAACTCCAAATATAAATAATAGTTTGACGTATGAAGATCCTATTCACAAAGAATTAGAAAAATTAGACCCTCCCAGAAAACACTACCAATGGTATTATTCTACAATTGAAGCCAACAAACATATGCACCTAGAAAAACAGGAATTACATAAATTTTTAAGAGCTTACTATCATATGAAAAGTGCAGACTGGAAAAAGAACGTTCCTTACAAGTTGAATTCTTGGAATGCAGAAAACTTAGCTAAAATGCCAGAGTATTACATTATGCACCTTAACGAGGATATGGTCCAAAGTGTAATGCCGCACTATCCACAGTCAAATTGTTATGAAAATTGGTTAAATGATCAAGAATTAGAAGTTTATACCAACAGCTTTTTAAAAAATAGTTTTCAACCTGCATTAAACTGGTATAGGTGCATGACCTCAAATGATCTTAATAGTGATTTAAGAATTTTTTCTGGTAAAAAGATTGAAGTTCCATCTTGTTTTATTGCAGGTGAAAAAGACTGGGGTATTTACCAAAAACCAGGAGCATTAGATATAATGGAAAATAATTTATGTTTGCATTATAAGGGCAGACACATTATCCAGAATGCTGGACATTGGGTTCAACAAGAAAATCATGTTGATGTAGCAAAAACTTTAATAGATTTTTTTAAAAATAATAATTTATTTTAGGAATTATTTTGAACTTCTCTTTATCTGGAAACCTTTTTAAGGGAATTGGAATAGCCACTATTGGTGCATTAGTTTTATCTCCAGATACCTTATTTATGAGATGGTCTGAAATGGACGCATGGTCAATGCTGACGTGGCGAGGCTTTGAAATGGGATTAATGCTTATCTTATTTTCTAGCTGTTTTGAAATTTATAGAAAAAACTTTAAAAAAGTTTTTTCAACAGTTGGTATCTGGATAATTTTATCTCAGATATTAAGTTCTATATTTTTCACGTATGGTGTTGCTGAAACTTCAGTATCGTTAATTTTATTTTGTCTAGCAACTTCTCCAATATTTGCCTCTATATTTTCAATTTTTATTCTTAAAGAAAAAACAACATCTTCGACATGGATAACTGCATTTTTTGCATTGATTGGAGTTGGAATTTCCGTGGCAAATGGTGAAAATGTTTTAAATGCACCTCAGGGTAGCGTTTTCATTGGAACGGTATGCGGAATAGGAGCTGCAGCCACATTAGGCTTGAGTTTAGTATTTTTGAGAAGCAAACCTGATATACCAGCTATGACTGTTACTGGATTGAGTTCTTTTGGCTATGGCATAATTGGGTTATTTATTGTATCTCCAGATCTTCTTTTTAAAGGGGATATAATAGCAATTTCTTTATCTGGATTAATAATCCTTCCAATATCTTTTGCATGCTTAACTTTTGCAACTAGGTACACTCAGGCTTCAAATATTGGACTTTTAATGCTTTTAGAAACTTCTCTGGGTCCATTTTGGGTATGGCTTGGCACAAATGAAACTCCAAATATCTATATGATAGTTGGTGGAGTTATAGTTATTTTTAGTCTTGCTTGGTATATTTTAGTAGATCAAATAAAAATTTCTTTTTCCAAATAATTTGATTTAAATAAAATTTGGAAAAATTATTTTGAAAATTGGAGTATTAAATTTGATCTATTTGATTTAGATTTTTCATCAAGTTTGTTTTTAAAGTTGTATCCCCAAACAGGACCAGGCCAAGCTGGGTCACTTTTTTTTCTTAAAACCAAATGTAAATGAAGTTGAGATACTACATTTCCTAACATACCAATATTTGTCTTATAGTATCTTCCTTTAGATTTAAGATAGTCACCTAGTTCTACCGCAAAATTAATTAAGATGTTTCTTTTTTCAATATCTAAGTCACTTAACTCAATTAAATTGATTTTTGTTGGAATTAGAATAACCCAAAAAACTTCTCTTACATCCATTATCCTAATTTGAAAATCATTAAATTCTCTAACTAGAAAACTATCCTGTTCTATTCTATTATCTAATTTAAACATTTCTATTTCCTAATAAATTGATTAATTTTTATATTATTACGATTTATTAAGTTAATAAAGATTTCAAATTAAGGGAAAATCCAATGGTTAAAGAAACAAACATATCAATTAATGAGAATAGATTATGGGATAGTTTGATGGAAATGGCAAAAATTGGTCCCGGCATAGCAGGTGGAAATAATAGACAAACTGTTACTTTCGAAGATGGTGAAGCTAGAAAACTTTTACAGAAATGGACTTCGGAAGCAGGAATGTCAATGAAAGTTGATGAACTTGGTTCAATGTTTTTTAAAAGAGACGGAACAGATAAAAATGCTCTTCCTGTAGTAATAGGTAGCCACTTAGACACTCAACCAACAGGTGGAAAGTATGATGGTGTTCTTGGTGTTCTTGCAGGTCTAGAAGTTGTCAGAACTCTTAATGATTTAAATATAAAAACAAAAAGACCTATTTTAGTTGTCAATTGGACAAACGAAGAAGGATCACGTTTTCCTCCCGCAATGATGGCTTCAGCCGGTTATGCTGGTATATATGATACTAAGACTTTGCTAGCAGCAACTGATTATGAAGGAAATATTTTTGGTGAAGAACTTGAAAAAATTGGATGGAAAGGAACTGAACCAGTTGGTAAAGAAAAATTTCATTGTTATTATGAACTTCATATTGAACAAGGTCCAATACTTGAAAGTGAAAATATTGATATTGGGGTAGTTACTCATGGTCAAGGATTAAAATGGTTAGAAGTAAAACTTACCGGAGTTGAACAACATACTGGCACAACTCCAATGAACATAAGGAAAGATACGGCATTAGCATTATCAGAAATTGTTTTAAACGTTAATAAAGTAGCAAATAAAAACCAACCTAATGCACTTGGTAGTGTGGGGCACATTGAAGTCTCACCTAATTCAAGAAACGTGATTGCTGGTCAAACAACATTTACAATAGACATAAGATCTCCTGAAATAAAAAAACTTGATAAAATGGAAAAAGAAATAAAGTTATTTGCTGAGAAAATTTGTAATAAATATAATGTTAACTTTGAAATGGAACAAATCGGTGGTTTTGACCCAGTTGCTTTTGACAAACTTTGTCTTGATAACATAAGAGATAGTTCTAAAAAATTTGGATATTCTTACAAAGATATAGTTTCGGGTGCAGGACATGATGCATGTTGGATTAATACTGTTGTACCGTCTGCTATGATAATGTGTCCCTGCATAGATGGTTTAAGTCACAATGAAGCTGAGGAGATAAAACCTGAATGGGCATACTCAAGTACAAACGTTTTACTTCATTCTGCTATTGCATCTGCTTCGTAAAATCCAAAATTAATTATTAATTAAATTCAAGCCTGCACCATTTTCTGCGCCAGTTGCATTACTTCTTAACAAAGAAAATAAATTTCTACCAAAATTTAAGTTTGTATTCTTTTCTGACGTTGTTATTTTTCTTTTTGAAATATTCTCATTAACGTTAATTTTTCCATTACTTGCATCAATTTCTATTTCGTCTCCATCTTGAATTTTAGCTATTATACCACCGTCAATTGCTTCAGGTGTAATGTGGATTGCAGAAGGAACTTTTCCTGAGGCACCAGACATTCTGCCATCAGTAATCAAAGCTACTTTAAAACCCATATCTTGTATATTAGAAAGAATAGGTGTAAGTGCGTGTAATTCAGGCATTCCGTTAGCTTTTGGTCCTTGAAATTTTACTACAACTATTACATCCCGGTTTAGAATACCTTTATTATAGGCTATTTTAACGTCTTCTTGATTATCGAATACCATAGCAGGTGCAGTAATATTATAATGCTCAGGTTTTACAGCAGATATTTTAATAACCCCTTTACCTAGATTACCTTTCAATATTTTTAATCCACCATTTTTTTGATGTGGATCTTTAACGGTTCTTAAAATATTATCATCATATGATTTTGATTTTTCTTTATTCCAAATTAATTTAGCATCTTTTAAAGTTGCCTCTGAAATATAATCAAATAAATTTTCGCCCCAAATTGTTTTAGCAGATCCATCTAATAAACCTTCATCTAATAGTTCTCCAATTATAAAGCTCATTCCACCAGCTGCATGAAATTGATTTATATCTGCACTACCATTTGGGTATACCTTTGCCAATAAGGGGGTAACTTCTGATAAATCCTCAAAATCTTCCCACAATAATTTTATGCCTGCAGCTGCGGCCATAGCTGGGAGATGTAATGTATGATTTGTTGATCCACCGGTTGCAAGCAAGCCGATAACAGCATTAACAAAACTTCTTTCATCTATCGTTTTTCCTATTGGCCTTACATCATTGCTCTTTCTTGAGATTGAAATTGCTTGTTGCGTTGCGGCAATATTGTATGCATGTCTTAAATCACTATGAGGATGGATAAAAGCGGCACCAGGTAAATGTAAGCCCATAATTTCCATCAGCATTTGATTAGAATTTGCAGTTCCATAAAAAGTACAAGTCCCCTCTCCATGGTATGCTGAAGTTTCTGCTTTTAGTAATTCTGCTCTAGATACCTCACCTTTAGCAAAAGCTTTTCTAACTTTAGCTTTTTCTTCATTAGTTATTCCAGATGACATTGGTCCAGCTGGAATGAAAATAATTGGCAAATGTCCAAAAGAAAGAGCTCCAATAAAAAGTCCAGGTACAATTTTATCACAAACACCTAAACATAATGCTGCATCATAAACCCCGTGACTTAGTGAAACTGCTGTTGACATTGCAATTACATCTCTTGACATAAGAGATAGTTCCATCGCAGGTCTTCCCTGGGTAATTCCATCACACATTGCAGGAACTCCACCTGCCATTTGGGCTGTTGCTCCAAATTGATTTGCAGCAGCTTTAATTATTTTTGGAAAATTTTCTAACGGTTTATGAGCAGAAAGCATATCATTATAAGCTGATACAATGCCGATATTTGGTTTAGTATTAAGTAAAATTGAGTTTTTTTCTGTTGATGGTGAGCCAGCTACCACATGTGCCATGTTAGAACATGCAATTGAACCTCTATCGTTATCATTATCATTTTCCATAGCAACGACATTATCCAAATATCGTTTTCTATAATATTTACTTCTATCTATTATTCTGTTGGTCACTTCAATGATTTTACTATTTAATTTAGTCATTTACCTTCTCTATAAAGAAATCGCTGTTTCTATTTTTAATTAAATGATGAATTGGTAATTTCTTTTCTTTTTGAGCTTTCTCAAAAATATTTTGCTTAGCTTTTCCTTTAACTAATAAAATTATATTTAAACTTTCCATTATCAAAGATAAATTCATGGTTATTCTTGGTATAAAGGGATTACCTTGAGGTGGTGTTATTAAAATTTTTGGACTTGCATTTAGATCAAAAGCTTCATTTTGGTTTATCATATCAGGAAACAAAGAAGCAAAATGTCCATCTTCACCCATACCAAGTAGAGTTACATCAAAAGGTTTTTTGAATTTTGTATTTGATAAAAAGTTTTCTGTAAGAGGAAAGAAATTAATATTTTTAGCTTTATTTTTTATGAAATGATTATGTAATAATTTTTGGTTACTGTCTCTATGATCAGGGCCAACTAATCTATCATCTACTAATGTTAGAAAAACTTTCGACCAGGATATATCAATATTTGATAATTCTTCATAAATACTAATTGGGCTAGTACCACCACATACGACCAAACTGCCAGAACCCATATTCTTTATAGAAGAATTTAATCTATTAGAAATTAATTTAACAATACTCATCATTATTCATCTTTTGGATCAAGCCATTGATGCCCTTCCAAAACCAAAATTTTATCTTCTGGGCCCATAGTACCAGTTCTATAGAGTTGAGTTTCTTGATTTTTTGCTATTTCTACAATTGGATCAATAAAATCCCAAGCAGCCAGCACTTCATCAGATCTCATAAAAAGTGTTTGATTACCTCTAACAACATCCATTAAAAGCCTCTCGTAAGCATCGGGTAGTCTATCAGCAAAAGTATCACCAAAGGACAAATTGAGTTCTGAAGGGAAAAAGCGCATACCACCTGGGCCAGGTGCTTTTGAAGTTAATTTTAGTTTAAGGCCTTCTTCGGGCTGTACTCTTATTATAAGTCTATTGGGTTCGTCATGAGCATCTGTTGTAAATTTAGAAAAAATATCATGTGGTTTATTTTTAAAGGTAATAATTATTTCACTTGCTCTAGTAGATAATTTTTTACCAGTTCTGATGTAAAATGGAACTCCAGCCCATCTCCAATTATTTATTACAACTTTTAGAGATACAAAAGTTTCTGTATTTGAGTTTTCTCCTAATTCATCTGAAAAACTTCTATATTGGCCTGTCTGAATTTCTTCTTCTGTAATTGGTTTGAGAGCTTTTAAAACTCTTAATTTCTCGTCTCTAAGTTGATCTGCTTCATAAAATGAAGGCGGTTCCATAGCTATCAAACATACAAGTTGTAAGAGATGATTTTGTAACATATCTCTTATTGCACCATATTCATTATAATAAGAAATTCTATCTTCAACACCAACTGTCTCAGAAACTGTAATTTGAACATTGTCTACATTTTTATTGTTCCATTGATTTTCGAAAAATGTATTTGCAAACCTTAAAGCCATCAAATTTTGAACTGTTTCTTTACCTAAATAGTGATCTATTCTATAAATTTGACTTTCTTTAAAAACACTTGATATTTCATTGTTAATTTGTATGGCTGTTGATTTATTTTTGCCAATTGGTTTTTCAATTACTAGCCTACTTTGAGGAACATTTAAACCAGAGTCTCTAATGAACCTACAACTATTACCAAATAAGCTAGACGCTATTGCTAAGTAAAATATTATGGGTCTATTGGGGTCAAATTTTTCTTTTAAAATTTTAACTAATTCAAGATGACCATTACCAGAAACAACATCTAGCTCAACAAATTTTATAATATTTAGAAAATCATCCCAGATTTTTTCATTATCAATAACTTTTTTTATAGCTTCATCACATTTAAATTTTAATGCCGAAAAAAAATCACCCTTGGATTTTATTTCTTTATCGCACAAAATTATATTTGAGTTTTCATCAATCTGCTTATCTAAAAATCTCCAAAATAAAGCTGGTAATATTTTATTTTTAGAGAGATTTCCTGTCCCACCAACGATTATGAATTCACTTGGAACGATGTTAGATTTATCTGATATCATGATACAACTTTTATTTACTCTAAAATAATTAATAAATACCTTAAATATTATAAATAATTGTAAATTAATATTATTTAAGTTTAATGTTGATTAAATAATTAGCAATAAGTTAGGGAGAAGTATTTTATGAGTGAACCGATAGCTTTTATTGGTCTTGGCGCAATGGGAGGACCAATGGCTCTAAATATTATAAAAAAGGGAACGAATTTATCTGTTTATGACATAGAAAAAGAAAAGATGCAGCCCCACATCAAGTCAGGAGCTATTCCAGGAAATAATATTAAAGATACTGTTGAGAATGCAGAAATTATTGTAACAATGTTGCCATCTACAGAAAATGTTAAATCCGTAATTACAGACCCTGATGGTGTTTTGTCATACATTAAGCCTGGATCGATTATATTAGATATGAGTACAATTGCACCAACAGGTACAGATGAAATATATAAAATATGCAAACAAAAAGATATTGATTTTATAGATGCTCCAGTTGGCAGGTTAGTAAGTCACGCAATCTCTGGTGATTCTCTTTTTATGGTAGGTTGTGATAACGAGGAAGCTTTTAAAAAAATTGAACCATTACTTAATTCAATGGGAACTACTATTATAAGATGTGGGAAAGTTGGGTCAGGAATAAGAGCAAAAGTTGTTAATAATTTTCAAATACTAAGTATTGCTCAAATAACTGCTGAAGCCCTTACACTTGCTCAAAAAATTGGTTTAGATTTAAATACATTTAAAGAAGTAAATGCTGGAACAACTGCTAATAATGGACAGTTCCATATTAATTTTTTATCAAAAGTACTTAAAAATGATATTGAACCAGGGTTTACAATTGATCTTGCTCACAAAGACATGGGGTTAGCAATTGAGACGGCAAATAGTTTTAGAGTTGGTTTACCAGTTGGTTCATCAGTCCAAGCAGTTTATGGTCAAGCAAGATCTGGTAAATTTGCTAAAAAAGATTTTAGCGCATTACTTGATTATGCTTGTGAACTTGCTGAAGTTGATCCACCAAGAATTAAAAAAAGTTAATTGTCTGTCTTTTAAATCTATACTACAGGACACAAACCACCATCTAAATTTATAGCAGTTCCTGTAATATATGAACTTCTTTTAGAAGATAGAAATGCAACTAGGTTGGCGTAGTCAATTTCCTCACCAACCATACCCATAGGAACTTTTTTTGATAGTTCATTATAAAAGTCCTCAATACTTCCTGATCCAGCTCTACGTTCCCATTGAGCACTTTTAATTAGTCCAATACATATTGTGTTAACTCTTATTTGATCTTTTGCATATTGATTAGCAAGAGATTTTGTCAAGTTTATACCAGCAGCTCTAGTAACAGTAGTTGGTAATGATCCAGCGTTAGGGGCTTTTCCGCCTCCAATTGTTGCATTTATTATAACTCCACCATTATTTGATTTCATATAATGTATTGCTAAACGACACATTCTTATCGTAGACATTAATTTTAGATTTATATCATCTTCCCAGTTTCTATCAGTCACATCCTCAAAAAGTGCAGCAGCAGATGCTCCAGCATTATTTACTAATACGTCAATTTTCTTAAACCTAGCGATAGTTTCCTCAACTAGTTTTTTACAATCTTCTGCTATACTTACATCTGCTTTAATCGGGATAACTTCATTACCTGTTTTTTCTGTAATTATTTTAGCTTTTTCGTTTAAATAATCCCCTCTTCTTCCACAAATTACAACATGTGCTTCTTCAGATGATAATAATTCAGCTGATGCGTAACCCAAACCATCACTTCCACCAGTGATTAATATTACTTTATCTTTTAGGCCTAAATCGTACATGTCATTCCTCCAAATTTTATGATTATATCTTAACTATACTATTTAATTTAGCTGACTCAAGAATTGAAAGTGCTACCTTAAGTGTTCTTTTCGCATCAGAAGCATTTGTAATGGGGTCCACGTTTTTATTAATCACATCAATGAAATGGTTGATTTGGGAAATGTAAGGATCGACTTCATCTAAATCATAATTAAAGCTCTCTAACTCACTTTTCCAATTATCTCCTTCATTTTTGTAACTCCAGAGCTTAAGATTTGGAAATTCTAATGAACCTTGTGTGCCAACTATTCTTAGATTATTTTCTTTTAGATGAGGTAAATTTATATTTTCGCCCGTCCCAGTCTCCCAAGACCAAGGAGAAGTACCACTATCACTTATTAAAAAATTACCTATAAGTCCTTGTTCAAATCTCAAATTTGCAGAAATAATATCTTCTTTTTCAAAATTATTTATATTATTTGATGAGAATGCCGAAACATCTGTAATTTCTCCAAATATAAATCTTAGATAATCAATATCGTGAATAAGATTAGTTATTACAGGACCAGCGCTAATTTTTTTTCTCCATTCAGGTAAAAAATATTCTTCATCTTTTCTTAGCGCCCAAATTCCAGATAGCCCAATAACTTTTCCAATTCTTTTTTCATGAATAATTTCTTTTGTTTTTAACACTGTTGGATTAAATCTTCTTTGATGACCAACTAAAACTGAACAATTATTTATTTGTGCAATTTTTTCAATTTGCTCCGCTTTAGATGATGTGGCTGAAATAGGTTTTTCAATCAAAACGTCTAATCCTAAATTCAGCGCTGAAATTGCATTTTCATGGTGCATAATAGTAGGTGTAGAAATAATAACACCATCTACTTTAGTAGATTTTTTTAATTCATTAAGATCATCAAATATTGATAATTTATTATAATTACAAAATGATCTTGCGTCTTCAGTTAAGTCAACTATTCCACATAGCTTCACATTATCTATTGTATTGATAGCCATTAAATGGCGCTTACCAATAGTTCCTATGCCCATAATGGCAAGATTAATCATTTGATTATTTTGCATTATGATTTAAAAGTGCTCATAAATCTATTTATTGAAACCGATCCATCAAATGAATGTGGGAAAACCAAAGGTGTTGCCTTTGCTTTACATTTTGCAACAACAAGTGAAGGACCTTCTTCTTCATAAATAGTTTTTATTAGCCTATCATAATCTTTTTCATTTTTTATTGTATAAGAGTTAGAGATCCCTGATCCTTTAGCCACGATTTCAAGATCTGTTTTTCCAGCAGTTGCGGTAGGTTGACTTCCTGTTTCAACATAAGATTCATTGTCCATAACCACAATAGTAAGGTTCGTGACTGGATGATTTGCGACTGTAGCAATTGAACCAAGGCTCATTAGAGTATCTCCGTCTCCGGTAAACAAAAGAATTCTCAAATCTGGCTGTGCCATAGCTAACCCTAATGCAAAAGGTATTGCCTGCCCCATTGCTCCAATAAAACCAAAATTCGCTTTATCATCCCCGCCAGACATTAAATCCCATGTTGAAGTTCCTAGACCGCTAACAACTCTAAGGTTTGATTGTCTATTTTTTAAAATTTTTTGAACAAAAGGTCTTCTTTCAATCATAATATTTATCCATTTTTAAATTGTTTTGCGCCAATCATTTTTTGAGATAACAAAACTGCTGCAGAACGATTGGTATTAAATGCAAATCTTGCAGCAGCGTCTACTGTTGACCCGACTTCTTCTTTATAATCAGCTCTAAAAACTTTAACGTCCATTGCTTCCAAAACTTTTGGTGTTCCTAATCCCATTGGAACTTGCCATGGAACAAATTCTCCCCATTCACCTCTCATAGAAACTAAAGTTAAGAATGGGATTCTACAAATATTTGGTAAAGCAAGTGCATTTATACAATTGCCTACACCACTTGACTGCATTAGCAGTGCGCTTTTTCTACCTCCAGCAAATGCGCCACAAGACAAACCAACTCCATCTTGTTCAGTTGTAAGTGTTACAACATCAATTTCATTATCTTTTTCACAGAGATTTATTAGAGGTGTATGTCCAGCATCAGGAACATGAGAAACCATTGTAATATCTAATTCCTTGAAAACTTTATAAATATCATTACGCCAGTCTTTAATCGCACCCTCCATAGTTTAATCCGTTTGTTTGTAATGAGAATAATGTTAAATTGTAATTAAAAAAATTCAAGTTTATACATTAGTGTAGTATGTAAAATTATGTAACTATTTTTTCGTAGAATTTTTAGAAATCATTTTAACAATTTACTTATAGGGAATAATTTTAAATGTCAGAAAATAAAGGAAAAGTTGCTATAGTCACTGGTGCTGCTAAAAATATTGGCAGAGCAACTTGTGATAGTCTTTCGAAGTTAGGCTTTAATGTTTTAGTCCACGCAAACTCTGACAAAGAGGGTGCTATGGAAACATTAGAAATTGTTAAAAAAAATGGAGTAAATGCTGATATTTACATTGGTGACTTAACAAAGGAAGATACATCACGTCATCTTATAGATGCTGGATCAAAATTAGGCAATGTTTCAATTTTAGTAAATAATGCATCACAACGAGAGTTTAACAAATTTGACGATATGTCATTTGATCAATGGAGGTTTGTATTATCTATTAATTTAGACACATTATTTCATACTTGTAAGGCAGTAATCCCAGAAATGAAAAAAAATAATTGGGGAAGAATTGTAAATCTTGGAGGATTATCAGCACATATAAGTGCAATTGGTAGAGCCCATGTTATAACATCAAAATCAGCAGTGGTTGGTTTTTCTAGAGCGTTAGCAATGGAATATGCTGAGACAGGTATTACTGTTAATACAGTTGTGCCAGGATTAATCGATACCGTTAGAGGCGCATCTGCAGGAAGAAGTTTAGTCCATCCGTCTCATTCAAACCCTCCTATTGGAAGAAAAGGTTATCCTATTGAAGTAGCTACTATGATTTCTAATTTATGTGGACCTAATTCTGATTTTATAACTGGACAAACAATTCATGTTAATGGTGGAAGTTATTTTCCGTAAAATATTAAACAATGAATAATATAAAAAATAGACCAGTTGATTTTCTAGCTGCATCTTTTTTAATAATATTTTCAATTTTATTGGGCTTAAACCAAGTTATGGTTAAGTTAGTTAACGAAGGTATGCATCCAGTTTTTCAGGTAGCCTTACGATCCACTTTTGCAATCTTTCCAATTTTAATTTATTGCTACATTTTAAAAAAGAAAATTATCATTAATAACGGTAGTTTAATACCTGGCATTATTGCAGGGATATTATTTGCAATAGAGTTTATATTTTTGTTTACAGCCTTAGACTACTCAACAGTCACACGCGTATCATTAATTTTTTATACAATGCCTGTGTGGCTTACTTTAGCTGCACATTTTTTAATAGAAAATGATAAACTCAATTTAAATAAAATATTAGGTTTAATAATTGCATTAGTAGGATTATTTCTAGCTGTTTATGAACCAACTACTGGTTATGATGCATCACAATTCTATGGAGATGCATATTCATTACTGGCAAGTCTATGCTGGGCAACAATAGCGATAATGCTGAAAACCACGCGTCTTTCAAACGCGACACCTGAAACACAACTATTATATCAACTAGTTGTTTCTGGAATTATTTTATTACCTTTATCAATGCAGTTAAATGATTACGTTAGAAATATCAATCTAGATTTAATATTAATTTTTTCTTTTCAAGTAATTGTAATTATGTGTATGGGGTTTATTGGATGGTTATGGATAATGTCAAGATACTCTGCAAGTAGCACTAGTTCGTTTGCATTTTTAACACCAATATTTGGCGTGTTATTTGGGTGGTTAATTATGGATGATCCAATAAATGAACAAATTTACTTATCTTTATTTTTTACTTGTCTTGGCATCTATCTAATAAATAAAAGGGAGTCAAAATCAATCTGACATTTTTGATTTTTTGTTCTTAACTCTAATTTTTTTGGATCTTTTATTATTTTTTTTATCCTTGCTTAGTTTAGAAGTATCACTCCCAGGCTTGGATCTTTTTTCTATTTTTTTCCACCTATCAGATTTTCTTTTACCTTTGAAATCAATATTTTTAGGTTTATTCAATCCCTCTTCATCGTTATCTTTTAAAAATAATTTTGAACTTCTTCTTTTTTTATTTTGTGTTGGTTGAAATGTTGCTCTATCAAGTTTTGGCGGCTTTTTTAATAATTTTACCATAATATGTCGTTCTATTGGCTTTTTATCATTTACAAACTTAAGCAATGAATTAGAGGTTTGTTCTGAAATTTCAACATAAGTGACTTTTGTTTGTATTTTAATAGAACCAATATCTCTTTTTGAGAGATTTCCAGCTTTACAGAGCATTGCTACTAACCATCTTGGTTCAGCTGTATCATCTCGCCCAACCGACAACTCAAACCATACACTTTTAGTAAAAGAAGAATTTTGTAAGTTTTTATCTCTTTTATCGGAAGGATTTTTTAAATCTTCTGGAACAGATAAATCCTTGCTAACTAGTCTGTAGTAGGCAACTGCAAGCTGATTAATTGTGTTTTTTAAAATTAATTCGTCTACAAAATCTTGCTCTTCTGCTTCTATTGGATCTTCAAAAATTTTATTTTCTAGAATTCTTTTTTTATCTTCAATTAAAATTTCTTCTCTAGTAGGAGGCAAAGTCCAATGAGGCTTTATATTTGCTTGACCAAATAAACGTTCAGCAGTTCTATTTCTGTTTTGAGGTACAAGAATTACACAAACACCTTTTCTTCCAGCTCTTCCTGTTCTTCCACTTCTATGAAGTAATGTATCTGACGTTCTTGGTATATCCGCATGAATGACTAAATCAAGATTTGGTAAATCCAGTCCCCTAGCTGCTACATCTGTAGCAACACACACCCTTGCTTTTGAAGATCTCATTGCTTGTAAGGCCATATTTCTTTCGTTTTGGCTTAATTCACCTGAAAGAGCTACTGCAGAAATACCTCTGTTTGTTAAACGACTAGTCATATGATTTACAGCCATTCTAGTAGCACAAAAAATTATAGAATTTGTAGCTTCGTAATATCGAAGAGTATTAATAATAGCATTTTCTTGATCACTTGATACAATTTTGAATGCTTTATATTCAATATCAACATGTTGTGCATTAGATTTACCAATAGTTATTCTAACAGCATCTTTTTGATAATCTTTTGCAAGTTTAGCAATGGGTTTTGGAACAGTTGCTGAAAACATTAAAGTCTGTTTTTTTTCAGGTGTTGTATCCAAAATAGCTTCTAAATCTTCTTTGAAACCCATGTCTAACATCTCATCAGCTTCGTCAAGAACAACAGTTTTAATATCCTGTAATTTTAATTTTTGACCTTCTATATGATCTCTTAATCTTCCAGGAGTGCCTACAACAATGTTAGGCTTCATCTCTAAGTTTCTTTTTTCAGCACGTATATCCATTCCTCCAACACAAGAAATAATCTTTGCATTACAACTTTCCAGGAACCAAGTTAATTCATTTTTAACTTGCAAAGCTAATTCTCGAGTAGGAACAATAATAAGTGCTTGAGGTAGTTTTGATTTTTTAAAATAAGTATCTTTACCAAGTATGTTTTCTACTATTGAAAAACCAAAGGCTATTGTTTTACCTGATCCAGTTTGTGCAGAAACTAATAAATCTAATCCTGAATAATTTTTTTTTATAATTTCTTCTTGAACAGGCGTTAATTTTTCATAACCTCTTTGAGTCATGGCTTCGGCTATAGCATCAGGAATTCCAGAATTTTTCAACATGATAAACTTTCAGAATTAAGAGACATTGTAAGAAATACATTCTATATTTCTTTAAAATTAACTAGTTAGTTGTTTTAGTCTTCAATATCAATAAAGTAAAGCATTAGAAACTTTATTTATGTTAGCAATTAAAATAAATAATAAAGAAATAATTTAGAATGAATAGAAATTTTGAGGTTATTGTAATTGGAGCAGGTGCAGCTGGTCTAATGTGTGCAATCGAAGCCGGAAAAAGAAATAAAAAGGTCCTCATAATAGAACATTCCTCCAAGATTGCAGAAAAAATTAGAATTTCTGGAGGAGGAAGATGCAATTTCACAAATTTATACAGCAATAGTGAAAATTTCTTATCAAACAACAAACATTTTTGTAAATCTGCTTTTTCAAAATATACGCAAAATGATTTCATAGATTTAGTAAAAAAACATAAAATTAAATTTCATGAAAAAAAATTTGGTCAACTTTTTTGTGATCATTCTGCAAAAGATATTATTGGAATGTTAATTACTGAATGTGAAATTCAAAAAGTTGAGATTAGTTTAAATACAGAAATCAAATCAGTAATTCGCGAAGAAAATTTATATATATTAGAAACAGAAAACAAAGGGAAATTCATATGCTCATCTCTTGTTATCGCTACAGGTGGATTGTCAATACCCAAAATAGGAGCTTCTGATTATGGATATAAGATTGCTAATCAGTTTAACTTAAAAGTTACTAACCTCTATCCTGCTCTTGTCCCATTAACTTTTAAGGACGATATATTAGAGTTTTGCAAATCACTAGCAGGTGTTTCAATTGAAGCTTCAGTTAAAATCAATAAAACAATTTTTAATGAAGGTTTAATCTTTACCCACAGGGGTATTAGTGGACCTTCAATTTTACAAATTTCTTCTTACTGGAAACCTGATAGGAGTATTGAAGTAAACCTATTACCATTAAATTCAATGGACAAAACTTTAAAAGAAAGAAGAATGAAAACACCAAAACAAAACATTTCAAATGTTTTATCAGATTTTCTTCCAAATAAATTAGCAATGGCTATTACTAGTTTATTGAATACAAACCAAAAAATAGGAGAAGCATCGAATAGCACACTAAACAAAATTTCTAATTTTATAAATAAATTAAATGTTTTGCCAACTGGCACTGAAGGTTACAGAACTGCAGAAGTTACATTAGGTGGTATAGACACAAATGAAATTAATTCAGCAACAATGGAATGTAAAAAATACTCAGGATTATATTTCATCGGAGAAGTTGTTGATGTCACTGGACATTTAGGAGGACATAATTTTCAATGGGCCTGGTCAAGTGGCTATGTTGCAGGTCAGAATGTTTAGATTAAATTATAGTACGCTTTGCTGCATCTGAAGTATGATCACCAGCTTCATCCCAATAAGGTATAGGTCCATAAATTTCTATTAAAAAATCTAAAAAAGCCCTTACTTTAGGAGATAAATGTTTTCCACTTGGGTAAACAGCATAGATTGGAACATCCTCTTGCACGTATTCATCTAATATTGATACTAATGTGCCTGCAGCTAAGTGTCTTCCAACAACAAATCTAGATAACATTGCTAATCCACCACCATTAATTGCTGACCTAAGAATTGCATCACCGTGATTGAACTGTAACTTTCCTTTTGCGTGTATCAATTTGATTTTACCGTCTACTAAAAAATGCCATTCATTATAAGGACTTCCACTCCTAAATGAAATAATATCATGGTTTAATATGTCGTCTGGATGAATTGGTTTTCCATGTTTTTTTATATATTCTGGAGAAGCAAACAAAGTTCTTGGATTTGGAGCCAGTTTTCTTGCAATAAGTGATGAGTCCTTCATGATTGCAATTCTGATACCCAAATCAATATTATTATCAACTAAGTCAACAACCTCATCCGAAATAATCATTTCTATTTCTACCTCAGGAAAGCGTTCTCTAAATAAGGGAAGATGTGGAGCTATATGCCTATAAGAAAATGTTCCTGGAGCAGTGATACGAAGATGCCCTCTTGGTGCATTGGTAGCACTTGAAACAGCTGCTTCAGCTTCATCTACATCACCAATAATTCTTCTAGCTCTATCAAGATAAGCTAGACCAACCTCGGTAAGTGATACAGATCTTGTGGTTCTATAAAGTAATCTTGCTCCTAATCTGTCTTCTAATGCAGAAATATGTTTTGAAACCACAGAAGGAGATAAATCTAACTCTCTACCAGCTTTTGCAAGTGAACCATTATCGGCTATAGAAACAAAAACTCTCATTCCAGATATTAGATCCATGCATTACCTCTAAATGAATCTATATTTATCATAAAAAATTTTATTTTCTATAATACATTAATAAAACTTGAAATAATTTTTGTCATTTTGTATTACGAGAGAGCATACAGCGTGAAGTAGGACACTTAAGACATTGAACGAGCCCGCGGAGGGGTGGCTGAGTGGCTGAAGGCGCCGGTTTGCTAAATCGTTAAAGGGAGCAATCCCTTTCGGGGGTTCGAATCCCCCTCCCTCCGCCATTATTATAGTAAATAATGTAAAATAATGTAAAATAATATATACTAAAAATATATATATTTCAATGACTTGCGTCGATTCATGTAAATTGTTATAATCTTATTAGCATTCCCAAAACTCACAAAAAGAGGGATAAAAAGAGGGACAGATGAGATGAAAAAATTTACATCTATTATCATAAAAAATTTAAAAAAACCGGGTATATATACTGACTATGATGGTCTTAGATTAAGAGTTACAAAATCTGGTAATAAACAATGGATTTACAGATACAGATGGTATGGCAAAACAAAAGACATGGGATTAGGGTCTTTTCCTGATATTTCTTTGGCTGAAGCAAGAAAGAAAAGAGACCAAAATAAAATTTTAATCCTTAAGGATATTGATCCTATTTTAGAAAAAAATACTATTAAAATTGATAGAATTAAAAAAGAATCTATGACATTTAAAATTGCAGCATCTGAGTACATTCAAACTCATCAGGTTCAATGGACTAATAAAAAACACGCTAAGCAATGGACATCTACCCTAGAGAAATATGTATTTCCAAAAATTGGTAAATTACCTGTATATCATATCACTAACAATCATATTTTAAATATTCTTAAACCAATTTGGAGCATTAAACACGAAACAGCTTCAAGAGTAAGACAAAGAATTGAAAAAATACTATCATGGTCGATTGCATTGAAGTATAGAGACTTCCCTAACCCTGCAACTTTAAATGATAATTTAGTATATCTACTGCCTAAATCCGCAACAATTAAAAAAGTGAAACATCATCGCTCACTTCCCTATGAAAAACTTCCTAGTTTTATAAACCAATTAAAAAACTCAAACTTATTTTCTGGTATGTCGCTACTTTTTTTAATTCTTACTGCCTCAAGGACAAGTGAGGTTATTGGAGCAAGATGGGATGAATTTAATCTAGATTTTAAAGTGTGGAATATTCCAGAGGATAGAATTAAAACTAGAGTTGCACATACAGTAACTTTAAATCAGAGTTCAATTAATGTTTTGGAAAAAATCCGTCCCTATTCAGATGAAGTTTATGTTTTTCCCGGCATAAAGCCTAATACCCATATTTCTAATAACGCAATGCTTCAATTTTTAAAAGAAAACTACCCAGAAATTCATAAATTATCAGTTGTTCATGGATTTAGATCCGCTTTCAGAGATTGGGCAGAAGAACAGCATAATTTTTCTAGAAGGGCTATAGAATTATGCTTGTCACATCAGAATAATAATAAAACAGAGAGTGCTTATTTAAGAACAAATTTATTAAATAAAAGACATAAAATAATGAATGAGTGGGATTTATTTTTAAACGGAAATTTAATTGAATCTGCAGAGGTTAAGTCTTTAAAAAACATAAATTGAGTATTAGCGTTTTGAGAACAAATACCCACAAATAATCATTATTAAGCCTTTTTTAGGCCTAAAATCACTATTAGTTTAAGTTTAAAATAAATTGTTAAATTTTGGATAGATGATTTGGCTAATAGTGGTATTGAATGGATTGATATAGTCTTTAATTTTTGTGTAGTTTTACTTGTAGATTTAGCAAATATACTTGGCATTACTTACGAAGAAATTAATGTTTGGATTTTTTGTATAATTTGGCCTTTATTGAGTCTTATATTATTCGCTGAGGTTGTAAGACTAAGAATTAAAAATGAACAAATGATGAAAAATAGAAGCTGAAATGTTTTCGTTTCTATATAACAAACTTTATAAAAAAATTATTATTTTATTAATCGTTTTAATATTTGGGCTCCCTTATTTAAACAAAGTTCCATATCCTTTGTTTTTAGACATTCCAAAATATAATGAAATAAAAATTACTGATGAATGGAAAAATCTTACATATCCGTGTTTTAAAGTAGAGACTATGTCAGGTAATTGGTTATCTGATTATTCTAGAAATTTTTATATTTCTGACTATGAAAACTTCAGGTTAAATCCCGGAGAATACTTTGGAAAAGAGATTATAGACTATAAAGAAAAAAAAGTTTTAATTGGATATGGAGATCATATGTATTCATTAATTCAACCAATAAAAAAATGTATAAAAGCTGAAATTAATAATTCAGAAACATATGAAAAGACCTTTCGTCTTTTAGGTGCCGTTAAATCGCAGATATGCCAATTACATGCTCCTAATATTCAAACGGAATGCAAAAGTTCGTATTTAGTTAAATCATGTAGTTACTCTAAAACTGGTTCAATGACTGGGTTAAACCCGTGTACTATAGGGTTGTTTGGTTTATTTAATTTAAATAATGTAGGATTAAGTATAGTGCCGTTGAAATATTTTGAGTTTTTTGAAAACGAGAATGATGCCTTTAATTATATTTGGTTCAAAGAAAACAAGTCACTTATAAATTTTTCTTTATAATTTCCCCTCTTAAATCCGCTAGTTCTTCGTTTAAGGATTTAATTTCTAAATCATCGTACAAACCAACCTCTGGTCTGGTACCATGAAGTTTTTGATATAATGATTTTACTTCTTCAAGTAAATCAGATCTGTCCCAATAATCACCATATGGTTTATCTGCCATTATGAAATCCTGTTTAATTTTTGATATTAATACTTAATCAAAATAATACATACAGGTAAAGCTTAAATGATTTTGACTAAAATTAATTTATTGAATAATCCAATCCGTTATACTCATAAAAATCTAAACCTGACTCATAGATGTCTTTAATAGTTTTCTTTGGTTGAGACTGAATATTAAGCCAATATGGGGTTTTAATCATATATTTTGAATAGTCATATTTTGCATAATCAAGGTATTCATAAACATTTAAATAAAAGTCATGAAAATAGATTGTATCATCAATTAACTCAGGTGGTTTGAATCCATAATCAATTAGTCTTTCAACTATGCAATACATATATCTTCCATCCATTGTTGTAAAACGTGTTAAACGACCATCGTCATCATCGGACATTTTATCATTTAACCACCCTACCCAGCCGTTTGGATATTTAGCACGTATAATGTCTTTGCTTGTAAACAAACTCTCAAATTGACTTCTCATATTATAATATTCCCAACAATCTTATAGCCATCTTCCATTACTAAGACTTTTTAAAAATCTCTTGTTCATGATAGTATTTATATTATGACTGATCAAATGTTGATTATAGATAAACTGGATAGATGGTTTTGGTACTATGGAGTTTTACCATTAGTTTGTGCTTATATAATATGCCTTAATTTCACGGCAGAATTTGTTGATATCCTCATGATTGAACAAGATAGATCAATAACTTTGTCGTACATGGGTGCTATGTTATTTTATTCAACTTTAGGAATTGCTTTCTTGATGATATTTTGGTGCATAATAAATGCAGTTCGTGTTTACATAATATCATCAAAAATTACTTCACCCGAATTTAAACGTAAAAAATACACTCTTAATATTTCTGTAATTTTGTTCCCAATTATAGCTTTTTTAGGTTTTATTCCTCTTGCATTAATTTTATGCAAAACAAAAATATATTTTCCACTATTTCCTTTAATTGAACCAATCGCGCAAGACTTGACCCCTTACCTATTCCCAATTTTTTTATTTCTTACTAATTCATCAGAATACATGTCTGGAAACTTTTCTTATCCTTATTAATAGATATTGTAATTTTACTATTTGCCACGAACTTACCTTATTTCATGCATAATCAAGTCTAAATTAGGCTTATAAATGTAATTATGAACCTAAAAGTATTTTGTGTTTCATTTATAAACCTCCTAGTTGCATTAGCAGTTCCCGCTGCTAATGCCTCCCCTTCAAATCTTGAAAGTTTATTATCGCAATCATCTATAGAATATAAAAAATCCAATTTTCATAAATCAGATTATCTAATAGCTAAATATTTAGGTAGTGAAAATGCAAACATAACAAATGCAATAAATACTATTTATGATAGAAAAACCAAACAGACACCAACATCTTTTCTTGATGGTGAATATTCAAATGAATTCTTACAATTCTTTTTTACAAGAACACTTCATCAATGGGGGTCTAATAAGAATGATGATGATGATAATATTCTTGTAAAAATTAACGGAAGCCAAAACCAGTATGTATCAGTATGGGGGAAACCTTACATAGAAACTTGGTATATTCTTGCAAGAGGAAAGGAAAAAGAAATCGCTTATACTGTAGGGATGCATAGTGCAAAAGTTAGGATTGGGAAAATCCATAAATCTGATCGATTACATCAACCTTGTGACACTTTTGATATAAACGGCCCTATTCAATATTTTTATGAACCAATTTTCAAAGACATTAACAATAATGGTAAAAAAGAGCTTCTATTAAGATACAATGTCACTGTCGCAGACGGATATATACAGGTACTCGACATTTTTGTTCCAAGAATAAAAAATAACTATTGTCATTTAAGTCATAATAAAAGTTATCACGGAAGAAATGGGTTTGCTATTTTTGAAAATGGTAAAATTGTTGTAAGCCAACAAAAAAGAAAAGAAGGTGAGTCAGTGTTAGGCGCAACACTCCAAACTGAGAAACATTATAGTCCAAATGGCTATTTAATTACTGAAAAAAAAGTCTCTAATTTTTTACGAACTGCTAATATAGATATTCTAAATCCATACAGAAAAATAAAGAAAACCGAAAAGAAATTTTATGAGGCAAATCTGATGGTTTGCTTAAAAGGAAAAGAAACTATTCCAAATAATTGCGAAAATTTAGCGGATACAAGGGGCCCCTACAAAACAGAAAATGAATGTAAAGAAAGAATTTTTGAAATTAAAGCGGATCTTCCAAAATATAAGCCAATGTTTGAACCAATAGGTTATTTGTGTGAAAAAGTAAGGAACATAAATCAAAATTAATTGTAAACAGGTTATTGAAAATAATATTTAATTATTTTTATTGTTAAAATTTTTACTTAATTTAATATAAGGTAATTCTTATAATTATTTCTTATTTTGTTTTATCATGTTGGACAGATCTGTTAACCATTGATTTGGATCCTCAGCCTTATCTAAAGAAACAAGAAGTTTGCCACATACTTCGGTACCCTTTAACTCACAAATATCACCAGCTAACATTAAATTATCTGGCTTTACTGATTTAGCTAATTTTTCAAAAAAAAGTTTTTCTTTACTATTTGTCCAAAATCCAACTTTTATTAGATAATTTGAGCCCTTCTTAATGTTTTTTATATTTTTATCAACTAGAGATTTCATCTCTTTAAAAATATCCTTAATTTTTCCTGAATTTTTTGAAGTAACGTTCACCATATCTAGAAATAAATATTCTGGATTTATTAAAATTCTATTTGGGAACTTAATTTTATTGTTTTTATATTTTACAAATACATTAAAATTATCACAATCAACCACAGTTAAAACTTTGTTAAAAATTTCTTGAGTTGGTGATGAAGAATTAGTTCCTTCTGCGATAACTGTTAACCAATTAAATTGATCAGATAACATCCACTCTTTTTCAGATAAGTTTTTTCCATATAAAACATATTCTCTTCTAGCTTTTTTGGCTTTTTCTTGAGAGTAATTAGTTTTAATTAGGTGTTCATTTTTGATGATAAGTTTTCTTCCTATCAAAAAAATTTCGCATATTTTTGTTGATTTATTACCCCCAAACTTACGTTTGATAATTTGATGAAGATCTAAAATTGAATCTCCTTTTGAATCAAGAGTAAGTGTGTAAAACTGTCCAAAAGGACCAATTTCATGAGTTTCCCATCCATAATTTTTAACTAATAATTGACTAACATTTAAAAACTTCGAGTCAGATGCGTATATATTCTTTATTAAAAAAATTATAATGAAAAGGAAATATGTTAAAATTTTAAACATTATTTAGAATTGCAATTAATTTAAATTATGTCAATTTATTATAAATCCTGAAATATATAATATAAAAATTATTGTTAAAATCATATAGTTAAGCGTAAAATGTGTATTATTTTAAAATTCAGCTACTATGATCATTGAAGATAGTAATTTTTTATTCTTTTTGACAAACTAAAAAGGATTTGTTCGGTAGCTTCATCAATTTGTTTAATGTTATCAATAGAAGCCACATTCAAATATTTCAAGATCGCTTTTTTGTTGATTAAAAGATCACTCGTAATCTCTTTCATTCTCTGTGAACTTTCATTGAATTTATCATCACCAAAAACTTCACCCATTAAGTTCATAAATTCAGTGTTAGAGGTATGGGCAATTGTAAATGTTATTATCTTATTATTTATGTTGCTATTAGTGTGTTTTTTTCCATAAATATATAATATGACAGAAGGAGTGCCATCTCTAAAATCTAAATTTTTATTTATTTCAATATTTTTAAATTTTTTTAAATTTTTAAAAATACTGTCTTCAATATGATTTTTTATAGAATAATCGTCAGATATAATTTTTAAATCAAAGTTATATTTATCTTTTCCTAGACTATATGAAGTAAGAAAACTGAAAAGAACAATATAAAAAATATATATAAATAATTTCATAAATTTAATGTAAAACTAAATTATGGCCAATTAATGATAAATTTAGTGTGGTTTTATTAAAACATTAAGCATGATTATTAATGCAAACTAATTTGAAAAAATATTTGTAAGTGTTGATTTTAATTTATTAATTTCTTTTAGATGCTCTTCTATTCTAATACGAGCATAAATATTTGCTTGTAAATCTTTGTTGATATTAACCCCCATTTGCCTTTGTAATTTTTCTTCAAATGTTTCAGGTGGGGTATAAATATCACCACTTGGGAAAAATGAATTTAAATCAATCATCTGCGACATTTCTATACTCTCACTTGCATTTATTTCTCTTTTAAATGATGTTGATTTGTATTCTTCATTTTCACTTTCGTTTTGAATTTCTTCGCGTAATTTTTTCATTAATTCTTCACGTTTTTTTTGTTCGATTTCTTCTTGTCTTTTCCTTTCTATTTCTTCTTCAATTAATTTTTTTCTAGTTTTAAAGTGTTTTGTTATATCTTCTAATGGTTTGAAAGCATATTTAATTTGTTCATAGAAATTTTGATATTCGTTCTCTGCGATGTAAAAAAGAACATCGTCAAAAATCTCATTTTTTTCTAAAAATTTTATATATTCATCATAGATAAATTCTTGGTCCAATATTAACAAATCACCATATTCAAATTCTGTCATTGGAAAAATATCATCGTATCTTGATGAAATCCCCATTTGAAAAACATTTTCTAAAAATATTTTAACCCTGTCATTATTACTGTTACCCCATGATTTAACATATAACTGAAGTTCATATAATGTGATTAAGTTCTTATCCATGACTTCTCTCCAAGTTTTTTGAAAATAGTCTGTCTTTAATTTTTTTGACTATTCGTCTTCTTTTTTGAACTGCATTTGCATAATTAATATTGTATCTATTTGCAAATTCCTCGGGATCTTCCCTATTAACTATTGACATGAGAGCGTCTTTTTCTTCTGGAGAGCAATCCTTCATTATTCTTTGCGCTAATACAAAGGAAGAAGGATCATGAAAATGTATTTTTTCAACTAATGATTTATGGTCTGGACTATCAATACTTACTTCATATTCTTTTATTTCATCAATCGCAGCATTATGAGCAATCTTATGAAAAAAGCTGTTATTTACCTGAATAGGTCCTTCTTGTTTTCTTTTCCAACTAAAAAACTTAACATTAATTATTGAGATTAATTCATTTGCTCCAACAAAATCATTTTTATACTTAAAAGCGGCCTGTCTTATGACAGGTTTTTTTTCATTAATTATTTCTTCGCATCCTTCGCACATCAAGAACTCTCCTTAAACATAATAATAAGCATGAATTAAATTTTGAGCTAAAAAAATACATCTTCCACTGTTCTTCAAATCAGAACTAAACGCCTGCTCGATAGAAATAGAGTCTTCTTCTTTCCACTCACTTTTGATAAATGATTTAACGACTTCTTCTTTATTGATATCAACGGTCCTTGTCAAATCGTCAGCATCTGCCATCCAACCTTTAATCGATTTTTTGACATGTCTTTTACATACTTCATCATCATAAAAAAACTCTATGTATGTTCTACCAGCACCAGAAACTATGTAAGCGTTAAAGTTTGTATCTTTTATTCTATCGAAATAATCAAAGTCATAATATTTTTTGGAACTATGAAGTATGTCGCCTAAATCCATTGACATACAACTAACTTCATGTTTTTCAGACAAATTGCTTATGTTATTCCAAACTGCATTTTGTATTTTGCTATTTTCGCCTTTCTTAAGTAGCTCTGCTTTTTCCTCCCTAGCTTTTGGATGAAGTACAAAATCACTTTTTGCAAATTCTGTACCTTCTTCATAATTCCATCTATATTGTTCAACACATTTTACAGGTATCTTTTGGGAAAAGTATGGTGCAATAATTACTGATCTTTCAGCTATTCTATTTTGTTTTGCTCCTACAATTGCTTCACCGTCAGGAACAAATAGAAAATCTTTACTAAAATTTTTAACATTTACTTCTTCTACACGACCATCAATTCCAATTTCTTCAACTGACACTAGCTCTTCTTCAAAAAGTTGGTCCATTGATTTTAAGTTTGAGGGTTTATTCTTAAATAAGAATTTTAATGGCTGAAATTTTATACTTCCAAATTTTACATCATTTAAAAAATGAACATCATCAAATTGAATGTTTAGAATTGTCATAAATTTCTTCTCCTTTTTTTAGCGATCTATTACATAAACGCTGAAATAAGAAAAATATGACAATTGGAAATTAAGAGATGTTTATTGGTATAATTATAAAAATTCTGTGAATCAATTTTATGATTATATACTTTATATATTCTTTTAAATTTACAAAACTTTACTTGGATAAAAATATTCTATTAAAATAATTTAATGGAACAACAACAATTAAAAAAAGGCTTAGCTAAGCAGTTTATTTTCCGATCTGATCAAATAGTAAATCAAACACTAGATTATTTTTTCACTGAATTTAAAAATTATAATTTTTCTAATAGATCTTGGAAAAAAGTTAATTCATACTTTGAAAGCACAAAAAAATTTGCTCTTCATAAAACAGAATTTGGTACCCGTAAAAACCCTTGTTTTGGAATTACTTTTTTAGTTGCATCCAAGTACAACGATGAAAAAGAATGGGATGAAGAAAATTTATTTAGTTCTATTATTCATTTTTCTAAAAATCCTTTTGATTTTGATACTAGTTACGCAGGTGGCTTTGAAATCAGTATGCATGCTTTTGAGAGAATTTTTGAAAGACATGCCAACAAAAATATGAAGGAATTTGATATTGCATATGAAGTCATTAAAGAAGAATTAAAATACCTATGTGTTTTTTCTATAGTTATACAATCATATTTTAAATTTCTAGATAACGAAGATAAAAATCTATTTTATAACAATAATTATTATATCATACCAGTTCCTTCAAAAAATGGTTTATTTATATGTCACCTCCATAAAAATAGTTTGTGCGTAAGGACTTATTTATCTTCAAATCAAATTAATTCTGATCAACAAGACATTAGTCATATATTTTTGGATTCTTTTGAACCTTATGTTACCTGTCATTTGCCATATTTGTCTAAACTTGCTACTAATCGTGCCTCTAACATTCTTATTAAGATTGAAGTAGCTATATTAATGTCGTCAATATTGTTAGATATGAAACCATATTTTAACAAGATCATACCATATTCATTTATTGATAATATTCCAAAATCACGTGCTAATAAATTGAACAAATTTTTTACCAATAGAATTGATCAATTTATAGAAAAAGTGGAACCTTATAAAGACATTACAAAAAATTTTAATAAAGAAATAAGATCGTACGGTAAAGATGGAAAAATCCCAGAATTAATGAGAAAATTAAAAATTATAATAGCTAATAAGCAAGGAAATATATTTAACTAATATTTTTAACAAATTCAACATTTGTTCCATAACTTTAGGTCAAAATTACCTGAGACTTTTGGTATAACCTTTTTTAAAGTTAAATTTAATTTAGTTTCATAGCATAATTTTTTGGTGCTATTCACTTTTCCATAAGGCCATAAGCTTTGTAAAATTTGGATGCCATATTTGGGTATGCCTCTCGCAGATTTTATTCCTGATTTGTGTTGTGAAAATCTTTCTTCTGGTGACTTTGAAGTTTCACCTACATAAACTCCATACCTTAGGTTTTGATTAGAGTACCCATCTCGAAGAATTACATAAATAGAGTTTAAATTTTTTGATTTATTATCAATTTTTCTTATTTGTTTTATTATTAATCTCGCATTATTTAACCATATAATAGGTTCATGATTTATTAACGAAAATTTTAACACAATATCAGATAATAATTTTTTTGAACTTGAACTTTTTCGTAACTTAAGCTCTTCATAAATTAATGTTGCTATTTCTAAATCTAGTCTGCTATTAGTAAAACATAAAATTGATAACTCATATAACATTTCATTGGAAAATTTTATTAAAGGACGATCTTTTGTAAAATCTAAATCTTGTATTAAATCATCTCCAATCTGATTCAAAAAATGGTTCTAGATATTCAATCTTTTTAGGTAATTCTCTCTTGCATGTACATCCAAAGTAATTTGCGGCTCTAGTTACACCAACATATAAGTACTTATCAAAAAGCTCAGGATTTTTAATAAATAAATCATCTATAGAAACAAAAAAAACTGATTCAAATTCAAGCCCTTTTATATGTTGAATATCAAAAACTCTCACATCATTGTCCTGTCCAGTTGTTTGCCCCATAAAACAAGGCACAACATTAATGTTATATTTTTCTAAAGCTTTACCTAGTAATTCACCTATTACTTGAACTTGATCTTCTGAATTAACAAAAACTGCTGTTGAAGGAATTTTTCCTACAAAATTTTCTATTTCTTTAATTCTTTCTGCCAACCAATCTACTTCTTGTTCTTTTGTAATAGCATTTGTTATTAATGAAGGTGAGACACCTTCGAACAAATCTTCACTATGAGTTTTTATTGGAACAAAATTTTCATCCATATTTTTAATTATTTGGTTAGAGAAATCATGTAGTTGTTTACTTTGTCTATAAGGAATGTCTAATTTCTTAATTTCTAACTTTGAAAAAATTTTTTCTAATTCATCAGTTGTTTTAATTCCCCAATTAGTTAGACGTTGATTTAGATCCCCGCATAAAAAAACAGATTTAATTTTTGGATTTGATAATGCTGACATACATGCTAATTGCACAGATGAAAAATCAGTAGCTTCATCAATTAAAACTTGATTTTTATATAGAGTTAAAATCTTTTTAAGTGGTGACCAAACAGGTTCATCAATCTTATTGAAGATATCTTGTCTTTCAATAAACTGATTATAAGATTTTAGTATTGATAAAATTATAATATCAATTTCAAGATCATTTATATTTTCATTTTTAAAATCATTTATATACCAACTGGAATTATTTTTCATATCACTTCTGTAGATTTTATATCTGGCTGGAATTCTGTTTAAATATTTACTTAACGGATTGATTAATTTTCTAAGATCTGATTGTTTTTGAAGTAAGTTTCCAAGGTTGATTTTTGAGTTTTGATCTAAGTTACGAGAATTTAACCATTCTATAATTTTAAAATTTTTTGAGTTTTTTACTTAAGGTACGTTTACTTACTACAGCACGTGCTTCTGCTTTAATAACACGCTCTAGAGTATTTTTGGCGTTAGTTAATCTTTGATGAGAAGGAATAATTAATTGTTCGTTTTCTAATTCTTCTTCCATTTCTTCATCATCGATTTCATTATCCTCATCTTCAGCTAACTCGACAAAAGTATCTAAAAAATTAGCAATTTTATTCAAAAAATCATCATCATTATTTAACTGAGTATTAAAAAATAAGTTAATTATTTTATTTATTGAAGATTTTAAATCATTATCAATCTCTCGAAGTTTATCTTGTTTTGCTGCAATTTCTCCAAAAACTTCAACAATATTAACATCCTCAATATTTTCTAAAATTTTTACAAGATTCTGTACAATACTATTTATACTAGAATCTTCATCTTGATTTAAAATAAGAATAGATTTTTTAAGATTTAAAAAGAAATTATTTTTTTGCCAGTTATGAAATTCTTTGAACCAAGTCAACGGATTTGATATGGCATGTGATGTTATAATGTTTGAATTATTAAGAATAAACAAACCACCGTTTGCAGTTTTTAAAATTGAAAATATTGATCGAGCAAGTTCCCTCCTATGATCATCCCAAGTTTTTATTCGAAGATCAGATGCTGGCACGTTTTCTCTTGAAAATGCTTCTTTTAAATATTGTTTTAATAATGTTGTCGGTGTAAACATCATCCAACTATCAAAATGCATTTCATCATTATAAATACTAGCATTTCTAATTATATTTTTTTCTGATTCATCTAAATTTTGGTTATTTAATTTTTGTCCTAAACGTTTGATTAAAGTAGTTGTTTTCCCAGTGCCGGGTGGTCCTAAAATAATTAGCTTTTTATTAATAGGCATTCTAAAAATTTCGTCTTGATATTCATCTAGAATTGGTTGATCTCTTAAACCCATTCTTTCAATTATATCTCTTTTTTTTCCTTCATATATATTTGACGTATCATTTTCTACTGCAAGAATTTTACTAAGTTTATCTTCTATTTCGAAGTCTTGATTGTTTTCATTGTTCTTTAAAAATACTTTCAGGGATTTTACAGTTATATCTTTAAATTTGTTCGATGATATAAAAGTGTTTATTGAGTCCCAGCCATCAAGATTTCTACTAGGTTTAAGCATTGATTTTTCTATAACTTCAAGGTATTCACCATTTGGTAATAAAAATTCACTTCCAACATTGCGTGCAGCTAAAGCACCAACTGGTGAACCATAACTAGCAAATTTTGTTTTTTCATCATTTAAGCCAGATATTGGAGTTGCTCTAGAAATATAATATAATTTCTGCTTACCGTTCTCGTCTTCACAAAGTATTCTTGCAACTGCTGGTTCTTCTGAGAATTTCTTAATTTGAGAATTATTGAAAATATTTATATCTTTAATATTTTCTAGAGCCCTTGCACTGGTAAAAGTATTCATGGATGCAATGTTAGTAGCATCAATTGATTTATTTTCTGAAGTCTGAGACTTAATTAAACTCGATACTTTATCAAATGTTTTAATCACATTTTCAGCTATGTGTTTAATATGATCCACTTTTTTCATTTCTCCATTAAAAGTATATTTTTCATTCCAGCTATTTTAAAATATTATCAATATGATTTAAATCTCTTTCCCATTTTTCAATAGCTTGTTGTGAAGAATTTGTTTTTGCTTTTTGAGCACCTAGAGCAACGTTAATAGTATTTCTCATTTTTTTAAGGCGTTCAATAGAGTTAGGTTTACCCCATGTTTTAGCTACTTCTTGTTTTAATGTGTCGGGCATTTCAATTTGACCACTAAATACTTTTGATAGTATATCATGTCTTTCTTTTTCTGAAGGTCCGCCCTTTATCGCGCTGTAACCTACCTCTAATAAAAACCCATTACCAGTATCTTTTATCCAGCCACTACCCTGCCCCATGCCATCTGCAATAGAGGTATTTATTGCCCTTCGGTTTTCAGCAATCAACTCTGCTCTTCTTTGTTTTTCTGCAATAAATTCTTCTCTTCTCTTTTTTTCTCTATGAATTTGAACAAGTCTTAGTCTTTCTATTTTTTTCTGATGTTCTTTAGCTTGAATACTCCAGTCTTCTATCATAGGTGTATATCTAGAAACTTTTTCTTTCGTTGCAACTTTCTCATCAGCTTTTTTATCAAGTATTTCACTTAGATAAGGCGATGGTAGTTTATCTGTCCCATCTCTTGATTCAGACCAAGTTAAGAAAAGATTTGTTTTTGGCCTTGTTATTCCAACGTATGCAACTCTTCTTTCTTCTTCTATCTCCCACACATCACTATTTAATGAATGAGGTAATTTGTCATCTTCACAACCCATGATAATTACAGTTTCCCATTCTAATCCCTTTGCTCCATGAATAGTTCCAATGTACACACCATTTCCATCCTTTGGTTGGTTAAACAAAGTACTTATTACTTGGAAAGCCTTAGAAGCATTCTCATATCGGGCAAGATAGCTTTGGCAATTCTCAATTTCTTTTTCTTTACTTTTCTTCTCGCTCTCTTTTAATTTTGGTGATAGTTGATTTTTAACACTAGTTGACAGAGATTTTATTTTGGTTTGCCAATTATTTTCTTCTAATAATTTCTTTGAAAATCCGTACAACTTAGGACTGATTTTTTTATCCCAGCCTATTTGAGGTTTGATATCGCTCGCAATTGCAACAGCAGTTAGTAAATCTTTAGTAGATGAATCATTAAATAAATTTACATTATTTTTTAGAACCATTGGTATATTTGAACTACTTAGCTCTTTAACAACTGCTTTTGGCAGAGTATTGGTTCGAGCAAGAATAGCAATGTCTTTATACTGCTTTTCTTTAGATCTATTATTAATTAAATCTAGTATCTTTGAAGCTTCTTGATCTTCATCTTTATTTTTAAAGACAGATACTTCACCTTCATCATTACCAAAAGATATTATATTTTTGGGATGCCTTTCAACAAATCGTTTGGCTAAGTTGTTTGCTGCAATAACAATCTTGTTTTCAGATCTATAGTTAGTATTTAAAATTACTTTTTTGGCATCAATATAGTTGTCTTCAAACTCTAATATGAATTTTACATTACTGCCTCTCCAGCCATAAATTGCTTGATCGTCGTCTCCAACAACCCATAAGGATGAACCACCTTTTAACAATTGATCTACCATAGATTTTTGGGCAAAATTTATATCTTGATATTCGTCGATTAAAATATGTTTAAATTGACTTATATAAGATTTATCTTTTTCTGCATCAGCAGCGAATGCTTTATAAGCATATTGGATCATTCTTGTATAATCCACTAAGCCATTTTGAGAAAGATATTCCTCATACAACTTATACATATCAGCATATGCTATGATAATAGGATCACCTTTTTCAGATGCTTCTATGGCTGCATCTTCAGGGTCAAGTAGTTGTTCTCTTACTTGATCTAAGTATTGAAGCACATTACTTGGAAGTTGATCCAAATACTTTAATTCATCAAGTATTTTAGGATTTTCGTTTTTTAAATTAGTTATAATATCTCTTCGTTCTTTTTCACTAAGTACTTCCTTTGGAACGTTAATATTAATAGTGTTTGCTAATTTTTTTAGAGCTCTGTTTGCTAGAGCATGAAAAGTTCCAATGGGTAAATTTTTTACATCAAGTTTTAATTCTTTTTCTATCCTTGATTTAATTTCATCAGTAGCTTTTTTAGAAAAAGTGCAGCATATGATTTCTTCAGGTTTTATTCCTTGATTAATAAGATACTTATAACGACTAACTAAGGTTGTTGTTTTACCTGTTCCGGGACCAGCTAAAACTAACACTCTTTCGTCTTTTATTTCAGACGCTTCTAACTGTTCTTTATTTAACATAATAATCCCCTTATTAATTAGTTAATAATAATTTGTCGTCTTCGTCTAGATCTAAAAACGCTAGAACAGACGGATCTATATTTTCTTTAAATATTTTCTTTAAATGATTATCATCATCTTTCCATTCTTCCTCAAATTCTTCGACTTTAGAGTTATATTTTTCGTAAGCAGATAGCTCTCTTACTGTTTTGTAAGTATAATCATCTTCGTAATCTTCAACTGCATTTCTTATTGCTCTCAGTTCAACCCACAAGTCGATAAGCTCATTTACAACTTTTGTTGTATTATCTTCTATGGGATTATCTTCGGTAATATTAACATGAATTGTTTTTTTTAATTCTTTATTAGTCCATACTTGAACTTCATTTCCTTGGTCTGGTGTCCAAATTTCATTAAGTTCATAATTTGTTTTTAATAATAAGGATTGAATTTTTTCAATTTCAGTAATGTCTACTGTTATTGTTTCTAGGGAATTTTTATTTGTCATATTTTACTCCTAAATTCTTTAATGAATATTTTTAATCTCTCG